>NZ_CP090423.1:2975000-3275000 GCF_023518235.1 Stenotrophomonas maltophilia
TAGTTGCCCAGCGACTTGGACATCTTGTTGACGCCGTCCAGGCCTTCCAGCAGCGGCATGGTCAGCACCACCTGCGGCTTCTGGCCATGGTGTTCCTGCAGGCCACGGCCCATCAGCAGGTTGAACTTCTGGTCGGTACCGCCGAGCTCGACGTCCGCTTCCAGGGCCACCGAGTCGTAGCCCTGCACCAGCGGGTACAGGAACTCGTGGATGGCGATGGACTGCTGGGCGGCATAGCGCTTGGCGAAGTCGTCGCGCTCGAGCATGCGCGCCACGGTGTGCTGGCCGGCCAGGCGGATCATGTCGGCCGCGCCCATCTTGCCGAACCACTCCGAATTGAAGCGGACTTCGGTACGGCTGCGGTCGAGCACCTTGAACACCTGCTCCTCATAGGTGCGGGCGTTGGCCAGCACGTCCTCGCGGCTGAGCGGCTTGCGGGTGAGGCTCTTGCCGGACGGGTCGCCGATCATGCCGGTGAAGTCGCCGATCAGGAAGATGACCTGGTGGCCGAGGTCCTGGAACTGGCGCATCTTGTTCAGCAGCACCGTATGGCCCAGGTGCAGGTCGGGCGCGGTGGGGTCGAAGCCGGCCTTGATCCGCAGCGGACGGCCTTCCTGCAGGCGCGCACGCAGATCCTCGAGCTTGAGGATCTCGTCGGCACCACGGCCGATCAGGGCAAGGGCTTCTTCAATCGAGGACACGTGACTACTCCCGGCAACGCCGATTCTTGTGTGGGGTGTTAAAGCAAAGTTAACCCGATTGGCTTCACAAAAGCCAATGGGCACAAGGGTTTGACGCGGTTTTCTCAGGTGTCTATGGTAACCGGCGTTTAGGCCCGCGCTCCCGGGCCGTCAGGAAAAATCGCCGATGCACAATTCCGAACAAGGGCGCGCACGCAAGCAGCGCTTCCAGGAACGCCTCCACGTCCTGCACGACAACGCCCTGCATCGGAAGCTCAGGCAACACCTTCCCGCCGCCTTCAATGAACGCTGGACCCGGCGCCATTGGATGCATGCCAGCCTGTTCGCGACCATCGGTGCGCTGGTGGCGACGATCGTCCCCGGCTTCTCGCACACCATCGATGCGCCCTTCGCCGACAGCCATACCAGCCTGGCGCTGCCGTTGCCGCCGTTGGCCCTGGCCCGCCAGCAACAGGTGCCCGGTGACAGCTGGCAGGTGCTGCGCGTACAGCGCGGCCAGACCCTGAGCGATCTGTTCGACAAAGCCGGTATCCCGGCCACCACCCTGCACCGGGTACTGGACCACCCCGGCGCGCGCGAGGCGCTGACCAAGCTTCGCCCGGGCGCCGAGATCGCCTTCGACATGCCGCTGTCCGGCTACCTGCGCAGCATCCGCTTCGACCGCGATGCCGACAACCGGGTCGAGCTGAGCCTGGCCGGCGATGACATCAAGGAGAAGGTGACCCAGCGCGAGACCTCCACGCGCACGGTGGTCACCAGCGGCGAAATCACCAGTTCGCTGTATGCGGCCGCGCGCCGGGCCGGGCTGTCGCCGTCGGCGATCGCGACGATGACAGACGACATCTTCAAGTACGACATCGACTTCTCCAAGGACCTGCAGCCGGGCGACCGCTTCAGCGTGGTGATGGATGAAACCTGGCGCGAAGGCGAGAAGGTGGACACCAGCAAGATCCTGGCGGCGACCTTCACCACCGGCGGCAAGACCTATTCCGGCTTCCGCTTCGACCGCAACGGCAAGTCCGAGTACTACGACATCAACGGCCGTTCGCTGAAGAAGAGCTTCATCCGCATGCCGATCCCGTTCGCACGGCTGAGCTCGACCTTCGGCGCGCGCAAGCACCCGGTGCTGGGCAAGATGCGCATGCACAAGGGCGTGGACTACGCCGCGCGTACCGGCACCCCGATCATGGCCGCCGGCGACGCCCGCGTGCAGTTTGCCGGCGTGCAGCGTGGCTACGGCAACGTGGTGATCCTCGACCATGGCCGCGGCCACACCACCCTGTACGGGCACATGTCGCGCTTTGCCAACATCAAGACCGGCCAGCGCGTGGCGCAGGGCACGGTGATCGGCTATGTCGGCTCGACCGGCCTGGCCACCGGCCCGCACCTGCACTACGAATTCCGCGTCAACGGCGAGCACCGCAACCCGCTGACCGTGACCATGCCGCCGCCGGAGCCGCTGAAGGGTGCCGAGCTGGTGGCCTTCCGCGCACAGACCGCGCCGGCGATGGCCCGCATCCAGGGCATGGAGAAGCTGATCTACGCCGATGCCAGCCCGGCACCGACCGGCCGCGACGAGGCCGCCCCCGAGGTGGCCAGCGCCAAGGACAAGCAGGCGACCGGCCGCAAGCGCGGCTGACCCCCTGCGTTGACGAAGAAGGACGCGGCAGCCCAAGCTTGCCGCGTCCTTTTTTTATGCCCGCCATGAACACCACTGCCGACACTGACGCCCCCCTGTACCTTGGCCTGATGTCGGGCACCAGCGCCGACGGCATCGATGCCGCGCTGGTGCAGTTCCCCGACAGCGGGGGCTGCCGCTTCGTGCACGGGCTGACCGCCCGCTGGGAGCCGGTGCTGCGCGCACGCCTGGTGGCGCTGGGCGAAGGCGGTCCGCTGGACTCGCTGGAGGAACTGGGCGAGCTGGATGCGCGGATCGCCATCCACTTCGCCGAGGCCGCCAACCAGCTGCTGTCCGAGGCCGGCGTGGACCGCCGCCAGGTGCGTGCGATCGGCTCGCACGGCCAGACCGTGCGCCATCGGCCCCTGGCCGACCCGGCGTTCACCGTACAGCTGGGCGATGGCAACCGCATCGCCGAACTGACCGGGATCACCACGGTAAGCGACTTCCGTCGCCGCGACGTGGCGGCCGGGGGCCATGGCGCGCCGCTGATGCCGGCCTTCCACCTGGGCATGCTGGGCGCGGCCGACGAGGACCGTGCAGTGCTCAACCTGGGCGGTATCGCCAACCTGACCCTGATCCCGCGCGAGGGACAGGTGCGTGGCTTCGATACCGGCCCGGCCAACGCGCTGATGGATGCCTGGTGCCAGCGCCACACCGGACGCACCTTCGATGCCGACGGCGCCTACGCGGCCAGCGGTGCGGTGGATGACAGCCTGCTGGCCGGTTGGCGTTCGGACCCGTGGTTCGATCTGCCGCCGCCGAAGAGCACCGGCCGCGAACAGTTCCACCTGGCCTGGGCCGAGACGCACATGGGCGAAGGGCAGTTCGCCGCCGCCGACGTGCAGGCCACCCTGCTGGAACTGACCGTGGCGACGGTGGCCGATGCGCTTCTGGCGCAGCAGCCGCAGACCCGCCGGCTGCTGGTGTGCGGCGGCGGCGTGCGCAACCGGCAGCTGATGAAGCGGCTGAGCGCACGGCTGCCGGGCGTGCAGGTGGAGTCCAGCGCGGTGCATGGGCTGGACCCGGAGTATGTGGAAGCAATGGGGTTTGCGTGGCTGGCACAGCGGACGCTGGACGGACTGGCCGGCAACCTGCCGAGCGTGACCGGGGCCAAGGGGCCGCGGATCCTGGGTGCGATCCATCTGGCGTGAGCAGAAGCAGTCGAGCATG
Source organism: Stenotrophomonas maltophilia (assembly GCF_023518235.1). Taxonomy (NCBI): domain Bacteria; kingdom Pseudomonadati; phylum Pseudomonadota; class Gammaproteobacteria; order Lysobacterales; family Lysobacteraceae; genus Stenotrophomonas; species Stenotrophomonas maltophilia. The sequence continues at coordinate 2,978,553 of NZ_CP090423.1, forward strand.
GCTCGACTCTACAAAAGCACGTGGTAGCGCCGGGCCATGCCCGGCGAGTGGCGATCAGATCAATCGAAGCCCTGCCCTGCCGGCAGGGCCTGCAGCGCGGCGATGGCATCAGAGAGTGCGTCGACTTCGGGATCGCCAAAGCCGGAGCGGACCTCCAGTTCACTACTGAACAGCCCCTGCTCCAGCAGCGCGGCGCAGGTCTGTTCATGGGTCCAGCCGCGGGCCACGGCGACCCGGCGGATGCGTTCCAGCAGCAGCGGGTCCAGGTCCCGCAGCACAACGTCGGCCATGCTCACTTCCCCGTTCGCAAGGCACCGCCCCCTCGGCGCGTCGGGGCGATGATCCCGCAGACCGGGCGGGCAGGCAATCAGGCCGCCGGTGGCGGGGTCCGGTCGACGATGCGCGGCCACAGCCACGCCAGCAGCAGCAGCGTCGGCACCACGGTGATCGAGCTGAGGATGAAGAACGTGCTGTACGACGTGGCTTCCACGATATAGCCGGACACACCACCGACGAACTTGCCGGGCAGGTTGGCCAGCGACACCAGCAGCGCGTACTGGGTGGCGGTGAAATTGCGGTCGGTGAGCGAGGACATGAAGGCCACCAGCACGGTGCCGGCGAAGCCCTGGAACAGGTTGTCGGCACTGAGCGCAGCGTAGAACGCCCACAGCTTGCCCGGGTTGTGCGCCATCAGCAGGAAGGCCAGATTGGACAGCGCGACGCCGAGCGCGGCGACCAGCAGCATGCGACGGAAGCCGAAGGCCGCCACCGCGATGCCGCCGAGGAACGCGCCGCCGATGCCCATCCACACGCCGAACAGCTTGGACACCGTGGCGATGTCGGCCTTGTCGAAGCCCGAGTCGAGATAGAACGGACCGGCCATCACCCCGATGACCTGGTCGGGGAACTTGAACAACCCGACGAACGCCAGCAACACCAGGGCCAGCGCCACGCCATTGCGGCTGAAGAAGCTGGTGATCGGCTGCACGAACGCTTCGGCCACGTCGATGCGCCGCTGCACGGTGGTGGCCGGACGTTCCGGTTCGGCGCACAGCAGGGTGGTGATGATCGGCAGCAGCATCAGCGCGGCCATCGCCAGGTAGGCAACGATCCAGCCTTCGAACTGGGCCAGGTACAGCGCGCCGGCCCCGGCCAGGATCAGGCCGATCCGGTAGCCCAGCGTATAGGTGGCGGCCAGTGCGGCCTGGGCGGTCTGCGGGGCGATCTCGATACGGTAGGCATCGACCGCCGAATCCTGGGTGGCGCCGGCAAACGAGGCCACCAGCACCCACGCCACCAGCGGCCACACCCCCTGCTCGGGGCGTACGAATGCCAACGCCACCAGGCCGACCAGCACCATCACCTGCGATACCAGCAGCCACGAGCGCCGGCGTCCCAGTCCGCCGAGCAGCGGGAAGGCATAGCGGTCCAGCAGCGGCGCCCACAGGAACTTGAGCAGGTAGAAGAAGCTGGCCAGGCTGATCAGGCCGATGCTGCCCAGGTCCAGGCCGACATCACGCAGGCGGGTGGACAGGGTCTGCGAGGCGATCAGCAGGAATGGCAGGCCGCTGCCGAAGCCGAGCATGGCCATGGTCAGTGCCGAGGGCGTACCGAAGGCGCGCTTGATCCCGGCCCAGCCCTTGTAGCTGGCCGGCGTGGCCGCCTCGGTCACAGGTCGTAGTCCACGGTGAACGGGGCGTGGTCGGAGAAGCGCTCGTCGCGGTAGATCGAGCAGCTGCGCAGGCGCTCACGCAGGCCCGGGGTGATGAACTGGTAGTCGATGCGCCAACCGACATTGTTGGCACGGGCGGCGCCGCGGTTGCTCCACCAGGTGTAGTCCTCGCCGGTGGGGTTGAGCAGGCGGTAGGCATCGGCCCAGCCGCGACCGGCGGCGACATCGGTGGCCTGGCCGTGGTCGGCGCACAGGGCGTTGAGCCAGTCGCGCTCCTCCGGCAGGCAGCCGGAATTTTTCTGGTTGGACTTCCAGTTCTTGATGTCCAGTGCTGAACGGACGATGTTCCAGTCGCCGCACAGCACGTAGTCGCGGCCGCTGCGCGCCCACTCTTCAAGGATCGGCCGCAGCCATTCCATCACTTCGAACTTGAAGCCCTGGCGCAGGTCGCCCGAGCTGCCGGACGGGATATAGAAGGAGACCACGCTGAGGTTGCCGTAGCGGGCCTCGATGTAGCGGCCTTCGTCGTCGAACGGGGCCCAGCCCAGCGAGGTGATGACCTGGTCCGGCTCGCGCTTGCTGTAGATGGCCACGCCGCTGTAGCCCTTCTTGGTGATGGCGTCGCGGTAGAAGCAGTGGTGGCCGTCCGGGCGGAACATCGGGTCGGTCAGCTGGTCTTCCTGGGCCTTGGTTTCCTGGATGCACAGGACGTCGGCGTCCTGGGCCCGGAACCAATCGAGGAAGCCCTTGGTTGCGGCCGAACGGATGCCATTGGCGTTGAAACTGATGATGCGCATGCGGGGGAACCTGCGGCGGGAAACCGGGCAAGCATACCGGTTGCCTGCGGGGCTGCGCAGTCTGCCGGCGGCCCCCGGGCGGGCCTTCACGGCGGGGCAAACGAGCGCGAAACGCCCAGCTGGATTAGGATTTGTGCTCCAAATGAAGATGAATCGAGTTTTGATGAGCGACCACCGCCACCGTTTCCTGCAGCTGGCCTTGACCGCCGACGCCCTCCGCTTCGGCCAGTTCACCCTCAAGTCCGGCCGCCTGAGCCCCTATTTCTTCAACGCCGGTCGCTTCGACTCCGGTTCGCTGCTGTCCCAGCTCGGCGCCTGCTACGCCGATGCCATCGACGCCACCGGGATCAAGTACGACGTGGTGTTCGGCCCGGCCTACAAGGGCATTCCGCTGGCCACCGCGATGGCCTGCGAGCTGGCCCAGCGCGGCCGTGACCTGCCGCTGTCGTTCAACCGCAAGGAAGCCAAGGACCATGGTGAAGGCGGCCAGCTGATCGGCGCCGACATGAATGGCAAGCGCGTGCTGATCGTCGACGACGTGATCACCGCCGGTACCGCGATCCGCGAGGCGTTGGCCATCATCCGCGGCGCCGGCGGTACCCCGGCCGGCATCGTGGTGGCGCTGGACCGCCAGGAGATCGCCTCGGAATCCGACCGCCGCTCGGCCGCGCAGTCGGTGGCCGAAGAAGCAGGCATCCCGGTGATCGCCGTGGCGTCGCTGGCCGACCTGCTTGATTTCGCCTCCGGCAACCCGGAACTTGTGGGCTACCGGCAGCCGCTGGAAGCCTACCGGGCCCAGTACGGCGTTCGTTCGACCCGCTGACCACCCAGGGGAAAGGCCATGTCCCGCGTTCCTGCTGTTCTCTTCACCGGCCTGCTGCTGGCCGTGCCGTTCACCGTGCCGGCGCAGTCGCGCGACCCCGGCAAGGTGGAGAAGAAGCTGTACTGCTGGAACGAGGGCAAGGAACGGATCTGCAGTGATTCGCTGCCGGCCGATGCGGTCAACCACGCCCGCGAGGAGTTCAATGCGAAGAGCGGCCTGCGCAATGCGCAGGTCCAGCGCGCGTTGACCGACGCCGAGCGCGCCGAGGCCAGCACGGCCGCGGCGCAGCAGCAGCTGGACCTGATGGCCGTGCAGACCCGCCAGCGCACCGAGCAGGCCATGCTGTCCACCTATGGCAGCGAAGACGACCTGCGCCGGGTGTTCGCCGAACGCCAGGAAGTGCTGGACAACAACCTCAAGACGGCCGAGTACAACGTGGCCAGCATGCGTGAATCGCTGGTGGCGCTGTTGTCGGCCGCCGGCGACCGCGAACTGGGGGGCGCCCCGGTGGCCGAGAAGCAGGCCGAGGCAATCCGCCAGCGGCACGCGCAGCTGCAATCCCAGCAGCGGCTGCTGGCCGGGTTCGCGCAGCAGCAGCAGGCGTTGAAGGCCGAGATCGAAAGCACCCTGCAGCGCTATCGCGAGCTGAAGGGGCTGGCGCCGGCGAACGCTCCGGCGGGCTGACGGCGCTGCCTCCGCCGGGCCTGGCCCGGCGCTACCCCGGGCCCGGTTACGGGTTGAGCCGCTGAATTTATGCACTCTTTACGCGCCGGCCCGGTCCGGCGCGTAGTGCGTTTATGGGTGGCAGGACGACGATGGCGGCCTGAGGTGGAGGGGTTCCACCAGGACGCTATTGCAATGTCCCCCTGGCTGTCGTTGTTGTGTGGCGTGCTGGTGCTGGTCGCCGCCGCCTATCTGCTTTATGTCGTGCTGCGGCCCGAGTCGTTCTGACGGAGCCTGACATGACTGAGATGCTTGTGATTATTGCCGTCAGCGTTGTGCTGGCGTGGCCGCTGGGCGTGTACCTGGCGCGGGTGATGCGTGGCACGCCGATGAAGGTCGACGTGCTGTTCCACTGGATCGAGAAACCGCTGTACCGGGTGTTCGGTGTCGATCCATCGCGTTCGATGAGCTGGCGCGGCTATGTGCTGGCGTTCGTGCTGAGCAACGTGGTGGTGGCGGTGCTGACCCAGACCGTGTTCATGACCCAGGCCTGGCTGCCGTTGAACCCGGACCAGATCCCGAACATGCGCTGGGACACCGCGCTGCACACGATGATCTCGTTCCTGACCAACACCAACCAGCAGCACTATTCGGGCCAGGCGCAGCTGTCCTACCTTTCCCAGATGACCGGCATCACCGGTCTGCAGGTGGTAACGCCGATGATGGGCCTGGCGTTGGCCGTGGCCACGCTGCGCGCGTTGTTCTCGCGTGCGCCGCAGGCTGCGGCGGCCACCGGCGCCGGCGATGACCGCCAGGTGGCGGTGGGCAACTACTACGTGGACGTGGTGCGCCTGTGCGTGCGCTTCCTGCTGCCGCTGTGCCTGGTGTGGACCCTGCTGCTGACCAGCCAGGGCGTGCCGTCCACGATGGCGGGCGGGCCGCAGGCCACGCCGATCGATGCCAGCGCCGGCATGGCCGAGCAGAAACTGCCGTTGGGCCCGGTGGCGGCGATGGTCGCGGCCAAGCAGCTGGGGGCCAATGGTGGCGGCTGGTACGGCCCCAACAGCAGTTTCCCGCTGGAAAACCCGACGCCGCTGTCCAACGCGCTGGAAGTGCTTGGCATCCTGCTGGTGCCGATGGCGGTGATCTTCATGATCGGTGCCTTCACCGGCCGCCGACGCTTCGGCGTTCTGGTGTTCAGCTGCATGCTGGGCATGTCGCTGCTGTCCACCGGCGCGATGATGTGGAGCGAGGGCCATAGCGCCAGCGCCGCCACCCCGCTGCTGATGGAAGGCAAGGAGGTGCGTTTCGGCGCCGATGGCACTGCGCTGTGGGCGGCGGTGACCACCCAGGTCTCCAATGGCTCGGTGAACGGCATGCACGATTCGCTGGCGCCGCTCAGTGGTGGCATCGCGATGGTCAACATGCTGGTCAGCGCCATCTGGGGCGGCATCGGCTGCGGCCTGCAGCAGTTCATCGTGTACCTGCTGCTGGGCGTGTTCCTGGCCGGCCTGATGACCGGGCGTACGCCGGAACTGTTCGGCCGCAAGCTGGAGACACCGCAGGTACGCCTGCTGGCGCTGCTGGTACTGCTGCAGCCGATCACCCTGCTGGTGTTCACCGCGATCACCCTGGCCGTGCCCGGCCTGGCCGGCACCTCCAACCCCGGATTCCATGGCATCAGCCAGGTGTTCTACGAGTATGTCTCGGCCTATGCCAACAACGGCTCGGGCTTCGAAGGGCTGGGTGACGCCACGCTGTGGTGGAACCTGAGCTGCTCGCTGGTGCTGCTGCTGGGCCGCTTCCCGCTGCTGATCATCCCGCTGGTAGTGGCTGCGCAGCTGGCCGCCAAGCGCCAGGCGCCGGAATCTGCCGGCAGCCTGCAGATCGAAACGCCGACCTTCGCCCTGACCCTGGTCTCGGTGATCGTCATCCTGACCGTGCTGCAGTTCATGCCGGCGCTGGTACTCGGCCCGATTGCCGACCATCTGAGCCTGGGACTGCACTGAGGACACCCCCATGAGTAGTCATGCAAGTTCAACCCGTAGTTCCCATGCGCCGCGCCCTGCCCTGCTCGATGCCGCCGGCCTGCGCCGTGCGCTGATCGAGGCGGTGCGCAAGCTGTCGCCGATGCACCTGGTGCGCAGCCCGGTGATGGCGGTGGTGATGGCCGGCACGATCGTGGCAGCGATCGTCACCCTGACCGGCAATGCGCCGCTGGGCTTCGGCCTGGCGGTGACCGCGATCCTGCTGGTGACCGTGCTGTTCGGCAACTTCGCCGAGGCCGTGGCCGAAGCCCGCGGCCGTGGCCAGGCCGCCTCGCTGCGCCGTGCCCGCCAGGATCTGGTGGCACGCCGGCTGGCGGCACCGCAGCCGGATGCCGCCGAAACCCAGGTTCCAGCCGCCGAACTGCGGCCGGGCGACCACGTGATCGTCAGTGCTGGAGAACTGGTGCCGGCCGATGGCGAGATCGTGCAGGGCCTGGCCACCATCAACGAAGCGGCGGTGACCGGCGAATCGGCACCGGTGCTGCGCGAGGCCGGCACCGACCGTTCCGGCGTGATCGGCGGCACCAAGGTGCTGTCCGACCAGATCATCGTGCGGGTGACCGCCGAGCCGGGCCACAGCTTCCTGGACCGGATGATCGCGCTGGTGGAAGGTGCCAACCGGCAGAAGACCCCGAACGAGATCGCGCTGACCCTGCTGCTGGCGGCGATGACGCTGACCTTCCTGGTGGTGGTGGCAACGCTGCCGGCCATCGGCGCTGCAGTTGGCGTGCAGGTCGATCCGCTGCTGCTGATCGCGCTGCTGGTGTGCCTGATCCCGACCACCATCGGCGGCCTGCTGCCGGCCATTGGTATTGCCGGCATGAACCGAGCGCTGGCCGCCAACGTGCTGGCCAAGTCGGGCAAGGCGGTGGAAGTGGCCGGCGACGTCGATGTGCTGCTGCTGGACAAGACCGGCACCATCACCTACGGCGACCGCCAGGCCAGCCACTTCCATCCGCTGGCCGGTATCGATGCCAGCCAGCTGCGCGAAGCGGCGCTGTTGTCCTCGCTGGCCGACCCGACCCCGGAAGGCAAGTCGATCGTGCGCCTGGCCCGCGAACAGGGCTGCGCCACCGCCGAGCCGGAGCATGCCGACTACCTGGCCTTCAGTGCACAGACCCGCATGTCCGGTGTCGACCTGGAACATGGACGCCAGATCCGCAAGGGCGCGCTGGACGCGATCCGCAACCACGTGCAGGCGCACGGCGGCAGCGTGCCGGCCGAACTCGGCGGACGCGTCGAGCAGGTAGCACGCAATGGCGCCACCCCGCTGGTCGTCGCCGAGGGCCGCCACGTACTGGGCGTGATCGAGCTGTCGGACGTGGTCAAGCACGGCATGCGCGAGAAGTTCGCGCAGCTGCGGGCGATGGGCATCCGCACGGTGATGATCACCGGTGACAACCCACTGACCGCCGCCGCCATCGCCGCCGAGGCCGGTGTGGACGACTACATCGCCGAGGCGCGCCCGGAAGACAAGCTGGCGCGCATCCGCCAGGAACAGGCCGGCGGTCGCCTGGTGGCGATGGTCGGTGACGGTACCAACGATGCCCCGGCGCTGGCCCAGGCCGACATCGGCCTGGCAATGAACTCTGGAACGCAGGCGGCGAAGGAAGCCGGCAACATGGTCGATCTGGATTCGGACCCGGCCAAGCTGCTGGCGGTGGTGGAGGTAGGCAAGCAGCAGCTGATCACCCGCGGCGCGCTGACCACGTTCTCGCTGGCCAACGATGTGTCCAAGTACTTCGCGATCCTGCCGGCGCTGTTTGCCGCTGCGGTTCCGACCATGGCCGCACTGAACGTGATGCAGCTGTCGAGCCCGCGCAACGCGGTGCTGGCGGCGCTGATCTTCAACGCCCTGGTGATTCCCGCCCTGATCCCGCTCGCCCTGCGTGGCGTGCGCTTCCGCCCGGCCACCGCCACTGCGCTGCTGCGCCGGAACATGCTGGTGTACGGCCTCGGCGGCGTGCTGCTGCCGTTCGCGGCGATCAAGTTGATCGACCTCCTTCTTGTCCTGGTATTCGGCGCATGAACCGTTCTGTTTCCACTTCGTCTTCCCTGTCCCGCGAACCGAAAGCCGAGGCCCGCGTGGCCAGCCTGCAGGACGGTGCCAGCTGGCGCCCGGCGATTGGCCTGGGCCTGGCCACGCTGCTGCTGGCCGGTGCGGTCTATGCCGGCATCGCTACCGGCTTTGCCGGCCTTGCCTTCCCGGGCCAGGCCGAAGGCAGCCTGCTGCGCGATGGCAACGGCCAGGTGCGTGGCTCGGTGTGGCTGGCGCAGCCGTTCACCGCCGAAGGCTATTTCCAGGCGCGGCCATCGGCGGCCAACTACGACCCGATGGCGGCGGCCGGTTCCAACCTGGCGCGCAGCAACCCGGCACTGGCCGAACGCGTGGCCGCCAGCACGGCGGCCGTGGCTGCACGCGAAGGCGTGGCGCCGGCGCAGGTGCCGGCCGATCTGGTCACCCAGTCCGGTGGTGGCCTGGACCCGCAGCTGTCGCCGGCCGCGGCCCAGCTGCAGGTGGTCCGCGTGGCGCGCGCCCGCGGGCTGCCGGTGGAACGGGTGCAGGCACTGGTGCAGGCCCATACCGAAGGACGCCAGTGGGGCGTGTTCGGCCAGCCACGGGTGAACGTGGTGACGCTGAACTTCGCCCTGGACCACGCGGCCAAGGCGCCGTGATGCCGGCCTGCACCCGCTGCGCGCACAATGGCCGGCATGACAGCGGCACCCATGACTGATGTGCGTACCCGCCAGGCCGATGCCCTGGTGGAAGGCCTGCAACGCGAAGCCGGCGGCAAGCTGACCGTGTTCCTCGGTGCGGCGCCGGGGGTGGGCAAGACCTACACCATGCTGACCCGCGCGCAGGAACAGCTGCGCCGTGGTGTCGATCTGGTGGTCGGGCTGGTGGAAACCCACGGCCGGGCCGATACCCAAGCGCTGCTGGAAGGCCTGCCGCAGCTGCCGCTGAAGGATGTGGCCTACCACGGCCACGCCCTGCAGGAGATGGATCTTGACGCCGTGCTTGCACGGCGTCCTGCGCTGGTGCTGGTGGACGAGCTGGCGCACCGCAATGCGCCGGGCAGCCGCCACGAGCGACGCTGGCAGGATGTGATGGAACTGCTGGACGCCGGCATCGATGTCTGGACGACGGTCAACATCCAGCATCTGGAAAGCCTCAACGATGTGGTGATGCGCATCACCGGCGTGCGGGTCAGCGAGACAGTGCCGGACGGCGTGCTCGATCGCCTGCATGACATCGTGCTGGTCGACCTGCCGCCTCGCGAGCTGATCGCGCGCCTGCAGCAGGGCAAGGTGTACGTGCCCGAGCAGGCCGCGCAGGCGTTGCAGGCGTTCTTCTCGCCCGCCAATCTGACCGCACTGCGCGAGCTGGCGATGCAGGAGGCGGCCGACCGCGTTGACAGCAGCCTGCGCGAGACCCGTGCCGCACGCGGCGAAGGCAACCTGCCGCTGCGGCGTGGCGTGCTGGTGGCCATCGATGGGGGTGGCCAGAGCGAATACCTGGTGCGGGTGGCGCGGCGCATCGCCGAACGCCGCGACGCACCGTGGACGGTGGTGACCGTGCAGAGCCGGCGCCAGGACGAGGCGACCCGGCGCGAGATCGATGCGGCCTTCGCGCTGGCGCGGCGGCTGGGCGGTGACGCCGAACTGCTGCACGGCTCCAGCATCGCCGATGCCCTGCTCGACCATGCCGCGCACAATGGTGTATCCACTCTGGTGCTGGGCCGTACCCGCGAACGGCCGCTGGCACGGATGTTCAACCGCACGCTGACCCAGCAGCTGATCCAGCGCGGCGCGCACTACGAGATCACCATCATCAGCACCCCGCAGGCGCGCGCGCGATCGCGACGCGAAGGCCTGTTGCCGCCCGGGCGCGGCATCAGCTACGAGCCGGTGCAGGCGCTGATCGCCACCGCGCTGGCCTGTGCCGTGGCGTGGCTGGCCGAGCGCTGGGTGGGCATGGCCGACCTGTCGATGGTGTTCATCGTGGCGGTGGTGCTGGTCGCCGCGCGAACCCGCGCCAGCGTGGCGGTGATGGCGGCGATCCTGTGCTTCCTCGCCTACAACTTCCTGTTCATCGCGCCGCGCTTCACCTTCGCCATCGGTGCGCGCCAGGGCGTGATCACCGTGTTCCTGTTCCTGGCCGCGGCACTGGTGGCCGGCCGCCTGGCCTCACGCCTGCGCATGCAGGTGATCGCGTTGCGCGCGGCCAACCGCCACGCCCGCGCGCGCCAGCAGCTGGGCCGCCAGCTGGCCAGCGCGGCCGGCAATGGCGAGGTGGCGCAAGCCGGGCGGCACGCGCTGGAACAGGCCATGGACGTGCCGGCGTGGCTGCGGATCGGCGCCGACACCGCCACCGGCGGCCGCAGCCAGCCAGGCGACACCGATCTGGCGGCCGCCGATTGGGCCCTGCGCCACGGTCAGCCCAGCGGTCGCTTCACCGATACCCTGGCCGGCGCGCAGTGGTGGTTCCTGCCGCTGCTGGATGGCGAGGACCGCGCGATCGGCGTGGCCGGACTGTATCTGCCCGGCGCCCAGGCACGCCTGTTGCCCGAGCAGCGCCAGCTGGCCGAGGCGATGGTCGACGACATCGCCCAGGCCGCGCTGCGCACCCGTCTGGTGGCCGAACTGGAACAGGCGCACGTCAGTAACGAGACCGAGCGCCTGCGCTCGGCGCTGCTCTCCTCGGTATCGCACGATCTGCGCTCGCCGCTGGCGGCGATGATCGGTTCGGCCGACAGCCTGGCCAGCTATGGCGGGGCGATGGACAGCGCCGACCGCCGCGCCCTGCTGGACACCATCCTGGTCGAGGGCGAACGCCTGGACCGCTACATCCAGAACCTGCTGGACATGACCCGGCTCGGCCACGAAGGCCTGAAGATCAACCGCGACTGGATCGGCGTGGACGAGCTGATCGGCTCGGCGGCGCGGCGCCTGCAGCGCTACCAGCCGAAGGTGCGGCTGGAGCTGGACATTCCGCCCACGCTGGCGCCGATCTGGGTGCACCCGGCACTGGTCGAACAGGCGGTGTTCAACGTGATGGAGAACGCCGCCAAGTTCTCCCCGCCCGACGCCGCCGTGCAGGTGCAGGCGCGCGAACTGGACGGGCAGCTGCGCATCGACGTGATCGATGCCGGCCCCGGCATTCCCGACGACGAGCGCGCACGCATCTTCGACATGTTCTACAGCGTCGAGCGCGGTGACCGCGGCCGCCACGGCACCGGCCTGGGACTGACCATCTGCCAGGGCATGATCGGCGCGCATGGTGGCAGCGTGCAGGCGCTGCCAGGACGCGATGGTCGCGGTACCCTGATCCGCATCACCCTCCCCCTGCTCAAGCCAGCGTCCCACGATGAGCCCGACTCCGACTGATGCCAGCGCGCCGGCCCCGCGCGTGCTGGTGATCGATGATGAAACCCAGATCCGCCGGTTCCTGGACATCAGCCTGCGCGCGCAGGGCTACCAGGTGCGCCAGGCCGAGAATGGCCAGCAGGGACTGCAGATGGCGGCCAGCGAAGACATGGACCTGGTGATCCTGGACATCGGCCTGCCGGACATGGAAGGCCATGAGGTACTGGAGCAGCTGCGGCAGTGGAGCCAGGTGCCGGTGATCATGCTGACCGTGCGTGCCGGTGAAACGGAAAAGGTGCGGGCGCTGGACAACGGCGCGAACGACTATGTGACCAAGCCGTTCGGTACCCAGGAACTGATGGCAAGGGTGCGGGCGCTGCTGCGCACCCGCAGCGTGCCGACCGACGGCACGCCACCGGTGTTCGACGATGGCCACCTGCACGTGGACCTGGTACGCCGCGAAGTGGCGCTCGATGGCGAGCCGGTGGCGCTGACCCGCAAGGAATACGCGCTGCTGTCGCTGCTGCTGCGCAATGCCGGGCGGGTGGTGACCCAGCCGCAGATCCTGCAGGAAATCTGGGGCCCGACCCACCAGCATGACACCCACTACCTGCGCATCCTGGTCGGCAAGCTGCGGCACAAGCTGGGCGATTCGGCACTGGATTCGCGCTACCTGTTCACCGAACCAGGCGTGGGATTGCGGTTCAAGGGGTGAGGGTGTGCCGACCAACGGTCGGCACCCACCAGACAAGCGAATTGGGAAGAGCATCCACGCATAGCGTGGAACTGCTGGGTCGACCAAGGCCGACACCTACCAACAGCACCGGGAAACTGTCAGAGGTGGGGCGGTGTCCCACGGATAGCCCGCTCTTGATGTTGAGGTTGATGTTGCTTCGGCGGGTGCCGGGCGCAGCCCGGCCCCGTCTCAGAACCCCAGCGGGGTGTCGCCCAGCACCGGTTGCAGCTGGCTGCGGAACAGGGCCTGGATGCGTTCCAGTGCAGCCTCGTCGCTACCTTCAAAGCGCAGCACCAGCACCGGCGTGGTGTTGGAGGCACGCACCAGGCCCCAGCCGTCGGGGAAGTCCACACGCAGGCCGTCGATGGTCGACAGCCGGCCCCCCACGTAGGGGTTGTCCGGCGATTGCGCAGCCGCCACCAGCATCGCCACCAGCGCGTGCGGTGTCCCGTCGGCCACCGGCACCTTCAGTTCTGGCGTCGCCACCATCTCCGGCAGCTCGGCCAGCACCTCGTCCGGGGTTTCCTCGCGCTGGGCCAGGATCTCCAGCAGGCGTGCCGCCGCATACAGGCCGTCGTCGAAACCGAACCAGCGTTCCTTGAAGAAGAAATGGCCGCTCATCTCGCCGGCCAGCTCGGCATCGGTCTCGCGCATCTTCGCCTTCATCAGCGAATGCCCGGTCTTCCACATCAACGGGCTGCCACCATTGCGCAGCACGTGGTCGGACAGCTTGCCGGTGCATTTCACATCGTAGATCACCATCGCACCGGGGTTGCGCATCAGCACATCGGCGGCGAACAGCATCAGCAGGCGGTCGGCATAGATGATCCTGCCTTCGCCGGTGACCACGCCCAGCCGGTCACCATCGCCATCGAAGGCCACGCCGAGGTCGGCGCCAAAGCGCTTCACCGTCTGCACCAGGTCTTCCAGGTTGGCCGGTTCGCTGGGGTCGGGGTGATGGTTGGGGAAGGTGCCGTCGACATCGCAGTACAGCGGAATGACTTCGGCACCGATCGCCTCCAGCAGCTGCGGCGCAAATGCACCGGCCACACCGTTGCCGGCATCGGCGACGACCTTCAGCGGACGATCCAGCTGCACGTCATCGGCAATGCGCTGGATGTAATCGGCGCTGACGTCGCGCTGCTGGTAGTCACCCGGTTCGGTGGCCTGCACCAGGCGACCCTCGACGATGCGTGCGTAGAGATCGGTGATGGCATCGCCGGACAGCGTCTCGCCGCCGATGACAATCTTGAAGCCGTTGTACTCGGGCGGGTTGTGGCTGCCGGTCACGGCCACGCAGGTGCCAGTACGCAGGTGGAAGGCGGCGTAGTACACCACCGGGGTCGGTGCCAGGCCGATGTCGATCACCGCGCAGCCGGCGCGGCGCAGCCCTTCGGCCAGGCCCGCCGCCAGCTCCGGGCCGGACAGGCGGCCATCACGGCCGATCACCACTTCGCGCAGCCCCTGTTCCAGCGCCACGGTACCGATGGCCTGGCCGATCAGCGCGGCGGTCTTCGGCGTCAGTTCGCTGCCGGTCACGCCGCGGATGTCGTAGGCACGGAAGATTCCCGCCGCCAGCTCTTCAGCCGGCACCGGCGGCGGCGGCGGCGGGGTGGCATCACGGTTGGCCGTGCTGGCCGCCGGCGGCGGGGACTGCTGCAGGCTTTCGCTCAGCGTCGGGCCCAGGTCGGCCTCGACCGCCGAGGCGCGGCGCGGCAGCGGCAGCGACGCCGGCAGGCGATGGCGCCCCACCACCAGCAATACGGCGATGAACGCCAGCAACAGGGCAACGATGGCGCTGGCCAGCGCGCCCAGGCCCAGCGGCCCGGCCTCGACGCTGGGCACCGACGCGGCCAGCCGCAGCGGCGTTCCTGGAATGGGACGCGCCAGTGCTTCGGCACCTTCGGCCAGGCTGGCATTGCCCTGGCTGACCAGATCGCGCACGCCCTGGCGCAGGCCGAGGAAACCGCTGGACGGCGCACTCGCCTGGTCCAGCGCCGAGGTCAGCCGCAGCAGCGGCTGGCGCACATACACCACGGCCGGGCCGAGGTTACCCAGCTGTACCGGCGCGGCCAGGCCCAGCCGGTTGCCACCGCCGTCGCGGACCACCCGTACGCCGGGCTTGCCTTCGGCCAGCGCGGCCTCCAGCAGGGCCAGGCGGGCATAACCGAAGGCCGCCGGATCGGCATAGGCGGTCGCCAGGTCGGAGGTCAGCACCTCCACCTGTTCCACGCCGGTCCAGCTCTCGCGCAGGGCCAGGGCGGCGGCGGCCGCATCACCGGCCTGCAGCGCCTGCTGGACGCGATCGTTGTTGAGGTGCTGCTGCAGCTGCTGCACCTGGCCAGCGGCGGCCTGCTGCAGCCCCTGCACGGCCTGGTCACGCGCCTGCTCCAGCGCCTGGCCGTTGGCCTCCTGGCGCCACTGCTGCACCGCGCTCCAACCGAACCAGCCTGCCAGCAGGACCAGCAACACCCCCAGAAGGGGAGCGCCGCGCCCCAATGACCGTCCCCGCTGTTCCTCCCCGATGCCGCTCATCGATGTCCCCTGTCAACGCACCCCGGTATGGCCGAATCCACCCGTGCCCCGCACGCTGTCGGTGAAAGTATCCACCACCTGCAGGCTGACGCGGGCAATGGGCACGACCACCAGCTGGGCGATGCGATCACCCGGCTCGACGGTGAAGGCTTCGCGGCCGCGGTTCCACACGCTGATCAGCAGCGGCCCCTGGTAATCGGCATCGATCAGGCCGGTACCGTTGCCGAGCACGATGCCGTGGCGATGGCCCAGCCCGGAACGCGGCAGGATGACCGCGCACAGGTGCGGATCGGCAATATGGATGGCCAGGCCACTGGGCACCAGCGCGGTGTCGCCAGGCTGCAGGGTCAGCGCGGTGTCCAGCGCCGCACGCAGGTCTATGCCGGCGCTGGCTTCGGTGGCGTAGGCCGGCAACGGCCAGCTGTCGCCGAAACGCGGGTCGAGCAGCTTGACCTGCAACGGCTGCGGGGAAAATGCCGGTGTGGATACCGCCTGGGTCATGCCTGAAGCCTCCGCGCGATCAGCGCCAGCAGTTGTTCGGCCAGCTCGCGCTTGGAGGTGGCCGGGAAGTTCTGTTCGCCGTCCTGCCAGAAGGCCGTGGCGGCATTGTTGTCGCTTTCGAAACCGCCGCCGCTGATGCCGACCTGGTTGGCGATCACCAGGTCCAGGCGCTTGTCGACCAGCTTGCCACGGGCATATTTCTCCACATCGTGGGTCTCGGCGGCAAAGCCCACCACCAGTTTCAGCGACTGGGTCTGCGCGGCGACTTCGGCCAGGATGTCCGGCGTGCGCACCAGCTCAATCACCAGCGACTGGCTGTCGGCGGTCTTCTTCAGCTTCTGCGCGGCCACCTGGCGCGGCGTGTAGTCCGATACCGCCGCTGCACCGATGTAGATGTCGGCCGGCAGCGCCTGCAGCACGGCATCGCGCATCTGCGCGGCCGAGCGCACATCGATGCGCTGCACGCCAGGCGGCGTGGGCAGTTGCACCGGGCCACTGACCAGCACCACCTGTGCGCCCATCGCCGCGGCCGCGGCGGCCAGGGCGAACCCCATCTTGCCGCTGCTGCGGTTGCCGACGTAGCGCACCGGGTCCAGATCTTCGTAGGTCGGGCCGGCGCTGACCAGCAGGCGCAGGCCCTGCAGTGCGCGGGTTTCCGGCGCGGCAACCGCTGAGGCCGCGCGGCCGTTGGCGGCCAGCGCGGCCACGATGTCGCCCGGTTCGGCCAGACGGCCGGGACCGGATTCACCTTCGGCCAGCGGGCCATCGACCGGACCGATCACCTGCGCGCCGCGCTGGCGCAGCAGGGCGATGTTGGCCTGGGTGGCCGGATGCAGCCACATGCGATGGTTCATCGCCGGGCAGATCGTCAGCGGTGCGGTGCTGGCCAGGCACAGCGTGCTGACCAGGTCATCGGCATGGCCCTGGGCCAGCCGCGCGAGCAGATCGGCGGTACCCGGGGCGACCACGATACGATCGGCCCAGCGCGCCAGTTCGATATGGCCCATGGCCTGTTCGGCCGCGCTGTCCCACAGCGTGGTGCGGGTCGGCTGCCCGGACAGGGCCTGGAAGCTGAGCGGGGTGACGAACTGCTGGGCACCGGCGGTCATCGCCACCTGTACCTGGGCGCCGGCGTCGCGCAGCCGCCGCACCAGCTCCAGAGCCTTGTAGGCCGCGATCCCGCCTCCGACGCACAACAACAGTTTCTGGCCTTCCAGCGCGCGGGCCGGCGCCGGGGAAGCGTTGGGGGAGTCAGCCACCTGGATTTCCTGTGCAAACGAGGGCGCTAGCTTACCCGATGGCCGGTAATGTCCCGGTGCAGGGCGCACATAGCCGGCAGCTATCAGCAGATGGAACTTGCACTACGACAATTTCTGCATCCGGAACCGTGCGATTCGGAACTTTCCTATACCTGTAGGCCGACCACCTTTGCAGAATCGTGGTTGGCCACCGCTGGTGCGCC
Source organism: Stenotrophomonas maltophilia (assembly GCF_023518235.1). NCBI lineage: Bacteria > Pseudomonadati > Pseudomonadota > Gammaproteobacteria > Lysobacterales > Lysobacteraceae > Stenotrophomonas > Stenotrophomonas maltophilia. The sequence continues at coordinate 2,995,157 of NZ_CP090423.1, forward strand.
GTTTCGCCTTCCGAGGATTCCACGTGCAACCGCGCATCATCATCGCCGACGACCACCCCGTCGTCCTGCACGGTATCCGCATCGTGCTGCAGGCCCATCTGATGGACGTGGTCGGCGCCGCCCGTGACGGCGCCGGGCTGCTGCACCTGGTGGAACGCGAAACCTGCGACGCCGTGCTGACCGACCTGTCCATGCCCGGCACCGGCCCTGATGGCCCCGAGCTGATCGGTGAACTGCAGGCGCGCCACCCGGCGCTGCCGGTGGTGGTGCTGACCGGCGCCCGCCATCCGGGCCTGCTTGATGGCCTGTTGCGCGACGGCGTGGGTGGCCTGGTCGACAAGTGCGCCGATTTCGGCCAGCTGCCGCAGGCGCTGAACGCGGCGATGGCCGGCCAGGTCTTCGTTTCGCCACACCTGCGCCACCACCTTGAAGCGCGCGACCTGATGTTCGCGCGTGAGCCGTCGGCGCTGTCGGCGCGCGAGCAGGAAGTGCTGGACCTGCTGGCGGCCGGCTTGAAGGTCAATGCCATTGCGGCCCATTGCGGCCGCAGCCCGAAGACGATCAGCCGGCAGAAGGCTGAAGCCAAGCGCAAGCTGGGCCTGCAGACCAACCAGGAACTGTTCGCCTATCTGCAGCGCCGGCGCGATTGAGGCATTGGCCGACGCGCGCGCGCGGGGTGTGCCGATGGGAGGCCGCAACGCAGCCGGCGATGATCAACGCATGCCCATCCGCGACTGGCCCGAACAGGAACGACCCCGCGAGAAACTGCTCGCGCACGGCGCTGCCCTGCTGTCCGATGCTGAATTGCTGGCGCTGTTCCTCGGCTCCGGGTCCGGCGGCCGCGATGCCGTGCACACCGCGCGCGATCTGCTCGCCGCGCATGGCCCGTTGCGGCAGCTGCTTGACCGCCCGGCCCGCGACCTGGCGCGGCTGCCCGGCCTGGGTCCGGCACGCAGCTGCACGCTGGCGGCCGGCCTGGAGCTGGCCCACCGCTACCTGGCCGCCGAACTGCAGCACGGCGAACCCGTCGGCAACAACCCGGTCGCGGTCGGCCGCTACCTGCAGCACCGGCTGCGCGGCCAGGCCCGGGAGATCTTCATGGTGCTGTTCCTGGACAACCGGCACCGCCTGATCGCCTGCGAGGAACTGTTCCAGGGCACCATCAACGCGGCCCCGGTGTACCCGCGCGAAGTGGTACGGCGGGCCCTGCTGCACAACGCCGCAGCGGTGATCCTCAGCCACAACCACCCGTCCGGCGATCCGGAACCCTCCAGTGCTGACACCCGCATCACCGACGAGCTGCAGCAGGCGCTGGCGCTGGTGGACGTGCGCCTGCTGGACCACTTCGTGGTGGGTGAGGGGCGGCCTGTTTCGTTTGCTGAACGAGGGCTGCTGGCCCAGCCACAACCGCGCCTGTTCGGCTGAGCGGGGGCTGGCGACGGGCCCCCGGCCCCGCCAGGCAGGCGGGGCTCAGCGTGGCTGCGGGTATCTGCGCTAAAATGGGCGATTCCGCCGCTCATTCTCACAGCAGGCCTCGTGAAAAATCTCCTCCGCGCCCTGATCAGCCAAGGCATCGAAGCCTTGCGCGCCAATGGCACCCTGCCCGCCGACTCCCTGCCGCCGGACTTCGTGGTCGAGCGCCCGAAGACCCGCGACCATGGCGACTTCGCCACCAACGCCGCGATGCTGCTGGCCAAGGCCGCGCGCAGCAATCCGCGCGCACTGGCCCAGGCGCTGGTCGAGGCGCTGCCGCGCAGCGAGGACGTCAGCAAGGTCGAGATCGCTGGCCCGGGCTTCATCAATTTCCACCTGGCCCCGGCCGCCTACCAGCGCGAAGCCGCGTCGGTCATCAAGGAAGGCCATGACTACGGCCGCAACCTGTCCGGCAATGGCCGCACGGTGGGTGTGGAGTATGTGTCGGCCAACCCGACCGGTCCGCTGCACGTCGGCCACGGCCGCGCCGCCGCGATCGGCGACTGCGTAGCGCGCGTGCTCGATGCCAACGGCTGGAACGCCAAGCGCGAGTTCTACTACAACGACGCCGGCGTGCAGATCGAGAATCTGGCGCTGTCGGTGCAGGCCCGCGTGAAGGGGATCGCCCCGGACCAGGACGGCTGGCCGGAAGGCGGCTACCGCGGTGAATACATCGCCGACGTCGCCCGCGCCTACATGACCGGCGCCAGCGTCGACCTGGAGGGCACCCTGGTGGTCGGCGCCAAGGATCCGGACGACATGCAGGCGATCCGTCGCTTCGCTGTGGCCTACCTGCGCAACGAGCAGAACCTGGACCTGGCCGCGTTCGGCGTCGACTTCGACATCTACTTCCTGGAAAGCTCGCTGTACGCCGACGGCAAGGTTGCCGAAGCGGTGGCCAAGCTGCAGGCGTCCGGCCACACCTACGAGGAAGGCGGCGCGCTGTGGCTGCGCAGCACCGACTTCGGTGACGACAAGGACCGCGTGATGCGCAAGTCCGACGGCACCTTCACCTACTTCGTTCCGGACGTGGCCTACCACCTGTCCAAGTGGCAGCGCGGCTACGAGCGCGCGATCACTGAGCTGGGCGCCGACCACCACGGTTCGCTGGCGCGCGTGCGCGCCGGCCTGCAGGCCATGGAAGTGGGCATCCCGCAGGGCTGGCCGGAATACGTGCTGCACCAGATGGTCACCGTCATGCGTGGCGGTGAGGAAGTGAAGCTGTCCAAGCGTGCCGGCAGCTACTTCACCCTGCGCGACCTGATCGAGGAAGCCGGCCGCGATGCCACCCGCTGGTTCCTGATCGCGCGCAAGCCCGATTCGCAGCTGACCTTCGACATCGACCTGGCCCGCCAGCAGAGCAACGACAACCCGGTGTTCTATGTGCAGTACGCGCACGCGCGCGTGTGCAGCCTGTTGCGCCAGGCGCAGGAGAAGGGCCTGGTGTACGAACAGGGCAACGGCCTGGCCAACCTCGCCCGCCTGGGCGACGACGCCTCGCTGGCGCTGATGAACGAGATCTCGCGGTACCCGGAAGTGGTGGAAGCGGCCGGCGTGGCGCTGGAGCCGCACCTGGTGGCGCAGTACCTGCGTGAATTGGCGCATGCGTTCCACACGTGGTATCACGGGACGCCAGTGCTGGTGGACGACAGTGTTGAGCGCAATGCCAAGCTGACCCTGGCCTGCGCAGCACGCCAGGTGCTGGCCAACGGCCTCGAACTCCTGGGCGTCAGCGCCCCGGAAAAAATGTAAGCATCAGGAGACGCAGTACACATGGCAGCACGACGCGGCAAAAGCCAGGCACGACGCAACAGCGGCAGCCAGGGCACACCCGGATGGGTGTGGCTGGTGGCCGGTGTGGCGATCGCCGCTGTGGTGTTCCTGGCGGCGCCGAACCTGTTCAAGGGCGAAGGCGATGGTTTCCTGCGCGCCGGTCCGCAGCCGAACCCGAACGCGCAACCGGCCCCGGTCGCCGATGCCGACAGCGATGTCGGCAGCCAGCCGGCCGCGCAGCCGGCTGCGGCCAAGCCCTCCGAAGCGGAAAAGCCGGCCGCCACCCAGTACGACTTCTACACCCTGCTGCCGGGCAAGGAAGTGGAGATGTCCGACGCCGAACTGGCCGCCAGCGCGCGCGCCGAGGACCAGCGCCGGGCCAAGGCCGAGGCGCAGCGCGCGCAGGCCGCACTGGAAGGCAAGCCGGTGCCGCCGGCGACGGCCACCACGCCGTCACCTGCGGCCACCGCCAGCGTGGCCAGTACCGCGCCGGCGACCGCGACCAGCCGTCCGTTGCCGGCTCCGCTGAGTGAACGTCCGGCGGCAACGACGCCGCCGGCCAGCACCGTGCCCGCAACGACCAGCACTGCCGCAGCAACCCCGGCGCCGCGCACGGACACCGCGCCGGCTGCGGCCAGCACCGTGTCCGCACCGGCCGCCGCCGACAATGCCCGCTACATCCTGCAGGCCGGCGCGTTCGGTGCCTCCGGCGATGCCGAAGCCACCAAGGCCAAGCTGGCGATGATGGGGCTTGCGGCACGCGTGGAATCGGCACAGATCAACGGCAAGACCGTGTACCGCGTGCGCATGGGGCCCTATGGCACGGCCGGCGAGCTGTCCGAAGCCAAGCAGAAGCTGGATGGCACCGGGCTGCAGGCCATGGCGATCAAGGCGCAGTGATCTGCTGGAGTTGAACGGAAAAGCCGGGCATTGCCCGGCTTTTTTTGTTTCTGTAGAGCCGAGCCATGCTCGGCTGAATCCCGACGAAGCCGAGCATGGGCTCGGCTCTACAGGACACACCCCACCTGCGATGGCACGGGACGTCGCACGGCGCAGGTCAGCCTTCGCGGGCCACCTGGAAGCCGGCGAACGACTGGCTGACCGGCATCAGTTCCAGGCGATTGATGTTCAGGTGCGGCGGCAGCGTGGCCACCCAGAAGATCTGCTCGGCGATGTCCTCGGCGGTCATCGGGTTGGCGCCGCTGTAGAGCTTGTCCGAGGCGTTCTGGTCGCCATGGGTGCGCACCACGGTGAATTCGGTCTCGGCCATGCCCGGTTCGATCGTGGTTACGCGCACGCCGGTGCCGTGCAGGTCCGAACGCAGGCCCAGCGAGAACTGGCTGACGAACGCCTTGGTGCCACCATAGGCATTGCCGCCCGGATACGGGTAGACACCGGCCACCGAAGAGATGTTGATGATCGCGCCGCGGCGCTCCACCAACTGCGGCAGCAGGCGGTGGGTGAGGGTCACCAGTGCGGTGATGTTGGTGTCGATCATGGTGGTCCAGTCCGACAGCTTCGCACCCTGCGCCGGCGCGGTGCCCTGCGCCAGCCCGGCATTGTTGACCAGCAGATCGATCTCGCCGAAGGCCGGCGGCAGCGCCAGCAGCGCTGCTTCCATCGCCACCGCATCGCGGATGTCGAAGGCGGCGGCGTGCACCACATCCTTGCCATAACGGTCGACCAATGGCTGCAGGCGCTCGCTGCGGCGACCGGTGGCGATCACCTTCCAGCCCGCCTGGGCGAAGCGGTGGACGGCGGCGGCGCCGAAGCCGGAGGTGGCGCCGGTAATCAGGACGGTGCGGGTCATCAAGCAACTCCAGGGCGGAAACCAGGCCCCCATTCTGGCACCGTCGGCCGGCGCCTGTGTTGCCGGATCGGCCGGATCCGGGGTCGGATCCCTCTGCTCCGCACAGGCATCTGACCCCAGCTGCAGGGGGGCCGGTACAATGGGCCATGATCAACAACGATGTCCTGCGCAGCGTGCGCTACTCCCTGGACCTGGGCGACCAGCACGTGGTGACCCTGTGCCAGATGGCCGACCCGGCCTTCGCCGTGGATACCGAACAGGTGAAGGCCTGGCTGCGTCGCGAGGATGAGGCCGGTTTCGAGGCGATGAACGACCGTGCGCTGGCGCACTTCCTCGACGGGCTCATCGTGCACCTGCGCGGCCGCGACGAGAGCCAGCCGCGGCGTGCAGTGGAAACCCGCATCGACAACAACCTGGTGTTGAAGAAGCTTCGGGTGGCGTTCCAGCTGCGCGATGTGGACCTGATGGAGATCTTCGCCAGCGCCGGTTTCAATGTCTCCAAGTCGGAAGTCGGTGCGCTGTTCCGCCAGCCCGGCCATGCCAACTACCGGCGCTGCCTGGACCAGATGCTGCGCAATTTCCTCAAGGGCCTGAGCCTGCGCCTGCGCGGCTGAGCACGGCCTCGACGAAGGCACGTGCTGCCGGCGTCGGCAACCGCTGCCAGACCAGATGCACGCGGCGGGTCGGGGTGGGCTGCAGCGGAATCTGCACCACCCCTTCGAAGCCGTCGGCGATCAGCGCCGGCACGATGCCCACCGCCAGCCCATGGCGGACGAAGCGCTCGACCAGTTCCATCAGGTTGACCTCGAAGCGCACCGTGTGCGGCAGGCCGGCGGCAGCGAAGGCGTCATCGGTCTGTCGGCGCGCACCAGTGCCGCGCGGAAAATCGACCAGTGCCTCATCCTGCAGCGCGGTCAATGGCAGCCCCCTGCGCCGCGCCAACCGGTGCGACGGGGACAGCACCGCCACCAGGTCTTCCTCCTGCAGCGTCTGGTGACAGACCCCCTCCAGCGCCGCCGAGGGCGCCAGCCCGACCAGCGCCACGTCCAGCGCGCGCGACTGCACCTGTGCGATCAGGTCTTCGCTCTTGTCCACCCGCAACTGGAACTCCACCTGCGGGTGCACCTGCTGGAAGGCAGCCAGCATTGCCACCACGTCGATGCCGGTGAGTGAGGAAATCTGCCCGATGGCCAGCAGGCCACGCACTTCGCCACTGACCGCCGCCACATCGGCACGCAGGTGACGCAGGCTGGCCAGCACCTGGCGCGCGTGCACCAGCAGCGCCTCACCTGCGGCAGTAGCGCGGACCAGGCGCGGCAGGCGCTCGAACAGCGTGGCACCCAGTTCCTGCTCCAGCGCGGCGATCTGGTGGCTGAGCGCGGACTGCACGACATGGCAGCGTTCAGCGGCACGGGTGAAGTTGCCTTCCTCGGCCAGGGCGACGGCGAACTCGAGCTGCTTGAGGTTCACGCTTGTATCTTGTTTTCAGATGGCAGGGATGATGATGATTCATTTCCATCATGACTGCAGCAGGCGGACACTGTGCGCCCCGCCCACTGGAACACCGCGTGAGCCCGTCTCTCCCCCCTCTGCACCGCTGGCAGGTGCTGCTGATGTCGGTGGCCACCGGCGTGGCTGTGGCCAGCAACTACTATGCGCAGCCCCTGCTGCATACCATCGCCGATGCCTTCGGCGTGCCGTTTGGCCAGGCCGGCATGGTGGTCACCGCCGCGCAGTTGAGCTATGCCGCCGGCCTGATCCTGCTGGTGCCGCTGGGTGACCTGTTCGAGCGGCGCCGCCTGATCGTAGTGATGAGCCTGCTCTCGGCCGGCGGCCTGGTGATCAGTGCCTGTGCACCGTCGCTGGCCTGGCTGCTGGTGGGCACCGCGATCACCGGCCTGTTCTCGGTGGTGGCGCAGGTGCTGGTGCCGTTCGCCGCCACCCTGGCCGCACCGGAGCACCGCGGACGTGTGGTCGGCACGCTGATGAGCGGGCTGCTGCTGGGCATCCTGCTGGCACGCACCGTGGCCGGCCTGCTCTCGAGCCTGGGCGACTGGCGGCTGGTCTATGCCATCGCTGCGGCCACCCTGGTACTGACCGCGCTGGCCCTGCAGCGTGGCCTGCCACGCTTCCACCACAGCGCAGGCCTGGGCTATTTCGCCCTGCTGCGCTCGATCGGCGTGCTGTTCGTGCAGGAACCGGTGCTGCGCCAGCGCACCTTGCTGGGGGCGTGCAGTTTCGCCATGTTCGCGATCTTCTGGACCCCGCTTGCCTTCCTGCTGGCACAGCCGCCCTATGCCTACAGCGATGCCACCATCGGCCTGTTCGGTCTGGTCGGTGCCGCTGGCACGCTGGCCGCCGGACTGGCCGGGCGCATGTCCGACCGTGGCCAGAGCGGGCGCGCCACGGCCATCGCACTGGTGCTGCTGCTGGTGGCGTGGCTACCGCTGGGGCTGTCCACCCATTCGCTGCTGGCGCTGCTGGTGGGCGTGGTGGTGCTGGACCTGGCCGCGCAACTGCTGCACGTCAGCAACCAGAACCTGATCTACGCCTTGCAGCCGGCCGCGCGCAACCGGCTCAACGCCGGTTACATGACCGGCTACTTCATCGGCGGCTCACTGGGCTCGCTGCTGTCGGCGCAGGTCTACCAGCGCTACGGCTGGACCGGCATCTGCGTGGCCGGTGCAGCCGTGGCCGTGCTGGCGCTGCTGCTGTGGCTGCCCGGCGCGCTGCGTGCGCGCCAGGCCACCACTGCCGACTAGAAGCTTCCCTGCAGCGCCAGTTCCCAGCGGCCGCCGGCGTTGCCCGGGAACAGGCGCTTGGCGGCGCTGTCGGTGTCGTGCACGGTGGCACGCAGTTCCCAGGCCGGCGTCAGCGTGGCGATCGCGCTGAGCTGGCCATGCAGGTAGTCCGGCCCCTGCGCGTTGGCCAGCCAGTACTGGCCCACCGCCGCTTCCAGGCGGAAGCGCTCGTGCAGCGGCACGCGTACGCCCAGCTGTGCATAGGTACCGCGATGGCCGCCGGCCAGTGCATCGTTGGAATGCGCCAGCTGCAACCAGGCGCGCTGTTTCCAGGTCAGCGTAGTGTTGAGCTCGGTCCAATCCAGCGCGCGTCCGGTGCCCGGGTACAGGTAGCGGGTCAGGTTGACATCCAGTGTCCAGTCCGGTGCCAGTGCGCCGGACCAACCCGCCACCAGATCGAACTCGCTGCGTGCGCCATTGTCCGGTTCGAACGACACGTTGGAACCCCACACACTGGCGTACCAGCCCGACGGGATCGAAACCTTCCCGCCGGCCTGTACCGCCGGGTCGCCATCGCTCTGCGAGCTGCCGCGCCACACGTAGTCACTGGTCAGCGCCGCACTGCCGCTCACCTGCACCTGTGCCTGCGCGCCGCCGATTCCGAGCAGCCCTGCCAGGGCGGCCACCGCAGCCGCCATCATCCCCTTGCTGTTCACTGCACTTGTTTCCTCGTCGAAGGCGGCCACGCCGCCGGGACGGCAGTGTCGAGCGCGTGCCCGTAACGGATCGAGGGTGCTGCCGGGCCCGCAGCGCAAATTCGGCGTAAATCCCGTGGAGGCAGGCCACGCGCCGGCGGCGCGCTATCATGGCGCCTTGTTTCCAGGAACCAACCGCGTGGACGCCATCCTGACCCCGGTATCGATCGGCGAACTGATCGACAAGATCACCATTCTCGAGATCAAGGCCGAGCGCATCGACGATGCCGCCAAGCTGGCCAACGTGCGCACTGAGCTGGACGGCCTGCTGCCCTTGTTGCAGCAGCAGCTGCAGGCGCAACCGGCACTGACCGCATTGAAGCAGCAGCTGAAGGCGATCAACGAGCGCATGTGGGACATCCAGGACCAGCTGCGCGACAAGGAAGCGGCCCAGGTGTTCGACGACGCGTTCATCCAGCTGGCGCGCGGCGTGTACGGCACCAATGGCGAGCGCATCCAGGTAAAGAACGAGATCAACCGCGTGGCGGGTTCGGCGCTGGTGGAAGAAAAGCAGTACCTGGGCGGGTAAGCCGGCTCATCCACAGTCGAGCAGATGGCGGAAGCGGAACAGGTCGCCATCGCCCCGGATGCCGAGCTTGCGGTAGGCCGAGGTCTTCTGCGAGCTGATCGTGCTGGCCGAGCGCCCGGCGCGCAGCGCCATTTCGCTGGTCGTCATGCCCTTCAGCACCAGGCCGAGTACCTCGCGCTCGCGCCGGCTCAGGGGCGGCAGTGCGGGTGTAGGCAACCTGCGGATCCGCGGCAGGTGCAGTGCGGTGCGCAGCTCCGGCGGCACGAAGCGCCCCCCACGCGCCACCACCTCGATGGCGCGCAGCAGGACATGCGGCGGCGTTGATTTGGACAGGAACCCGCGTGCGCCCGCGCGCAGCGCGGAGTTCACCGTGCTGGCGTTGCAGTGCGCCGACAGCACCAGCACCGGCAATGACGGCCATCGCTGCGACAGCAGCCGCAGCAAGGCCAGGCCGTCACCCTGGTCGCCCATCGGCAGCGCGTCGATCAACAGCAGATCCACGCAGGTCGGGCTGCGCTCAAGCAGGTGCAGCAGATGGCGTTCGCTGGACAGGCTCAGCCGCACCTGCACGCTGGCGTGCTGGCGCAACAGCACTTCCACACCCAACCGCAGTACCGGATGCGGATCCAGCAACGCCAGGCGTCGTGGTCGATCGGGAAGCACAGGCGGAAAGGCGGGTGGCATCGCGGCATGTCCAGCAGCACGGGACAGTCACCGTAGGTCGATGCCGCCGCCAGCGGAATCCAATTCATTGCAACGCAGCAATGGCACCCTGCCGGTGGTCAGGCGCCATTTCGGTTCGTCACAACGCAACAGGCCCGGCATTTGCCGGGCCTGTCGAGGCATCGTCAGCGCGCAGGCGCGCCGAGGAGGCAATTACCAGCTGAAGCGCGGGCCGACGGTGTATTCCTTGTCGCCGTCGCGGTTCATCTTCAGCTCGCCGTTCAGGCCCCAGTTCTGGTTCAGCTTGACCTGGCCACCCAGGCGGCCGTACCACTGGCCTTCCGGATTGATGCCGTGCTTCTTGGAGTAGTCTTCGTAGCCGACCAGGCCATAGACCTCGGCGTGGGCGCCGAAGGCGGTGCGGATACCGGCTTCAGCGCTGTAGCCGTTGAAGTCCAGGCCATGCTTCTGGTCCAGCTTCTGGTAGGCAACGCGGGCAATGAAGTCGGTCGACGGGGCGATCTCGACGTTGTAGCCGGCACCGACCTTCCACTGGTCGCGCTTGATGTTGGTGTGGTCGATTTCCTGGCGGCTGTATTCACCGAAGGCGTGGAAATTCGGCAGGAAGCCGTAGGAACCCTTCACGCCCCAGCCGTCGGACTTGAACGCATCGTTGTCGGTCTTGGCGTAGTTGGCTTCGGCGTAGTTGTAGGACAGGTTCTCAGCAGCCGAGGCGGTGAACGGCAGGGCAGCGGCCAGGGCCAGAGCAATCAGCGAATTCTTCATGGGGGTACACCTTTACTTTCTTATGGTGTGCAGCAGCGCCAGGGCGCCATCGCATCGGGAATGTAAATTCTCCGTTATTCGCCACAACGCTCCCTGAAAACAGCGGTCTTCGCATTGCTGAATTTTTTGGCTTGATTCAGGCTGTTTCTGGCATACGCGCGCGGCGCGCGTGCATTCTCCCTGCAGCTTTCCCTCACCTTTCACCCGTTGTCGATCCAGCACGCGCTGGTTCGTCGGGTACTTGAAGGCCGTGCATGCGGCACGGTCCACTGCGGAGGCAGGCAATGAGCTACATCGATGGTTTCGTACTGGCGGTCCCCACCGCCAACAAGGAGAAGTTCCTCGCCCACGCGCGCGCCGGCAATCCGGTCTTCGTCGAGTTCGGCGCGCTGCGCGTGGTCGAGTGCTGGGGCGATGACGTGCCACACGGCAAGACCACCGACTTCTTCGGCGCGGTGAAGGCCACGCCGGAGGAAACGGTGGTGTTCTCCTGGATCGAATGGCCGGACAAGCCCACCCGCGACGCCGGCATGGCCAGAATGATGGAAGACCCGCGGATGGATCCGGCCAAGAACCCGATGCCGTTCGACGGCGCGCGGATGATCTACGGCGGCTTCGTGCCGATCTACGAACTGAAAGGCTGAGCCGGCGCGACGCGCTCAGCGCGCGTCCGCCTCGTCGCTGGCAGACCCATGGCCGGCGCCCAATGCGGCGCCGGCACCCAGGCCCATGCCGGCGCCCATCCCACCGCCCATCCCGCCCCCCGCTCCGCCACCGGCGCGGCCACCCTTGGCATCGCCTTCGCTGCGGCCCTTGCCGCCGCCACTGCTGCCGGGCCGGGTCGGCCCCTGCGGTGGAATCTGCAGGTCGGCCGGAATCGGCGCCAGGTCCAGCGCTTCGCGCACGAAATCGCGCAGCGAGATCACCAGTTCGTGGGTGTGTACTGGCCGCCCCTGTGCCAGTTCATTGGCGGCACGCGCCGCCAGCCGCACCTGCTCGTCGGTGCCCAGCAGCAGGATGTCCGACAGTGCCGCTTCAACCGCATCACGGATACGACGCGCGCGATCCGAGCGCGGCTCGGCGATGCCTTCGGCGTCTTCGCGCTGGCGCAGGTCACGGCGATGCGAAGGATCCACCCCCAGCTCGCCGGTGAACGAACCGCCCAGGGTCTTGTAGGCCGCCATCAGGGTGCGCAGGCGTTCGTTGATCTGCCGGTTCTCGCGCTCACGGCGCTGCTGCAGGGTCTGCATCACCAGCAGGCGGATGCCCACGCCCAGCAGGGTGATCAGCACCAGGCCGGCCAGGGTGGACAGCACGCCCTGCCAGGAACTGAAATCGATACCGCGCATGCTCGGGGCTCCGGCCGGAAGAACCCGCATCTTGCCCCAGGCCATGTCCCACAAATGCGAAAGGCCCCACCACCCGTTGGGCGGCAGGGCCTTCGGTCACGGCGCGATTACTTGCGCTTGGCGACCTTGCGCACGGCCTTGGCCGGGGCCTTCTTGGCCGGAGCCTTCTTGGCAGCAACCTTCTTCAGCGGCGCAGCCTTCTTGGCGACAGCCTTGCGGGTGGCAGCGACCTTCTTGCCGACGACCTTCTTGGCAGCAGCGGTCTTCTTGGTGGCAACCTTCTTGGTGGCGGCAACCTTCTTGCCAACAACCTTCTTGGCAGCGGCAGTCTTCTTGGTGGCAACCTTCTTGGTGGCGGCAACCTTCTTGCCGACAACCTTCTTCGCAGCCACGGTCTTCTTGCCGGCGACCTTCTTGGCGGCGACGGTCTTCTTGGCCACGGCCTTCTTGGCGGTGGCGACCTTCTTGCCGACCACCTTCTTGGCGGCCGCAGCCTTCTTGGCGACGGTCTTCTTGGCGACGGCGGCCTTCTTGGTGGCAGCCTTCTTCACGGTGGCGACCTTCTTGCCGGCAGCCTTGGTGGTCTTCTTGGCAGCGGCGGCCTTCTTGGTCACGGCCTTGCCGGCAGCGGCCTTCTTCTTGGCCACTTCCTTCTTCAGGGCAGCGGCTTCGGCCTTGGCATTCTTCTTGGCCGTTTCCAGCTTCTTCTTCGCCTTGGCAACGGTCTTGCCGACCGACTTGGCAGCCTTCTCGGCCTTCTTGGCAACGGTCTTCTCGACCTTGGCCACAGCCTTCTTGGCCTTGGCAACGCGGGTACCTGCAGCCTTGGTGGCGCGCTTGACGGTCTTCTTGACCGACTTCACGGCGTCTTCGGCGGCGTGGGCGATGGTCTCGCCGACGTTGGTGGCGGCTTCTTTGACGTTCTCGACGGCGTCGGTCACGACCGACACACCATTACCGTTGCTCATGTTGCCCTCCTGCGGGCCTTAGGTATCAAAACGGGGCGATGCTATACCGACATTGACGATCGTGGAACGGGGCATGCGCCGTCAATCGCATCTGCTGCGACGGCAATGATGTAGCTGGTTGCCGTCGCCGGGCTTGCAGGTGTGCAGGAAACCCCTTTTTTTCAGTGCTGCGCCGCACGCCAGGCACAGCGGAAAGGCCGTGTCGCGTACATCGGCCCGGGTGCGGCCGCAGGTGTGCGTCGTGGTGTCCTGCAGCACCCGGTTGCGCGGAACTGCGCAAGTATCGGCCGGTACCGGCTGCGTTCGCGGCGTGCCCGGACGCTGCACGCATGGCCTCCGCCGGTGTCGCACTCTGCGTTCCTGACCACGCCTGGCGCCGAGGTCACGCATCCGACTTTCATGGCGCATTTATCCAGATCGCGACAGACTCATTCAGCTTGTTTTACCGTAGGACCTAACGGCCCCTCCTTCCTGCCTGCGAACCGACGCCCATGCGACCGCTACCCACCCTGCTCACGCTCGCAATCGCCGCCGCCTTCGGTGGCTTCGTTGCCACCGGCATCAACGCGCACCTGGACAATCGCGCCGATGCAGCGCCCCTGCCAGCAGTGCTACCCACCACGGCGGCGCTGCCGGCTTCGGTCGCCGGGCAGGCAGTACCGTCGCTGGCGCCGATGCTTGAAAAGGCGATGCCGGCGGTGGTCAGCGTCAACACCAAGCAGGTGGTGCGCGTGCGCAACCCGTTCTTCAACGACCCGTTCTTCCGTCGCCTGTTCCCGGATATTCCGCAGGAGCGCATCAACGAATCGCTGGGTTCGGGCGTGATCATCGACGCCAAGGAAGGGCTGGTTCTGACCAACCACCATGTCATCGACAACGCCGATGACGTGCAGGTGACGCTGGCCGACGGGCGCACGGTCAAGGCCGAGTTCCTCGGCTCGGACCGCGACACCGACATCGCACTGATCCGCATCCCGGCGCAGAACCTGACCGACATCAAGCTCGGCAACAGCGACCAGCTGCGGGTAGGCGACTTCGTGGTGGCCATCGGCAACCCGTTCGGTTTCAGCCAGACGGTCACCTCGGGCATCGTCTCGGCGGTGGGCCGCAGCGGCATCCGCGGGCTGGGCTACCAGAACTTCATCCAGACCGATGCGTCGATCAACCCCGGCAACTCCGGTGGCGCGCTGGTCGACCTGCAGGGCCAGCTGGTGGGCATCAACACCGCCAGCTTCAATCCGCAGGGCAGCATGGCCGGCAACATCGGCCTGGGCCTGGCCATCCCTTCCAACCTGGCGCGCAGCGTGGTCGACCAGCTGGTCAAGCATGGCGTGGTGGTGCGCGGCACGCTGGGCGTGGAAAGCCAGAACCTGACCGCGCAGATCGCGCAGGGCCTGGGCCTGGGCGAAACCCGTGGTGCACTGATCACCCGCGTGCTGGCCGGCTCGGCCGCCGCCGCCGCCGGCCTGAAGCCGGGCGACGTGGTGGTTGCGGCCAACGGCCAGCGCGTGGACAGCGCCGAGGCCCTGCACAACGTGGAAGGCCTGGCCGCAGTAGGCAGCGCGATGGCGCTGGACGTACGTCGCGAAGGCAAACCCTTGCAGATCAAGGCGACACTGAAGGAACAGGCACGTGCTGTCACCGGCGACAGCCTGGACCCGCGGCTGGGCGGCGCCACCTTCGTCGACCTGCCCGAATCGCTGCGCCAGTCCGGCGCGGGCGGGGTGCTGGTCAGCGAGGTCAAGCGCGGCAGCCGCGCGGCCAACAACGGCCTGCAGCAGGGCGACATCATCACCGATGCCACCGTAGGTGAATTCGCTGATCTGGCCAGCTGGCGCGCCAACTTCCAGCAGCGCCCACCGACCCTGGTGCTGCGCATCCTGCGCAACAACGGCCAGCAGCAGGGCCAGCTCGTGATGCGCTGATCGCTCTGCCGTAACACCTCCTATACCCCGGCAATGCTATTGCTGTCAGTCCAGGTCGGCACCGCCGACGCCCGTTCCCCCATCGCAACAGGAGTGATTCGATGAGCCCCACCAATACCGAGAACCTGAAGGAACACCTGGGTGAAGCCGGTTCCCACCTGAAGCAGGCCGCCAGTGCCGCCGGCGGTGCGATCAAGGGTGCGACCGGTGCAGCGACCGACGAGCTGCGCATCGGCAAGGCCAACGTCAAGGCTGAACTGTCCGACAGTGCCCTGTCCGGCCTGGCCGCCGCCGAGTTCGGCGGTGCCGCCGCCAAGGAACAGGTCGATGCGCTGATGGACAAGGGCAAGGACCTGATCGACAGCGCCGCTGAACTGATCCGCGAACGTCCGCTGGCTTCGTTCGGTGTGGCCTTCGCTGCCGGCTGGATCATCGCCAAGCTGGCCCGCGGCAGCAGCGACAAGTAAGCGACAGCGTGAGCGAAGACACCACGCAAACGCCTGATCCAGCGGCGACCCCGCCGCTGGATGAGAGCATCCGCCAGGTCGGCGCGGCCGGTCGTGCCGCAGCTGATTCGGCCAAGCACACCGTGCGTTCGCTGCGTCGGCTGGCATCTGCCGATTTCGCACTGGCCCGCAGTGCGTTCGGCCGTGCGCTGGCCTGGGCCGGTGTGGCCATCGTATTCGGCGCCTCGGCCTGGCTGCTGATGGCCGCCACCCTCATCGCCCTGCTGCAGAGCTGGGGCCTGAGCTGGCTGCAGGCGCTGCTGATCACCTCGCTGCTGAGCCTGGCAATCACCGGCTATGCGATCTGGCGGGTGTCCTACTTCTTCCACCACACCGGCATGCACGCCACCCGGCGCCAGCTGTCACGCCTGGGCCTGTTCGACGAGCCCAGCGAAGACGATCCCGATGCCGAGGTGCAGCTGCCGGAGGGCAAGCCATGAAGTTCGGCGCGCTGCAGCGGCGGGTGAAACGCTGCGAACAGGTGGTGACCGTGCGCCTGGGCGAGACCCAGGACCACTGGTCCACGCTCAGCCAGGTCTGGCGCCAGGGCTGGTCGCCGCTGCGCATCGTGGTGGTCGGCCTGGCCGGCGGGTTCATCGCCGGCAAGCTGGAGGTGCCGGGCAAGGTCAACGGTGCGCGCTGGCTGCAGATGGTCGGTTCGGTCTCCAATCTGTTCGCCAGCGCACAGGCGGCGTTCGCCACCGCGATTGCCGCACAGGCCGCTGCCTCCGCCGACGATGCGGCTGACGACGCCGACCAGGCCAGTGAACAGGCACAGGCGGCGGCCTCCACCGCTGAAGCGCGGCCAACACCGCAACCGGCGCCGGAACCGGAACTGCGCGAACCGCGCCCGGCCGAAGCGGCCACCGAGCTGTCCGAACGTTGATCCATGGAATCCGCCGCGCCGATCACAGCCGGCGGATAATGCGTTCCCCTTCCTGGTTGCCGCATCGATGAGCGAGTCCCTTCTGTCCCCCTCACCGGGCAACCCGGACGCACCCGAGGCGCCGCTGCCGCCACCGTCGCGCCCACGCGGGCCGATGTCGCTGGTGGTGCTGGCGACCCTGGCGGTGGGCTTCACCCTGTGGGCCGCGCAGGACATCATCCTGCCGGTGCTGCTGGCGATGTTCTTTGCGCTGGTCGGCAACCCGATCCTGCGCCTGCTGCAGAAGCTGTGGATTCCACGCGCACTGGGCGCGCTGCTGATCCTGGGTGCCGGCCTGGGCGTGACCGGTGCGCTGGCGGTGCAGCTGATCGGCCCTGCCATGGACTGGGCGCAGGAGGCGCCGCAGCAGCTGCGCAAGGTGGCCCGCCAGGTGCAGGACCTGACCAAGCCAGTGCAGCAGGCCAACCAGGCCGCCGAGAACTTCGCGCGGGTGGCCGGCGGTGACAGCAATCACAAGGTGCAGGTGATCCGCACCCAGCTGGACGACCCCTACCGCATGCTGACCCGTGCGCCACGGCTGGCCGCCTCGGTGCTGGCCGTGGTACTGCTGACCCTGTTCTTCATGATCTACGGCCAGAGCCTGCAGCGCGCGGCGATCGCGTTGTTCCCGAACCGCCAGCAGCAGCGCTTCACCAGTGACATCCTGCGTTCGATCGAGCGCGAGGTCTCACGCTATGTGCTGACCATCAGCGTGATCAACACGCTGGTGGGCCTGGTGTTCTCCGGCGTGCTGATGCTGCTCGGCATCGGCCTGCAGGAGGCGTTGCTGTGGGGCACGGTGGCCGCGCTGCTGAACTTCGCACCGTACGTGGGCCCGCTGATCGGCGTGACGCTGATGCTGTTGATGGGCTTCGTCGAGTTCCGCGACCCGTTGCAGGCGCTGCTGCCAGCGGCCGCCTACCTGGGCCTGCACACCCTGGAAGGACAGATGGTGACCCCGATCGTGCTGGGCCGGCGCATGAAGCTATCGCCGTTGGTGCTGATCCTGGCGCTGATGGTGTTCGGCTGGGCCTGGGGCATGATCGGCCTGCTGCTGGCGGTGCCGCTGCTGGTCTGCATCAAGCTGGTGCTGGCGCGGCTGGACGGCATGCAGGGCTGGGCGCGGCTGCTGGAATGAACACGGCAGCGGCGGCGGCGCGCAGACAGCAGGGCCGGAACAAGGGCAGAACTGGCAGACTATGCCCCCTTTTTTCGGATGGATCCGTTCGCATGATCTCTCTCGCTACGCGTTGCCTCGCCTTGGCCTGCCTTGCCGCTCCCACGTTCGCCGCCGCACCACCGACCGCCGAGCAGGCGCGTTCCCAGCTTGTGGAAGCGGTGACCTGCAAGCGACACCTCACGCCCCAGCAGTTCGACGCCATGGCCCGGCTGCTGGCACCGGCCCCGGCGCGGGCGCAGAACGGCGAATCCAGCGGCGAGTTCCGGCTGACCACGCCCTTGATGGTGCTGGGCCAGCCGGTGAACCGCCTGCAGTCCTATGACGGCGCCAGCGGCGAGGACGGCATCGACAGTTTCACCGCGTACTTCAGCACGGCCAGGGTTGAGCAGATCGCGGCCCTGGCGAAGATGACCGACCCGGTGGCCGGCACCTATACGAAGGAAGTGGGCCGGCATAATCTGGACGTGCAGGCGTTCGACGGACAGACCACCATCGCCTGCTCGTACAACCTGCGCTGACCCGGCCCAGCGCCCGTGCCCCCGCCCGCCGCGCCGCATGAAAGGCCGCGCGGGCAGGGGTAGAATGGCGGGGTGAATTTCCCCGTCCAAGCCATCACCCTCGACCTTGACGACACGCTGTGGCCGTTCGCTCCGATCGGCGCCCGCATCGAACAGGTCCTGCACGCGTGGATGTGCGAACACAGCCCGGCCACCGCTGCGATGTATCCGGTGGCGGCGATGCGCGAACTGCGCGAGCGGCTGTACCACGCCCATCCGCGCCTCCACCACGACCTGAGCGCACTGCGCCGGCTGACCCTGCACGAAGCGCTGCACACCAGTGGCGCCAGCCTCGATCTGCTGGAACCGGCGTATGAGGTGTTCTACGCCGCGCGCAACCAGGTCGAGTGCTACCCGGATGCAATCGACGCGCTGGCGCGTATCGCCGCGCGGGTGCCGGTGGCGGCGCTGAGCAACGGCAATGCCGACCTGGAACGGATCGGCCTGGCCCATCATTTCGCCTTCCAGCTGGGTTCGCGCGAACACGGCGCGGCCAAGCCCGAGGCCAGCATCTTCCACGCCGCCTGCACCCGTTTGGGTGTGGCGCCGGCCCAGGTACTGCACGTCGGCGACCACGCCGAGATGGACGTGGCCGGAGCGATTGCCGCCGGCCTGCGCGGCTGCTGGATCAACCGCGAGGCTGCCACCTGGACCCATCCGCAACTGCAGCCGGACCTGCAGTTCGACACCCTCACCGGCCTGGCCGACTGGTTGGACGCCAACCTCGACGCCGCCGCACCCCGGAGTATCTGACGCATGAGCGAGATCACTGGCTTCACCGCCGACACCACCGCGGCACTGCCGCTGTACGTGCTGGACCGCGAACAGTTTGCCGCCTGGAAAGACGGTCAACCGGCCGCGACCCAGGCGTGGCTGGCCTCGCAGGGCTTCAGCGCCGGCGCGCACAGCGTGGCCTTGCTGCCCGGTGCCGATGGCCTGGCCGGTGCGGTGATGGGCGTGGGCGATCGCGCCGATGCCTACAGCTATGCGCACGCGCCGCACGCGCTGCCGGAAGGCAGCGTCTGGCAGCTGGCCAATGACCTGCCGGCCGCCGAACAGGCGCTGCTGCAGCTGGGTTGGGGCCTGGGCAGCTACCGCTTCGACCGCTACCGCAAGCGCAACCGTGCGCCGGCACGGCTGGTGGCTGCACCGTCCGGCGAAGTGGCCGACCTGATCGCCGCCAGCCTGCGCGTGCGCGACTGGGTCAACACCCCGACCGAAGACATGGGCCCGCAGCAGCTGGAAGACGCCGCGCGTGCGCTGGCCGATGCACACGGTGCGCAGGTCGAGGCGATCACCGGCGATGAACTGCTGAAGCAGAATTTCCCGGCCATCCACGCCGTGGGCCGCGCCTCGCATCGCGCGCCGCGCCTGGTGGTGCTGCGCTGGGGCAAGGACACCGATCCGTCGCTGGTGCTGGTCGGCAAGGGCGTTTGCTTCGATACCGGCGGCCTGGACATCAAGCCGGCCGACGGCATGCGCAACATGAAGAAGGACATGGGCGGCGCCGCCCACGCACTGGCCCTGGCCGGCCTGGTGATGGCACGCGGGCTGCCGGTGCGCCTGACCCTGCTGGTGCCGGCGGTGGAAAACGCGATCGGTCCGGATGCGTTCCGTCCCGGCGAAGTGATCGCCACCCGCAAGGGCCTGAGCGTGGAGATCGACAACACCGACGCCGAGGGCCGCGTGATCCTGTGCGATGCGCTGACCTTTGCCGGTGAGCAGACGCCGGACCTGGTGCTGGATTTCGCCACCCTTACCGGCGCTGCCCGCATCGCGCTGGGCCCGGATCTGCCGGCACTGTTCAGCAACGACGACACGGTGGCCCAGCAGTGGCTGCAGGCTGGCGATGCAACGCGCGACCCGGTCTGGCGCATGCCGCTGTGGCGCCCCTACCTGCGCTACCTGAGCAGCGGCATTGCCGATCTGGCCAACGCCGGTTCGCGCATGGCCGGCTCGGTCACCGCCGCGTTGTATCTGGAGCGGTTCCTGCAGGACGGCCAGCGCTGGGCGCACCTGGACGTGTATGCCTGGAACGATGGCGAACGCCCGGGTCGTCCGGCCGGTGGCGAAGCGCTGGCGCTGCGCTCGGCGTGGGCGATGCTGAAGGCGCGTTACGCCTGATGGCGCCGCCGGGCATGGCCCGGCGCTACCCATGCAAGTGCGGGTACAGGTACTGACCCGCAATCCCGGTGGGTGCCGACCTTGGTCGGCACGCCGTTCCCGGCAAACTTGACGAAAATTTGAATACCGGGCCTGGAAAGGTTCTGCGAGGATGTGTGGGTCGACCACCCACACGCTCCGTGAAGGCAGGACTCCGACCATGTCGCTCTTCCGCTACACCCGTGCCGGCCAGACGCCAGGCGCACCGCGCAGGCCTTCGCCACTGCTCTGGATCGCACTGATCGCACTGATTCTGGGTGCGGTCGCGCTGACCTTCGCCTGGCTGGCCGGCTGGATCGGCAACCGCCTGACCGCGCAGCGCTTCACCGACACCATCGAGGCCACCGGCCCGGCCCATCCAGGTTTCCGCCGCGCGCACAGCAAGGGCATCTGCGTGAGCGGCTGGTTCGAACCCAGCGCGCAGGCCCCCACCCTGTCCAGTGCACGGGTGTTCTCGCAGACCCGGGTGCCAGTGATGGGCCGCCTGTCGATCGGCGGTGGCGACCCCTACGGCGCCGACAACACCGCACGCGTGCGCAGCCTCGCGGTGCAGATGGTCAGCGACGATGGCCAGGAATGGCGTATGGCGATGAACAGCTTCCCGTTCTTCGCCGTGCCCAACGCCGAGGCGTTCTACGAGCAGACGCGCGCCTCCATTCCCGACCCGGCCACCGGCAAGCCCGACCCGCAGAAGATGGCGGCGGTGCTGGCGAAGTACCCCAGTGCACAGGCGTTCCAGCAGTGGGCCAGGACCGCACCGTGGACCAGCAGTTGGGCCGACACCACCTTCAACAGCGTCAACAGTTTCTGGTTCACCAATGCGCAGGGTCAGAAGCGAGCCGTGCGCTGGCGCTGGCAGCCGCAGGCGGCGGTGGTGGAGATGGATGCGGAAACGCGCAAGCAGGCCAGCGTCGATTTCCTCAGCCAGGAACTGAAACAGCGCCTGGCCAACGGCCCGGTGCGCTGGAACCTGGTCGTCAGCACCGCCGCGCCTGGCGATGCCATCGATGATCCGTCGGTGCCGTGGCCCGCGTCGCGCGATGAGGTGGTGGCCGGCGTGCTCAGCCTGGACCGCATGCAGTCGCAGGAGGAAGGCGCCTGCGGCCAGATCAACTTCGATCCGCTGATCCTGCCCAGCGGCGTGCGCGGCAGCGACGATCCGATCCTGGCTGCGCGCTCGGCCGTGTACTCGCAGTCCTTCAACCGCCGCGAGCGCGAGCGCGCCAGCGGCAACGTCGAGCAACCGAAGGGGGCCGCACGATGAGTACCGGCAACGGCCACTTCAACCTGCTGGCGCGGGTGCTGCACTGGAGCATGGCGCTGATGATCATCGCCATGCTGTTCATCGGCGTGACCATGGTCGCCTCACTGCATCTGCGTCCGGTGCTGATCGACCTGCACCGCCCGCTGGGCATCGCGATCCTGCTGCTGGTGCTGCTGCGCCTGTACAACCGCCTGCGACATCGTCCGCCGCCACTGCCGGCCGACCTGCCGGTGTGGCAGGTGGTGGCTGCGAAAGCCTCGCACTGGATGCTGTACGCGCTGATGCTGGCGATGCCGCTGATTGGCTGGGCGATGCTGTCGGCCGGCGGCTACCCGGTCGTGCTCGGGGGTGGCCTGCACCTGCCGCCGATCGTGCCGCATACCCCGGCGCTGTATGCCGCCCTGCGCAACGCGCACAGCCTGTTGGCCTACGTGTTGTTCGCCACGGTACTGATGCACGTGGGTGCGGCGCTGTTCCACCTGTGGGTGCGGCGCGATGGGGTGTTCCAGGCGATGGCGCGCGGGAAGGATTGACGGGGTTCGCCGGTGGTTCCCGGCGGGTCATTTCCGCGACCGCGGAGGGGTGTCACTTTCT
The DNA here is from genome assembly GCF_023518235.1 of Stenotrophomonas maltophilia. Classification (NCBI taxonomy): domain Bacteria; kingdom Pseudomonadati; phylum Pseudomonadota; class Gammaproteobacteria; order Lysobacterales; family Lysobacteraceae; genus Stenotrophomonas; species Stenotrophomonas maltophilia. The sequence continues at coordinate 3,017,118 of NZ_CP090423.1, forward strand.
TTGCGCGCAAAGAAAGTAACCAAAGAAACGCTCCGCCGGCCGCGAGCCGACGTGCTGCGCACGCCGGTGCCCTGTGCTCCTCGGCCCGTCGAGGGACGGCGCGGGAACTCGCTGCGCTCAAACACCCGCGCCTCTTCGCCCTCGCCGGACCTGCGGTGCTCGGCTCGCTTGAAGGCGGACTGGAAGGGCAAGATCAACGGCTAGAGCATCCACGCATGGCGTGGATCTACTGGGTGCAGCTGCGGCTTTTGCTCTTGGGTCCGCCTTGAGCGAGCCGAGCATCGCAGGGGAATCAGGGGCGCAGAGGCGCCGATGTCTGAGCGCAGCGAGTTCGGCGCCGTCCCCTGATTCACCGAGAAGCGCAGGGAACTGGCGCGGATCGACGGCTCGCGCTCTGGCGGCGTGTTTCTTTGGTTACTTTCTTTGCACGAGCAAAGAAAGTGACACCTCTCCGCAGGCGCGGAAATGATCCGCTACAACCACCCCTTCTGCCGCGCCAGCCGATACGCCTCGATCCGGTTGGCCACACCCAGCTTGCCGATGCACTCGGACAGGTAATTGCGCACCGTGCCGTGCGACAACCCCAGCTGCTCGGCGATCTCGCTGGCGGTGCGGCCCTCACCGGCCAGGCGCAGCACGCGGCGTTCGCGGTCGGTCAGCGGGTCGGCCTGCGACCACGCATCCAGCGCCAGCTGCGGATCGATCGCGCGAATGCCCTGCTTTACCTTGCGCAGGGCCTCAGCCAGATTCTCCGCCGGCGCATCCTTCAACAGGTAGCCGAGCACGCCCGCTTCCAGCGCGCGGCGCAGGAAACCGGCACGGGCGAAGGTGGTCACGATCACCACCTTGATCGGCAACTCATGGCGGGCGATGCGCTGCGCCAGCTCCAGCCCCGACAGGCCCGGCATTTCGATGTCGGTCACCAGGATGTCCGGTTGCAGCTGCTGCAGCATGCGCCATGCGGCCTCGCCGTCGGCAGCACTGCCCAGCACCTCGATGTCCGGCTCCAGGCCCAGCAGCGCCGACAACGCACCCCGCACCATCGCCTGGTCTTCAGCCAGCAGGATGCGGATCATGCGGCACCGCCCGCTGCCAGCGTCGGCGGCGTGCCCGGCGGCAGCGGCGTGGTGGCCGCGCCCACAGGCACGCGCACGGTCAGCACCGTGCCCTCGCCCTTCGCAGACTGCATCTGCAACTGCCCGCCCAGCGCCGCCACCCGCTCACGCATCCCGCACAGGCCATTGCCTTCGGCCTGCACACCGCCGCGGCCATCGTCGCGGATCTGCATCGCCAGCATCCTTCCTTCCAGCATGAAATCCACCCGCGCCTGCGTTGCCTGCGCATGCCGGGCGATGTTGGTGGCCGCTTCGCGCAGTACCAGCGCCAGGCCGCGTTCGACATCCACCGGCATTGCCGGTGGTGGCGCATAGTGCAGGTGCACCTGCTGGCATTCCAGCAGCAGGCGTGCCGAGGCCAGTTCGCCCGCCAGGTCGCTGGCACGGATGCCGGTGACCGCACTGCGCACCTGCGCCAGTGCCTCACGCGCGATGTCCTCGGCCTCGCCGATCTCCTGCCGCGCACGTGCGTCGCCACGGTCGTGCAGCTTGCGCGCCAGCTCCAGCTTCAAGGTGATCAGCGACAGGGTATGGCCCAGCAGATCGTGCAGGTCGCGGCCGATGCGCTCGCGCTCGGCGGTGGTCGCCAGCCGCCGCACTTCCTCCTGCGACAGCTGCAGTGCGGCGTCCTTTTCCTTGTTCACCGTCTCCACGTTCACCACCATGCCGATGATGAACGACACCGCCGGCACCCAGACCAGGCTCTGCCACGGGTAGTGCGCCAGGTAGGCCACCAGGTAGAACACCGCGTTGAGCGCGGCCAGCAGCAACAGATAGCGCCACCAGCTGCTGCGCCCGCAGACCCGCAGCATCACGCAGCCGAAGATGAAGTAGCTGATGCCCGACGGGTACCAGGGCACCAGCACGATGGCCAGTGCGGTCATCGCCAGCGCGTAGCGGGGCGCGTGGTGCCGCGGCGACAGCAGCAGGCGCGCATACAGCAGCAGGAACAACGGATAGCTGGCCAGGGTGAACCACAGCCAGCGCAGCGTGTAGCCCCCGGAAAACAGCGGCGTCATGAACACCCACACCGTCCACAGCAGGTGGATGGCATCGGCCCAGGCCGGCTTGCCGCGGCGCAGGTTGTCGGCCACGGCCGAATCCGGCGCGGGACGCAGCAGGGAGGCAAGCCAGCTCGGCGGCACAGGAGGATCCAGGCGGGGACGATCGCTGCCGATCATGCCAGTTCAGCCGATCCGGCGCAGGCGGCGCCGCGCCAGCAGCAACGCCACAAGGGTGACCGCCAGCAGCACCAGCAGATGGCCGGCGACGCTGCCCGCCGACGGCAGCCCCACCACCGGCAACGCCAGCTGCGCCAGGTGCCAGGTGGGCCACAGCGGTGCCATCATCGAAAACACCTTGGGCAGCGCCGACAGCGGCAGCCACAGCCCCGACAGCAACGCCAGCGGCAGGTAGACCAGATTCACCATCGCCGGCGCTGCGCTGGCACTGACATGGCTGCCGATCAGCAGACCGATCGCCCCCAGCGGCAACGCAGCCAGCCCCGCTACTGCCAGCAGTTGCAGCATCTGCAGCGCCGACAGCTGCACACCGCCGAATACACGCGCCACGCCGATCAACACCACAGCCACCAGCAACGCGAACATCACGGCCATGGCCAGGCGTGCCAGCAACGGTGCCGCGGCCGGCATCGGCAGCGCGCGCTTGAGCGTCAGCAGGCCGCCTTCGCGGTCCAGCGCCAGCTGCACGCCGAAGCCGAACAACGCCGGTGCCATCGCGCCGAACACGCAGTAGGTGGCCAGCAGGTACAGCGGCGCGTGGCCACGCCCCAGCAGCACACCGAACAGCAGATAGAACAGCACCGGGAACAGCAACGAAGGCACGGCGAACGCCGGCGTGCGCCAGGCGCGGCGCAGTTCGGCCTGCAGTTCGGCACGGTACGGGCGCACGGCCTGTCGCCAGGCTGGGGCCGGTTGCGGGGCGCTGCGGATCGGGGCGCTGCGGATCGGGGTGTTCATGCGGCCTCCCGGGTCAGGTCGAGGAAGGCGTCGGCCAGCGCCGCGCCCTGTACTTCCAGCTCACGCAGCTGCGCATCGGCCGCCAGCAGACGGGCCACCACCGGTTCGGCCGGGCTGGCCAGCAGCTGCAGGTGCTCACCGTCGCGCTGCACCTGCTGCACCTCCGGCCACTGCTGCACCTGCTCGGCGGGCAGCACACTGCGGCAGCGGATGCGGCGCGGCCGGTCGGCCAGGCGCAGCTCGGCCAGCGGCGCATCGGCCAGCACGCGGCCCTGTTCCAGCACCACCACCTGCTGCGCCAGGGCCTCGGCCTCTTCCAGGTAGTGGGTGGTGAGCAGCACGCCGCAGCCTTCGGTCACCAGCTGCCGGATCGCCTGCCACAGGGTCTGCCGTGCCTGGAGGTCCAGGCCGGTGGTCGGCTCGTCCAGGAACAGCACGCGCGGACGGCCACACACCGCGATGGCGAACTGTACGGCGCGCTGCTGGCCACCGGACAGCTGGCCATAGCGGCGGCGCGCCAGCGCCTGCAGCCCGGCCCGCTGCAGCGCCTCGGGCAACGGCATCGGGTCGGGGTAGCAGGCACTGGCCTGGGCCACCAGCTCGTCCACCTGCAGCATCGGCGGCAGGCTGGTGCTCTGCAACATCACGCCCAGGCCGAGGCGGCTGGCGCGCTGCTGCGGGTCGCCGCCCAGCAGCTCGACCTGGCCGGCATCGGCGCGGCGCAGGCCCAACAACACGCTGATCGCGGTACTCTTGCCGGCACCGTTGCGGCCCAGCAATGCCAGCACCTGGCCAGCGCGGACCTGCAGGTCGATGCCGTGCAGGGCGGTATGGTCGCGATAGCGCACCTGCACCTGCTGCAGGCGGGCCAGCGACGGGGCGATCGGATCCATGGGCGGTACCGGTAGCGGGGACGTTGCCATCCTGTGCCGCCGTGGTCACATATCGCAGTTGCCGCCGTCAGGGACATCGGATGACAGCTGTCACTGCCGTCATCGCTGTGCCTGCCCTCATGCTGTGCCGCACGCTCCACCGCCGGAACCGCCGCCGTCCGCCCTTCCGGTCACACCCGCCCGAACGCCTGTGATGGAACGAATGAACGCTTCTGCCGAGCTGTTGAAGGAACTCCGTATCGAACGCAAGTCGCCGCCGCCTGCCTCCGGCGGCAGTGGAGGCGGCCGCCGCTGGCTGTGGATCGTGATCATCGTGATTGCGCTGCTGCTGGCCGCCGGCGCCTTCGCGCTGTTCGGCCGCCCCCCCGCCGTGGAGGTGGAAACCGCGCCAGCAGTGGCCATCCAGCAGGGCAGCGCCAGCAGTTCGGTGCTCGATGCCAGTGGCTATGTGGTCGCCCGGCGCATGGCCACGGTATCGGCCAAGATCACCGGCAAGGTGCGCGAGGTGATGATCGAGGAAGGCATGCGGGTCGAGGCCGGCCAGGTGATGGCCACGCTGGACCCGATCGACGCCGATGCGCAGCGCAGCCTGTACGCCTCGCAGCTGCAGGCCGCGCGCAGCCAGGTAGCCGGTTTGGAGGCGCAGCAGCGGCAAGCCGCCGCCGAAGCCAGCCGCCTGCAGGCGCTGGTGGGCCAGCAGCTGGTGTCGCGCTCGCAGTACGACCAGGCCGTGGCCCAGCGCGACAGCCTGCGTGCGCAGCTGGATACCGCACAGCGCAACGTCAAGGTCGCCCATGACCAGTTGGCCATTGCCGACCTGGGCGTGGACAACAACGTGGTGCGCGCGCCTTTCTCCGGCGTGGTCACCGCCAAGGCGGCGCAGCCGGGCGAAATCGTCTCGCCGCTGTCGGCTGGCGGTGGCTTCACCCGAACCGGCATCGGCACCATCGTCGACATGGATTCGCTGGAAATCGAGGTCGAAGTCGGCGAAGCCTTCATCGGCCGGGTGCAGCCGAAGATGCCGGTGGAAGCCACGCTCAACGCCTACCCGGAATGGAAGATTCCGGGCGAGGTGATCGCGATCATTCCCACCGCCGACCGCGGCAAGGCCACGGTGAAGGTGCGCGTGGCGCTGAAGGTGAAGGACCCGCGCATCGTGCCGGAGATGGGCGTTCGGGTCAGCTTCCTGGAACAGGCGCAGCCGCAGGCCGCGGCCAAACCGCAGGGCGTGCGCGTGCCGGGCGGTGCCGTGGTCCAGCGCGACGGCGCTTCGGTGGCCTTCGTGCTGGCTGACGAGAACCGCGTGCAGCAGCGCACGGTCGAGGCCGGCCAGGCGATGGGCAAGGACCGTCAGATCCTCAAGGGCGTAAGCGCAGGCGAGTCGGTGGTGGTCAATCCGCCGGACACCCTGCGCGATGGCGTCAAGGTGCAACAGAAACAAGCGCAGTAACGGCCTGGCGCCTTCGGGCGCCGCCGGCAGCACCGTTCGACGCTCGCCCCCGGCCCTGGCCGGTGCGCTTCCCCGTTTCCCGCCTTCCGTGGAGAACCACCCATGTCGACCCTGGTTTCACTGCGCAACATCACCAAGACCTACCAGCGTGGCCCCGAGAAAGTGCAGGTGCTGCACGGCATCGACCTGGACATCGCGCGCGGCGATTTCGTCGCGCTGATGGGCCCGTCCGGTTCGGGCAAGACCACCCTGCTCAACCTGATCGGCGGCCTGGACAACCCCAGCGGCGGCGAGATCAGCATCGAAGGCGAGCGCATCGACCAGATGAGCGGTGGCCAGCTGTCCACCTGGCGCAGCCACCATGTCGGCTTCGTCTTCCAGTTCTACAACCTGATGCCGATGCTGACTGCACAGAAGAACGTGGAGCTGCCGCTGCTGCTGACCCATCTCAGTGCCGCCCAGCGCAAGCGCAATGCCGAGATCGCGCTGACCCTGGTCGGCCTGGCCGATCGCCGCAGCCACCGCCCCAATGAACTGTCCGGCGGCCAGCAGCAGCGCGTGGCAATCGCCCGCGCGATCGTCTCCGACCCGACCTTCCTGATCTGCGACGAACCCACCGGCGATCTCGACCGCCAGTCCGCCGAAGAGATTCTGGGCCTGCTGCAGCAGCTCAACCGCGAGCACGGCAAGACCATCATCATGGTCACCCATGACCCGAAGGCGGCCGAGTACGCCACCCACACGGTGCACCTGGACAAGGGCGAGCTGGCCGACGCGCCGCTGGCTCACTGACGGAGGCCACGGCGATGAAATATTTCTCGTTGGTGTGGGCGCAGCTGTTCCGCAGCCGCACCCGCACCCTGCTGACCCTGCTGTCGGTGGTGGCCGCATTCCTGCTGTTTGGCATGCTCGATTCGGTGCGGGTGGCGTTCGCCTCCGGTGGCAGCGTGGAAGGCGCCAATCGCCTGGTCGTGGCCTCGCGGCTGTCGATCACCCAGTCGCTGCCGATCCGCCTGGAAACCCAGATCCGCCAGGTGGCTGGCGTGCGCGACGTGGCCTACGGCATGTGGTTCGGTGGCATCTACCAGGACCCGAAGAACTTCTTCCCGAACTTCTCGGTCTCGCCCAACTACTTCGACGTCTACCGCGAGTTGCAGATCGACCCGGCGCAGCTGGAAGACTGGAAGCAGACCCGCACCGGTGCCATCGTCGGCGAGACCCTGGCCAAGCAGTTCGGCTGGAAGATCGGCGACACCATCCCGCTGCAGGCCACGATCTTCCCGCGCGGCGGCAGCAACGACTGGCCGCTGGAGCTGAAGGGCATCTACCGCTCCAAGGACCGTGCGCTGGCGGCCAACGAAGAACGCCAGTTGATGATGAACTGGAAGTACTTCGATGAATCCAACGATTACATCAAGAACCAGGTGAGCTGGTACACGGTGACGCTGGACAACGTCGACCACGCCTCACGCGTGGCGCAGGCCATCGATGCGATCTCGGCCAACTCCGACCACGAGACCAAGACCCAGACCGAATCGGCGTTCCAGCAGGCCTTCGTCAAGCAGTTTGCCGACATCGGCATGATCGTCACCTCGATCATGGGCGCGGTGTTCTTCACCCTGCTGCTGCTGACCGGCAACACCATGGCGCAGGCGGTGCGCGAACGCGTGCCGGAGCTGGCCACGCTGAAGACCCTGGGCTTCAAGGACAGCACCGTACTGACCCTGGTGATGGTGGAATCGGTGCTGCTGATCGGCCTGGGCGGCCTGATCGGCATGGGCCTGGCGTCACTGGTGCTGCCGGCCATCAGCCCCAAGAGCATGGGCATGCTGCCACCGCACGTACCGACCCCGACCTGGCTGATGGGGCTGGGCCTGATCGTGGTGATCGGCATCATCGTCGGCCTGCTGCCGGCGCTGCGTGCCAAGCGCCTGAAGATCGTCGACGCATTGGCCGGCCGCTGAGGAGACCTGCAGATGAACAAGTTCAAGAAGTGGGCCGGCAACGCGTTGACCGTGCTGCTGCTGGTCATCGGCCTGGTGCTGTGGATCGGCCTGCCGTGGATCGGCGTGCTGGCCGTGGCCGTGCTGGTGGCGCTGTGGCTGCTGCTGACCCGCGGCGGGCGGCTGGCCCTGGCGGCCACCCGCATCGGCGTGGCCAGCCTGCCGCAGCGCTGGGGCGCATCGTCGGTGATCGTGGTCGGCATCGCCGGCGTGGTCGGCGTGCTGGTGGCGATGCTGGCGATGGGCGAAGGCTTCCAGGCCACGCTCAACAACACCGGCGATGACACCACCGCCATCGTGCTGCGCGGTGGCTCGCAGGCCGAGACCAACTCGGTGATCACCCGCGAACAGGTGCCGATGCTGTCCACCCTGCCCGGGATCAGCGGCGACGCGCAGGGCCGTCCGCTGCTGTCACCGGAACTGTCACAGGTGGTCAACCTGGTGTCGAAGTCCGATGGCACCGACGTCAACGCGCAGTTCCGCGGCGTCGGCCCGCAGGCGTGGGCGGTGCATGACCGGGTCAAGATCGTAGAAGGTCGCAGATTCGGCACCGGCCTGCGCGAGATCGTGGTCGGCCAGGGCGCCAAGGGCCAGTTCCGCGACCTGGAGGTGGGCAAGACCCTGACCCTGGGCAACCAGACCTGGACCGTGGTGGGCGTGTTCGCCACCGGCGATGCGCATGACTCGGAACTGTGGACCGACGCCGACACGCTGGCCACCACCTACCAGCGCAGTGCCTGGCAGTCGATCACCGTGCGCACCGAGGGCAAGCCGGGCTTCGAGCAGTTCAAGACCGCCGTGGCGGCCGACCCGCGCCTGAAGCTGGACGTGGAAACCACCCGTGCCTACTACGGCAAGCAGGGCGGCGGCCTGACCAAGCTGATCGACATCCTCGGCAAGGTGATCGGCACGATCATGGCGGTAGGTGCGGTGTTCGGCGCGCTCAACACCATGTATGCAGCGGTGGCCACGCGTGCACGCGAAATCGCCACGATGCGCGCGATCGGCTTCCGCGGCCTGCCGGTGGTGACCGCGGTGATGCTGGAGACGATGCTGCTGGCGCTGCTCGGTGGCCTGCTCGGCTGCGCGGTGGCGTGGCTGCTGTTCAACGGCTACAGCGTGTCCACCATCGGCAGCAACTTCAGCGCGGTGGTGTTCAAGTTCCATGTGTCGCCGGAACTGCTGTGGACCGGCCTGAAATGGGCGCTGGGCATCGGCCTGGTCGGCGGCCTGTTCCCAGCGTTGCGCGCGGCACGCCTGCCGATCACCACGGCACTGCGCGAAACCTGAGCTTGGGTTTCGCAGCGGTACACCCGGAAGGACGGAGCGAAAGCTCCGTCTTTTTTTCTGTCACGCGTCTGTGGATTGTTGGACGCGATTCATCTTGCCGCCGCGCTGTCAGACCGTTGCCCAGGGAAACCCTCTAGAATCGCGCGCCCATCACCTGCAACCGCGTTCCCGTCACGGCCATCTCTCTCCTGGCCGTGGATGGAAGCAGAACGGCGCCCTTCGGGGCGCCGTTCTTTTTGCAGGAAGCTATCGCTTGCGCATCGCGCGCAGGTTGTCGCCGACAAACAGGATCAGGCCGGCCCAGATCGTGGCAAAGCCGATCGCCTTGCCGGTATCGAAGGCCTCATGGAAGAAGAACACGCCCAGCAGCAGCTGCAAGCTCGGTGCGATGTACTGCAGGATGCCGACCAGCGACAGCGGAATCCGTTTCACGCCGTAGGCAAAACCGATCAAGGGCACAGCGGTGACCACGCCCCCGAAGATCAGCAGCAGATCGTTGCGCCAGCCCCAGCCATGGAAGAACGCGCCGCCATGGCCGTTCTCGGCCCAGATCGCAAACGCCAGCGCCGGCAGGAACAGGTACAGGCTTTCCACGCCCAGCCCGGCCACCGGATCGACCGAAACCAGCTTGCGCAACAGGCCGTACAGCCCGAACGAACAGGCCAGGCCCAGCGCGATCCAGGGCGGCGTGCCGGCGTCGATGGTCAGCCAGGCCACGCCCACCGCCGCCATCGCCACCGCCACCCACTGCAGGCGGCGCAGGCGTTCCTTCAGCACCAGCACGCCCAGCAGCACGTTCACCAGCGGGTTGATGAAGTAGCCCAGGCTGGTCTCGATGACATGGCCGGCGTTGACCGCCCAGATGTAGAGGCCCCAATTGAAGGCGATGGTCAGGCTCGACACCAGCAGGATCGGCAGCGCGCGCGGTTGCGCGGCGATCTTCTGCCACCAGCCCAGGCGCGCACTGAGCAGCAGCCAGCCCAGCACCAGCACCGTGCTCCAGATGATGCGGTGAGCGATGATCTGGAACGAGGGCACCTCGTTGAGCAGGTGCCAGTACACCGGCACCAGCCCCCAGATCACGAAGGTGGAGGCGGTGACCAGCAGGCCGCGGCGTTGTTCTTTTTCGTCCATGCTCATTTCCTGCGCGTCCTTGCCATCGTCAGCACCACCACGCCCAGCAGGATCACCGCCATCGCCAGCAGGTCGCGCCAACCGAAGCGCTCACCGTTGAGCAGCGCGCCCAGCAGCACCGCGATCACCGGATTGACGTAGGCGTAGCTGCCGGCCAGGGCGGGGCGCACGTTCTGCAGCAGCCACACGTAGGCGGTGAAAGCAACGATGGAGCCGAACACACACAGATAGGCCATCGCCAGCAGGCCGCCGGTGTCGGGCAGCGTGGTCGGGCGTTCACCAACGGCCAGGCCGATCAGCACCAGCAGTACGCCGCCGCAGATCATCTGCCCGGCTGCGGTCATGAACGGGCCCGGCAGGTCCAGCCCGCGTGCCCACACCGAGCCGAACGCCCAGCCCACCGGTGCGATCAACAGCAGCACCAGCCCGGTCGGCGACGCGGTCAGGCTGCTGCCGGCATTGAGCCAGACCACGCCAAGGAAGCCGATGGCGATGCCCAGCCACTCGCCGCGGCTGGCGTGCTGGCCGCGCAGCGCCGAGAACAACGCCATCCACAGCGGCACCGAGGCCACGGCGGTCGCCGCCAGGCCCGAGGACACCTCGCGTTCGGCCAGCACCACCATGCCGTTGCCCAGCACCAGCATGGTCACGCCCATGATCAGCAGGTTGCGCCACTGCCGCAGGGTCGGCCTGGGCAGCTTCCAGAACAGGCGCAGCGCCGCGTACATCACACCGCCGGCGATGATGAACCGGCTGCCGGAGACCATCGTCAGCGGCAGCGCGCCGCCATGCAGGGCCTTGGCGATGCCCAGGTAGGTCGAACCCCAGACCACATAGACCAGCAGCAAGGCCAGCGCGACAAGGCCACCCCGGGGGGCAGCCGCAGACGGAGAAGGGGGAGCCGACATGACGCACCAGCATACGGGGGAAACCGATTCTAGAGCCTTCTACAGAGGGAAATCACCCCGGTTTGCGACAACCTGCCGGTGCCCGCCGAAGCCCCCGCGATGACACCGGATACGACGATTTAGTTATGGTCCGCAGGCGTGGCCTGGTCCACCCTGTGCGGTCCCATGCGCTGCCCGCCCTCCCGGCACCCGGCGTTGACGTGGGATGCAGTACCTAGGAGGCTGGCCCGCAGCGCCCTGCGCACGCCTGGCACCGATCTTTCCCGCACGGAAGCGCCGCATCGAGGATTCCCACCCAGATGAGCACCACGTCCCAACCCGCTGCCCCCAGCACCGACGGCGCCGCGCTGCGCCGCTCGATCTCCAATACCCTCAAAGGCTCCGCCGGCAACCTGGTGGAGTGGTACGACGTCTACGTGTACTCGGTGTTCGCCGTGTACTTCGAGTCGCAGTTCTTCTCGCCCGATGACAAGAACTCCACGATGTATGTGTGGGCGATCTTCGCGGCCACCTTCCTGATGCGCCCGATCGGGGCCTGGTTCTTCGGCCGCTTCGCCGACCGCCATGGCCGCCGCCTGGCGCTGACCGTCTCGGTGACGGTGATGGCGCTGTGCTCGTTCCTGATCGCCATCACTCCCACTGCGGCCAGCATCGGCATCTGGGCGGCGGTCATCCTGCTGTTCGCGCGGCTGCTGCAGGGCTTCGCCACCGGCGGTGAATATGGCGCCAGCGCCACCTACATGTCCGAGGCCGCCATTCCCGGCCGTCGCGGCTTCCTGTCCTCGTTCCACTACGTCACCCTGGTCGGCGGGCACGTGCTGGCCCAGCTGACCCTGCTGTTGATGCTGACCTTCTGGGGCAAGCCGGAGATCTCCGAGTGGGGCTGGCGCATCGCCTTCGGCATCGGTGGCATCGCCGCGGTGGTGGTGTTCTGGCTGCGTCGGGGCATGGACGAATCGCTGTCGGAGTCGTCCATCGAAGCCGCGCGCGAGGGCAAGGCACAGAAGTCCGGCTCGATGTACGAACTGTTCGTGCACCAGTGGCGCCCGCTGCTGCTGTGCTTCCTGATCACCGCCGGTGGCACCATCGCCTTCTACACCTATTCGGTGAACGGCCCGAAGATGATCCAGAGCGCCTTCGCGGGTAACGACCCGATGACCGGCACCCTGATCAACCTGGGCGTGCTGGCGTTCCTGATGGTGCTGCAGCCGGTCGGTGGCTGGCTGTCGGACATCATCGGCCGCAAGAGCCTGCTGGTGTTCTTCGGCGTGGGCGGCGTGCTGTACAGCTGGTACCTGATCACCAAGCTGCCGCACCAGCATGACGCCACCCTGGCCTTCCTGACCCTGGCCCTGGGCTTTGTCATCCTCACCGGCTACACCTCGATCAACGCGGTGGTGAAGGCCGAGCTGTTCCCCACCCACGTGCGTGCACTGGGCGTGGGCCTGGGCTATGCGCTGGCCAACTCGCTGTTCGGCGGCACCGCCCCGCTGCTGTACCAGGGCGCACTGAAGACCGGCCACGTCGACTGGTTCGCCATCTACGTGACCGCGACGATCGCGGTATCGTTGGTGGTCTATGTGTTCTTCCTCACCAACAAAGGCCCGAACTGGCTCGACGGCACCCGCAAGTAAGGATGCTGTAGTGATCGCGGCCACCGGTGCAATGCCGGTGGCCGCTGCGTCTGCGGCCTCGCCGCTGATGTGGATGGCGGTGATGCTGGCCGCCGCCACCGCGCTGGCCTGGCTGCTGCGCCGCCCCGACGCGCAGGCGGCGTGGCCGCGCATCGGTTTCGGCATCACCCTGCTGGTGCTCTGCGCCGCGCTTTCGCTGCAACTGGCGATGGACCTGGGCAGCGGGCACAGTTCGCTGCAACTGCGCTGGAGTTCCCGCCCGGGCCCCCTGCATGACGTCGGCCTGCGCACGATGGTGGTGTGCTATCTGGCCGCACTCGCGGCAGCCGGCTGGGGCGCGTGGAAACTGCTGCGCCGACGACGGTAGTGCCGGCCGCTGGCCGGCAACCCCCATCAGCGGCGGGCGGCTTCGCTCTTGTCACGCGCGCCGCGGAACTCCGATTCCTTTTCCCACGTCGGCCAGCGGCGGCTGTTGGCCAGCTCGGCACCCAGGTCGTAGACCAGCAGGGTGTCGGCGGCGTGGCCGCTCGGGTCCCAGCTCGGGGTCCAGGCATCGCAGGCTTGGTGGTAGCACTCGGCAAAGTACTTCTCGCGCAGGGCGCGGCCGGCTTCTACGCCACCGTCCCGCTTGTCCAGGCCCGGGCCGATGGTGATCGCCGGCACGCCCAAACGGGCGAAGGCGAAGTGGTCGGCGCGATAGAAGAAGCCGGCCTCCAGGTTCGGATCCGGGCTGTAGCTGCGGCCACGGGCCTTGGCCACGCGCTCCAGGTCGCCTTCCAGCGAAACCCGGCCCTTGCCCCACGACGCAATGTCACGGGTCGGGCCATCCGGGCTGAACATCTCGATGTTCAGCACCGCAGCGGTCTTGTCCAGCGGCGCCAACGGGTGCGCGGCATAGTAGCTGGCACCCAGCAGGCCCTTCTCTTCAGCGGTCAACGCCACGAAGTACAGGGTGCGCTGCGGCTGCGGGCCGGCCGCGAACACGCGGCCCAGCTCCAGCACGGTGGCCACGCCGGTGGCGTTGTCGATCGCACCACGGCGGATGCGGTCACCCTTGGCATCCGGCTGGCCGATGCCGAACGCATCCCAGTGCGCAGAGAAGATCACCGCCTCGTCGCCGTGCTCGCCACCGGGCAGCTTGGCCACCACGTTGCGGGTCACCACCTGCTCGCGCTTGAGGGCGAAATCCACGCTCAGCTTGGCGTTGTCCAGCGCCACCGGGCGGAAGTCGGCGCGCATTGCCTTGCGCTTCTCGGCATCGAAATCCAGGCCGGCGTCGGCGAAGATCGCCTCGGCCAGTTCGCGCTGCATCCAGCCGCGCAGCGGCGTGTGCTGGGCCATCGCGTCAGCCTGGCCGCGCTCGATGTCGAACAGCGGCGAGGTACCCGAGCTCTTCACTGTCGCCCAGCCATAGGCGGCCGGCGCGGTCTCGTGCACGATCAGCACGCCCTCGGCGCCACGGCGTGCGGCTTCCTCGAACTTGTAGGTCCAGCGGCCGTAATAGGTCACCGCCTTGCCGTCGAACGCGCCCGGTGCATCGGCCTCGAAGTCGGCATCGTTGATCAGCACCACGGCGATCTTGCCGTGCAGGTCCACATCCTTGTAGTCATTCCAGTGGCGTTCCGGCGCGTCGATGCCGTAGCCAACGAACACCAGCGGCGCATCCTTGATCTGCACGCGCTTGCGCGGCTGCAGGCTCTGCAGGGTCACGTCCACGCCATTGGCCAGCGCGCGCTTGCCCTGCTTCAGCGACAGGCTGGCCTTGGCCGGGCCGTCCAGCTGTGCACGCACCAGCGGTACCGGCTGCACCCAGCTGCCATCCACGCCGCCCGGCTGCAGGCCGTAGCTGCGGAACTGCTCGATCAGATACTGCACGGTGCGCTCTTCGCCGGCAGTGGCCGGCGCGCGGCCCTCGAACTCGTCCGACGCCAGCACACGCACGTGACGCGACAGCGCCTGCGGATCGATGCCGCCGCCGGGCAGATCGTTGGCCGCATGGGCCAGGCCACCGACGAACAGGCAGGACGACAGCAGCAACACGCGCATCGGATTCACGGCAATACCACGGCAGGCTTGGAAGTCACCAGAGTGTAACGTGGTCGTGACATCGCGGCGCAGCGTGGCCTCGCCTCATTCACGCGAGGCGTGGCGTCAGGCGCGGATGCGGTCCAACCAGCAGGCCAGGCCCTGTGCGTTGAGCTCGATGTCCATCGCCAGCACCGCCGTCACGGCGGCCTCGTCCAGCGCACAACCATGCTGCTGCGCGCGTTCCAGGTACAGCGCCTGCAAGGCAGCCAGCAGGTAGCGGTGGCGGTCCGGGCGGTCATCGCACTGGCGGCCGATGGTGGCCATTGCATCGATCTGCTCGAACAGATCGTTGGCCAGTTTCTGCACCTGCTGCACGCGGCCGTAATGGGTCAGGTACATCGCCTGCGGCGCGTAATCGAGCATGCGCCGGATCGAAGCCTTCATCGCCTCAGGGTCGAACTGCACCGGCGAGGAGGTGGGGAAGATGAAGGCGCCCTGCGCGCTGTCCAACTCGCGGTAGGAGATGCCGAAGGTATCGCCGGTGAACCAGCTGCGGCTGCGCGCATCCCACACGCAGTAGTGGTGCAGCGCGTGGCCCGGTGTGTGCAGCAGCATCAGCTCGCGGCCAGCCAGATCGATGCGGTGGCCGTCTTCGGCCACCACCACGCGCTGCTGGGGAATCGGCTCGATGCGGCCATAGCTGCGTGCGATCTCCTCGGCGCCGTACACCGCCGTCGCACCGGCAACCAGCCGGGTCGGGTCGATCATGTGCGGTGCACCGCGCGGATGCAGCACCGCCTTCGCGTTCGGCAGCTGCTGCATCAGCAGGCCGGCGCCCCCGGCGTGGTCCAGGTGCACATGGGTCAGCAGCAGCCAGTCCACCGCCTCCACGCCCAGCCCCGCGTCGGCCAGCGCCTGCAGCATGGCCGGCACTGACAGCCCGGTGCCGCAATCGACGAACGCGGCGCGGCCGTTTTCAACAATCAGATAGGCCGCATCGAAGTCGGCGCGTTGGAAGCCGGTATCGATGGTGTGGATGCTGGGGTCGGCGGTCATCGGCACGCACCTGGCAGAATCGGGAACAGACGCCCATGGTAGGCGCGTGGGCGGGCCGGGTTCGATGCGGCTTTGGTCGGAGGGGGCCCTTCTGTAGAGCCGAGCCCACGCTCGGCTGCCATTCTGTCAGGCATCAGCCGAGCATAGGCTCGGCTCTACAGAGGGCACGCGAAGTCGAGCATGGCTCGACTCTATAGAGGCAGGGTTACCGGTCCAGCCAGCGCGGTCGCAGCAGCAGGGCCAGCACCAGCACCGCCAGGAATGCGCCGTAGGCGTACAGCACCGCCAGCACCTGCGGCCAGATCGGGCCGGCGCCGGGCTGCACCACGCCGATGTGGTGCCCCCACAGCATCGAGACGATGCTCAGCGCGAAGGCCAGCAGCAGGGTGGTGCCGTCGAACAAGCGCCGCCGCGCAGTACGCGGCTGGCGCGGGAACAGCCAGTACAGGCTGCCCAGCAGCAGGAACCAGGGCAGGAACAGCAGCAGCGACAACCAGGCCATCGCAGACTCCTTCTGATGTGCCAGGCCCACGCCTGACAGCAGGTTCCCTGTGTAGAGCCGAGCCCATGCTCGGCTGCCCGGAAAAGCAGTCGAGCTTGGCTCGACTCTACAAAAGCAAAGCCGAGCGTGGGCTCGGCTCTACCGCATTATCCGATCAGGCCGCTTCGCGCAGCGCCGCCAGCGCGGCCAGCACCGCCTCCACCTCGGCCTCCAGCTTGAACAGCTCGCTCTGCAGCTGGTCGCCCTGCTCGGCCTGCTTGATCACCGCGATCAGCTGGCCGGCATCGCGCGGCGAATCGAAGCCTTCGCTCTGGATCAGCAGCGTGCCGTCACCGGCGGTCAGCTTGAAGTAGAAGCGGCCATCCTTCTCGCGGTACTGCTTGAACAGCGGCGGAGCCACACGGGCCACACCAGCGTCCTCGCTGGCGATGTCGCCGGCCGTGGACAGGTCGCGCAGGCCCACCGCATGGCGCAGCTCGTCCAGCAGCGGGGCCGCCAGCTGCTCGCGCAGCTGCTGGCCACGGCGCTTGAGCAGCGCTTCGATCTTCTCCGGCTCGGCCATCAGCGCGTTGTAGCGCTCGCGCAGCGGCGACAGTTCGCTGTCGATGCGCTCGAACAGCTGCTGCTTGGCATCGCCCCAGCTGATGCCGGCGGCGAACGCCTTGGCGAATTCGGCAGTCTGTTCCGGGGTAGCGAACGCCTGGTACATCTGGAACAACGCCGAGCCCTCGGTGTCCTTCGGCTCGCCCGGTGCGCGCGAGTCGGTCAGGATCGAGAACACCAGCTTCTTCAGCTCCTCGCGCGGCACGAACAGCGGAATGGTGTTGTGGTAGCTCTTGCTCATCTTGCGGCCATCCAGGCCGGCCAGCGTCGCCACCTGCTCGTCGATCACCACGTCCGGCAGCGGGAAGTACTCCTTGCCGTACACGTGGTTGAAGCGCTGGGCAAAATCGCGCGCCATCTCGATGTGCTGGATCTGGTCACGGCCCACCGGTACCTGGTTGGCCTTGAAGATCAGGATATCGGCGGCCATCAGCACCGGGTACATGAACAGGCCGGCGCTGACGCCCGCATCTTCATCCACGCCTTCCTCGCGGTTCTTGTCCACCGCCGCCTTGTAGGCGTGCGCGCGGTTGAGGATGCCCTTGCTGGCAATGGCGGTGAGGAACCACATCAGCTCGGTGGTCTCGCGGATGTCGCTCTGGCGGTAGAACCACACGTGTTCCGGGTCCAGGCCGCAGGCCAGCCAGCTGGCCGCGATCTCCAGGGTCGCGCGCTGGGTGCGCTGCGGGTCCTGCGACTTGATCAGGCTGTGCAGGTCGGCCAGGAAGAAGAAGCTCTCGATCCCCGGGGCGCGGCTGGCCGCGATCGCCGGACGGATGGCGCCAACGTAGTTGCCCAGGTGGGGCGTGCCGGAGGGGGTGATGCCGGTAAGGACTCGGGTCGTCATGACTGCGTGGGGAAACCTTCGATGAACGGGGCCAGTTTACCGTGCCCACGGCCAACCCCGTCAGGGCCGGCGGCGCGTTCATTCACTCAACCCCGCTGGAGACGCCCGATGAAACGCCTGCTGCCCCTGCTGCTGATCCTGCCCCTGGCCGGTTTCCGCCCGGCCCCGCCCCCGCCGCCGGTGTACGAAGGCGGCCCGGTGCGCATGACCCTGGTCGACCGCGACCGTGGCACCGAACTGCGCAGCTATCCCGCCGAGGGCCAGCGCTGGGTGGCCGGCGAGCGTGGCCATCGCTACGCCGTGCGCCTGTACAACGACAGCCCGCGCCGGGTGCTGGTGGTGCTGTCGGTGGACGGCATCAACGCCATTTCCGGCGAGAATGCCGATCCCTCGCAGACCGGCTACGTGCTCAACCCCGGCCAGCGCGCCGACATCACCGGCTGGCGCAAGAGCCAGGACGAAGTGGCGCAGTTCGTGTTCAGCAGCCCCAGCGGCAGCTACGCCAGCCGTACCGGCCGCCCGGACAACATCGGCGTGGTCGGCGTGGCCGTGTTCGAAGAGGCGCGTCGCTGGCGCCCCGAGCCGATCCTGCGCCGTGGCCTGCCGCCACCGGCGCCGGCCGCACAGGCCGAAGCGGCCGCCGATGCCAGTGCCAGCCGTATCGAGGGCTACGCCAGCAAGGCGCAGGCTCCCGCGCTCGGCACCGGCCACGGTGCGCGCGAACAGTCCTCTGTGCGCGATACCGCGTTCGAGCGCGCCAGCCGCAGCCCGGCCCAGGTGCTGCAGCTGCGCTACGACAGCGCCCGCAACCTGCGTGCGCGCGGCATCCTGGTCGACGCGCCCTCGCGCCTGCCGCGCGAACCGCAGGCGTTCCCGAACCGCTACGTGCCTGACCCGCCGGCGCGCTGAGCGCAGACAACACAACGCCCGCAACCTCACGGTGCGGGCGTTGTGCTGTGGGGGGAACTGTAGCGCTTACTTGTAGTCCGGGTAGTCCTTGCTCACCGCATCCTGGAACTCACGGACTTCCTTCTCGGCGCGGTCCTTGGCCCAGCCATAACGTTCCTGCAGGCGGCCGGCCAGGTACTCGGCATTGCCTTCGGCCACATCGAAATCGTCGTTGGTCAGATCGCCCCACTTGGCCTGGGCCTTGCCCTTCAGCTGCGACCACTTGCCGGAAATGATGTCTTTGTTCATTGCTGGGAGTCCTTGGTTGCAACGGCGTTCTTACCGTGGCTCCAGCTTCGCGCAGCGGCTGTTGAATGCCGGTCAACCGCCAATGAAATGCGTGCTCACCTGCTTGAATGGTTCACTACCCGTGCACGCCCGCGCAGATCAGCACGCACAAAAAAGGCCGGGAAGCCCCGGCCTTTTCCTGTTGCGTTCCGCGCCGGGCTTACTTGCCCTTGGCGGCGTCCTCAACCTTTTCACCGGCCTTCTGCACGTCCTTGCCAGCACCGGCCACGGTGTTGCAACCGGCCAGCAGGGCCACCGAGAACATCGACAACAGCATCAGGGCAACTACGCGCTTCATGGGCTTCTCCTTGGGTTCGCCGCTATACCGCTTCATTCGCGGATGGGGTTCTTTCGCTCGGCGGGAGGGCACCAATGCCCACTGCCGCCGCGTGAAGTGCAATCTGGCGGCAGGGGCGTGGAGCGGGTGTGAACGGTTCGGGATTCCGTTCAGGGGACGCCTTCAATCGCGCATCAGGGTGGACTTGCCGAACAGGCTTTCGACCAGATCCACGGCCAGCTCGGCGGTGGCATTCTGCTTGTCCAACAAGGGGTTGAGCTCGACGATATCCAGCGAACCCATGCGCCCGGTGTCGGCAATCATCTCCATCACCAGCTGCGCCTCGCGGTAGTTCACCCCGCCCGGCACGGTGGTGCCCACGCCCGGGGCGATGCTCGGGTCGAGGAAATCCACATCGAAGCTGACATGCAGATGGGTGTTCTCGTCGATGCCGGCCAGCGCCGCTTCCACCGCGCGCTTCATGCCGTTCTCGTCGATGTAGCGCATGTCATAGACATCCACCTTGTGGGTCTTGATCAGGCGCTTCTCTTCCGGGTCCACCGAGCGGATGCCAATCTGGTGCATCTGCGCCGGGGTGATCGCCGGTGCGCTGCCGCCCAGGCGGGTCAGCGCGTCGGGGCCGAGGCCGCACAGGCAGGCCACCGGCATGCCGTGGATGTTGCCCGACGGGGTCACATCGCTGGTGTTGAAATCCGAATGCGCATCCAGCCACAGCACGCGCAGCGTCTTGCCCTGCTCGCGGCACCAGCGCGCGACGGCGGTGATCGAACCGATGCCCAGGCAATGGTCGCCGCCGAGCATGATCGGCATGCGCCCGGCCTGCAGTTCGGCATAGCTGGCTTCCATCAGTGCATGGTTCCACGCCACCACTTCGTCCAGGTGGCGGTAGCCTTCCACCGGCGCAGTCCACGGGTTGCGCGGGCCATCCAGGTTGCCCACATCGCGCACGTCCACGCCGCGCGCTTCCAGCGCCTCCGGCAGGCCGGCCACGCGCAGCGCTTCCGGCCCCAGTCGTGCACCGCGATGGCCCGCACCCACGTCGGTGGGAACGCCGATCAACGATACGGAAATGGGATGGGCCATGGGTGCCTCCTGCGGGGGAAAAAGAAGCACAGTCTAGCCAGAGCTGTGTGACACCACTCGCGGCGGTGCAGCAGGCAAAGCGCCCATCGGTGTAGCCAGGAAAGCAGCCCCGGTCAGTTGTTACCGCGCTGAGGGGTCAGGAACCGGGCCTTCTGCGATCGGCCTCACATCCGCGTCGGTATCGCCTCTTCTGCCACGCCACGGCCACCGCCACCCTGCGTCGGCACCCTGAGGGTGCCTCTGCAATGTCCCATCTTTGGAGAACGACCCCTATGAAACATGCATTCATTGGATCTGCGGTACTAGTGATGGCCCTGGGCACACTGCTTGCGGCAGGCGCCAGCGCATCCTCGCAACGCATCACCCATACGGTGACCTCGGATGCGTTTGCGATGCAGACCACAGGCGCACGTCAGGTGCTGGACTGGGTGGCCCAACGCGTGCGCCCGTCGTTCGCCCCCCAGGGCTACGGCCATGTGCAGGTGGAACGGCGCGCGGTCTCGGTAGGGCGTGCCGCTGCGCGTTCGGATGAATCGATCCCGGGAAAGCTGCCGGAGCAGGGTCTGCCCGGTGAGATCTACCGCGTGGAGAACCTCCTTCCCGACGGCTCCACCCAGAGCTGGGAGTTCACCTGGGTGCAACCCTCCTCCGGGCATGGCGGTGGTTGGGAAATCACCGCCTACACGTACAAGAAGGGCAACGACCCGGAAAACCCGCGCTGACCTTCGTCCTGGCGTGCCGCGGCGGTGCAGCGGGCCATTGGCATGGCATGATGCCGCGCGGACCCGCCCACCTTTCATGGAAGACTGCGATGTCGCCCTTCATCAACACCGCCTGGCCCCGCTTCTTCATGGGCGCGCTGCCCATCGCCGTTTTTGCCGTTCTGTTGAGCAGCTCGATCGATGCGTCGCCGTACCGCTGGCTGATGCAGGCGACGCTCCTGCTGACACCCTTTTCGCTTCTGGTGTTCCTCGGGTTCGGCTGGCAGCGTCTGCGCAAGGCACACGCTGCGTATCCGATCCTGACCAGCGAACTGGACCGCATGCTGGCGGCACTGATCGGCAACGTGAAGGTGGCCGCGCTGTGGTTCGGCCTGACCATCGTCGGCATGTTCGCTCTGATGCTGGCGTGGGTGCTGCTGTACAGGTCCGGCGGCTGACGCCGGATCTGCCCCTCGCGCTCAGCGTCCGCGGCGGCGCACAGGCGTCACGCTCTGCACCTGGCCGTTATTGCGCATCATGCACAGGAAGCGGCCGTCGGGATAATCGATGATCAGTTCCTGGTAATCGCTGCCCACCGGCATCTGGGTGACCAGGGCGCCCTGCGCACCCTTGCGCACATTGCAGGCCCCCAGTGCGGTATCGCCTGACGGCGCCGGGGTGGTCACCGAAGACACATTGCGGAACACCGCGCGGCAGCCGCCATTGACCCACACCGAATGCCGCGACAGGCCCCAGTTCTTGCCTTCCTCGCAGCGGGTGCGGCTGAGCTGGCGCACGATCTCCACATTGCCACGGGTGTTCAGATCGCACGACACCTGCTGCTGGCCGGTGGATTCACAAGTCACTTCGCGCGGCAGCGCGGCATCCCCGGTGGCAGCGTCGCCAGGGCGGGCGCTGTTTGTGGCGGGCGCGGGCGCACCACGGCTGTTGACCTGGCAGATGCCATTGGCGCCGCCTCGGCCGGTGTAGCTGACCTGCGGCGAGCCGTCATCGTTGCGGCTGATCGACAGGGTGATGCCGCTGTTGGTATCGCGTGCTTCGAAGTAGCGGTCGTTGAAGCGCTTCAACGCCGTCTCGCGGCCCTGCACGTAGACCGGGCCGCCCTCATCGGCATGCACATCGATGCCGCCCGGGCAGCTGGCGTTGAAGAACGGCACAGCGGCCATGGCCGGGGCTGCGAACGCGGCGGACAATAGTGCGACGGTGAGCGGCAGGGCGTGGCGACGCATGGGCAGGTCCCGAAAGGTGTGTGACCGCAGTATGCGGCGGGGAGTCGGGAGCGGTGTGTGAGGAGAATCAGTATCCGGGCGCGCGTTTTTGGGGGTTGTGTTTGCTATGGTGGCTGTGGCGCCTTCACCCGGGCTGTTAAGCCAGCTTCACTTTGTAGGTCTTTCCAGGCCTTGCAACAGCGCCGACGCCTACCGATTTCCAGCGGATGATCGCATTGCGCGATATGTCGCTTTCGGCATCGCAGTGGCGGGAACAGGCCAATCGCGATAAT
Source organism: Stenotrophomonas maltophilia (assembly GCF_023518235.1). Classification (NCBI taxonomy): domain Bacteria; kingdom Pseudomonadati; phylum Pseudomonadota; class Gammaproteobacteria; order Lysobacterales; family Lysobacteraceae; genus Stenotrophomonas; species Stenotrophomonas maltophilia. Next base: position 3,039,400 of record NZ_CP090423.1, read on the forward strand.
TCATTTTTCCTTTCAGATCACCCGATGCCATCGAAACAATCGACTGGTAGGCGGGGATTTCGCCTGCGCATGATGAAACGCCACCTGCAAAGGTGGTCGGGTCTTCCAAGCCCGTGTAATCGAAGCTGTATACGCTTGCCAGCCGGCGTCGTCCTCCCAAGAGCGGCGTCGGCTGGCAATCCGTTCGCCGATCAACGGCGGGCGGTGCGTGGGGGCCTTGTGCCCGCCGGCTCATCGATTCCCGGTCTTGGAAGCCACGCATCGCCCGCCACCCTATCGTGGCGGCGCCTCTGTGCCTGACGAGGATGCCCGCATGTCCAAGACGCTATACCCCTATCTGACCGCCACGCTGGGCGACGCCGCCCTGCATCTGCCGCTCGAACTGGCGCAACCGCTGGAAGCCGCCTTCGCCGCTGCCAACGATGCACCCGCGCCCATCAACCTGCCCGTCTGCCTGCGCCGCATCCAGGCCGGAGATGCCGCCGACGGACAGCCGTGGCAGGGGCCGGCAAGCACAGCCGGCGACGCCGTGGCTGCCGCACGCAGGGATCGCGCCGCCGTAGGGCTGGTGTCACTGCTGGAGCTGTACCACGCCAACGAGCGCGTGCGCGTGGATGGGGATGAGAAAGATGATATCGGCGACGGCGTGCGCGAAGGGCTGATGCTGGCCTGCCGGGGGCTGGCCGAGTATGTGGCGTTGCAGGCGCGGGGGGCTCAATAATGCAGAACAGTGGGATTCCCAATGCACAGGTTCAACGCGTCGCTACCCCGACTATCGAATCAGCCGGAACCGCTGCTGGCATGAGCACACCCTATCCAAACCTGAAACCTGTTCTCGTTGAGCTGCGGCTGGACGAAGTGGATTCGCGCGGCGGCGCTGTTGCCGAGATGATCGCCTCCACCGCGCGCCCCATGGCGCTTTCGATAAGCCCCGAACTCATGTGGTACAGCTTCGTGCTGAATGATCGCGCCATCACCCGCATCGCGCCGGGAACGCGGGCACACTGCACGATCTCATTCATCAACCATGACGGTGCGAAAGAGGTATTCCGCTGTGGCACGGTGGCCGCTTTCGGAAACGGATCGGTAACACGAGGGTTGATCCGCATCATTCGGTTTGATTGAACCTGATCGCAGCGGACTTCTTGAGGTAGCAGAATTGGAGCGCAGTGCCTTGATGCCTCAAACGGCACTGGCATGCAGGCGCACACCCAAGGCACGGGTCACCTTCAGGATGGTGGCGAAATCAGGACTGCGCTTGCCCGAGAGTGCGCGGTACAGACTCTCTCGTGACAGGCCCGCCGCACGCGCAACCTTGCTCATGCCCTGAGCGCGGGCGATATCGCCCAGCGCTTTGGCAATGAATGCAGAATCGCCATCGCTTTCCTCGATGCAGGCGTCGAGATAGGCGGCCATTTCTTCGGGTGTCCGAAGGTGTTCGGCCACATCAAATGCTTTTAGTTCGACTTTTTTCTTGGTGGCCATGGTGGGACAGCTCCAGTGCTTCGGTATTGAGTCGTTTCGCCTACAGCCGGTTCGACGCTCACAGGGCATGCGCAATCTCCCTGGCCTTTTCGATATCCCGCTGCTGCGAACCTTTGTCGCCTCCGACCAGGAGAATCAGCAACTGCCTGCCGCGCTGGGTGTAGTACACGCGGTAGCCCGGTCCTGCATCGATACGCAGTTCGGAAACACCGTCCCCCAGATAGCGGTGATCACCCGGATGACCTTCGGCGAGCCGACCGATGCGGGCCAGGATGCGAGCGCGCGCGGTTACGTCCTTGAGAGCGTCAATCCATGTCGCGAACTGGCGGGTACGCTGGATCTCCATGGAGGACTGTAGCCTACTGACTACACCCTTTCAACCATGAGACATGGGAAACGCATGCTGGGAAAAGCACAGCGACGCATGACGCGCCGGATACCAGAACAGCAAGGGAAGGAGGAAAAAGACGGGGCAGGGAGCAATGCTCGACCAACGACCGCGCCGCCGCTTTGCGGGGGCCAATCTAGTTGCTTGGTGGTGCCGCTTATCCGAATCGAACGGATGACCTACTGTTTACAAGACAGTTGGACTAAGCCCTAGAATCATTGACTTACGTAGCTCTATTTTCCCGGTCGCGGTTCGTGAAACACTTGCTATTGCTGGTGGCTCAGGACCATTTTCCCGGTGGACCTTCGCGTTGAGGGAGGTGTCTTTCGCTGTCATTCAACAGGGACGACAGGTGTCGCCCTGCGGCCGGTTGTCTAGTGCCCCCTCCCTGTTGCATGGGCCTATGAGACAAGGGGTGGATGTCCAACGAACATGGAGAGAGAGATGTCAGAGTGGCTGGGTAGTTGCACGCTATTAGCAAGCGTGGTCGTGCAAACAACTGTTGAGGGAGCTGCCAAGCCAGAGACTACTTGGCTGCAGGCTTACGGACAGCTCATAGGCGTAGCGATAGGCTCCGTCCTGACTGGCGTGGTAGCGGTTTTGCTCGCGTTTTTGAACAACCGAAGCAGTGACCTCAGACTGCGGATGCAGCAGACCCACGATCTGCAGCGCGAGAACCAACGCATTACGCGAGATAGGCTTGAGGAGCTCTACGTCCTTGCTGGGCACTGGATATCCGCCCTTGAGCAGTACGGAATTCTGGGGCTACGGCTCGCGAGAGGTCTGCTCACCTACAAGCAGTACGTCGATCTTCAGCTCAAGAATGGGGAGAAGTCCCAGGTCCAGAAGTCGCGCATGGAACTGCTGCTAGACGTGTATGGATCACCCGAGGTCAATGACTCGGTAGCAGCGGTTAAGGAGGCCCAAAGCGCCTACTTCACTCGGATTCATTCCGTAGAGCTGATTGCCCAGAGTCCTGATAGGTTGAGCGAGGTCGTAGTCAGTCATCCGCCTGCAGATGCCGAGCTCTACGCGAAGCTCGATCAGCTTGCTGGCGACGTCGGCAAAGCAGGAAGGAAGCTTCTTGCGGCTATCGCCGAGCAGGCCAAGAGCTAGGACTTATCCCATCCAGCCGAAGGGTGGCGGGGTCTTCAACTTGGCTAGCCTGTTCGCGCGCACAGCCTCCCGCCAGCGGTTGATGGTTGCCACCTCCTCGCGGAGCCGTGCCTCATGCCTGGCCACCCACAGCTCAGCGCCGGCGCGACCCTGCTCATAGCTGGTGCACAGCCGGGAAGGGCCACCCGGGCCATTGCGATGCCGATCCAGCAACGCGATCCAGGTCCCGTCATCAACGCGCTGCGACATTGCGACCACCCACACCCCATCGCAAGCGACCACAGTCAACGTCGGGTCTATTCGTACGGGTAGTCGAACACCTCGGTGCTTGCGTTCGGCGACAGCAAGTCACCGACGACCCGCCACCGATTGGCACCGTCGTCTTCTGCGCCGAAGAGCCACAATCCGCCCAAGTTCAGCCCCGACAGATCCAGCTCGCTCACCAGCACACGCATGTTGCGGTTGAGGTGGATGGCCACCGTTAAATCACCGGATCGCGGATATCTGACCTTCAAACGGTCGATCTGCTGCTGTAGATCCTTCGTTCCTGCTCCCATGTCGGGTGGAAGCTCCTTCATCTGCACAGGGCTATACCGCACCTCATCCCCGAGTCGCCACCGCATGACCGCGTCATAGTCCGACTGTTCAGAGTAGGCAACCGCGATAAGCGTCCCCGTTACCTTTCCCATCAGGTACGCGAAGATGGCGCATTGTCGACGCTCCAAATACGGTTTTAGCTCTCTAGTTCGCAGGTGCTTCACCTTCGCCGGCAGACCATCGAGCACGCCGCTTGTCTCCATCTGGCGCAGCTGGATCAATACTGGCTTCGGATCATAGAAGTCCAGCCGTTGCCACTCTCTCAATCTCAGATTGCCCATCCCCCGCCCCCTTTCAGCTGCTGCCACCATCGGGTGATCCACGGCGAATATACGTGACACATACATAGCCGGTGACAGGCTGGCGCCATGTGCGTCCGCTTCGTCCAACGTCCCATCCTCGACTTCGACCTGCCGTCATTGGTCGACCTTGCAAGGACCAGCAGTTCGCGCTCCATGGCTTGAAGCATCGGGGCATCACCGACACCGAGGACAAGAGCGCTGGCGGCCACGTGAGCGAGGCCATGCGTCAGCTGTACGGCCATTCCGTACCAGTGGTGAAGGCGCCCGTGAAACCAAAAAAGAAGGGCTAATTTTACCGGCAATTTTACCGGCGGATGCCAAAAGGCCAGCGCACTGCGCTGGCCTTTTTCGTTGAAACCCCTATTTTCAAGGCGCTTCGGTGCTTCCCGAGTGGTGCCGCTTATCCGAATCGAACGGATGACCTACTGTTTACAAGACAGTTGCTCTACCAACTGAGCTAAAGCGGCATGGGTGCATCACCGGCGGCAGCGCCGCGGTCCGGGGGATTCTAGCGCAACCGTGCGCATTCCAGCGACCGGCTCTGTGCCGCACCGCTGCGCTGCTGGGCCTGGGCCGGCTGCGTGCCCGCCGCCAGCTGCCCTTCCAGCCACCACTGGCCGGCGTCGCCGCTGGCCACCAGGCGCGGCTGGAAGCCGGCGGCCTGCACGGCGGCCATGCGCCGCTCGGCGCCTTCGCGGTTGCGGTACTGGCCCAGCGCCACGGCGTTGGCGTCCTCGCCCTGGCTGATGATGTAGTAGTCGCTCAGGCCGGCGGCGACGATGCGCTTCACCGTGGCCTGGGCTTCTTCGCGGTTGGCGGCGGCCGGCAGCAGCACCCGGTAGCGGGCGCTACCGCTGGCGGCAGGCTGTTCGCGCAGGCGCACCTGGCTGATCACGCTGCCGGCCTTGCCCTGCGCACCGGCGGCGGCGGCGCGGTCGGCGAACGGACCAAGCGCAACGCAGCGCGGCGGTTCGGCGGCGGCAGGCGGGGTCGCGGGCTTTTCCGGCGCTGGCGTCGGCGTCGGCGCGGGCGGCGTCACTGGCTTGGCCGTTGTGGCAACCGGCGCGGTTTCGGGCTTGGCGGGCGCAACGGGCGCAGGCGTCGCCGCCACAGCCGTCTTCTCAGCCGGTTCGCGTTCCATCAGCGGCGCGGTCGGCGCGGCGGCCGTGGCTTCGGCAGCGGCGGCGGCATCCACGCCACCGGGCACCCAGCGCAGCTCGGCCACGCCGGGCGCTTGCGGCGGCGGCGCAGGCTTCTGCGGCGCATCGCGCAGCAGCCACCAGCAGGCGACGCCAAGATTGAGAATGGCCAGTACGACGATCAGGGCACGGGTCAGCATGCGCGGATACTAGCCTGCGGGCTGGTGCACCGCCCAGCGGGCGAGGCCATCGAGCACCAGCGAGGGGTGGTAATCGGCGCCCGGCAGCAGCGGCATCAGCGCCGGTGCGCCGCCGCCGTGCACCAGCAGCGACGGTGCCACGCCCAGCAGCGCATGCGCCTGCTGCGCACTGCGTTCGATCAGCGCCACGGCGGCACCATCGCAGCCGGAGGCCAGCGCATCGGCGGTGTCGTTGGCGAATTCGCTGTAGTCACCACCGGTGGCGGGCAGCTGCACCGCGCGTGCGTGCAGCGCTTCGCGCATGGTGGTGGGCGATGCGGAAATGCGACCACCGTGGTGCTGGCCGTCGGCGTCGAGCAGATCGATCGTCAGTGCGGTGCCCACGCCGACCACCAGCACCGGGCGCTGCGCCTTGGCCGCAGCCAGCAGCGCCAGAAAGCGGTCTACACCGAACTTTTCCGGCTTGGCATAGGCGATGCGCACGCCGGCGCATTCGGCGCTGGTGCGCACCACGTGCACGTGTTCGAAGCGGCGCTGCAGCTGGTCCAGCATGGCGCTGGTCAGCGACGGCGCGGCCACGCTGGCCACGAACGCGGTGCGGCCGCTGGGCAGGCTGTGCGGCGGCTGCCCGGCCATGCCTTCGGCACCATGTGCCCAAGCCTGTACGTCGCCGGCACGGTCACCCTGCAACGGCGCGAACTTGAAGCGCGAGTTGCCCAGGTCGAACAACCAATCGCTCATGCCGCCCTCACGCTGACTTCGCCGGCGTGCAGCAGGCGCTCGCGGCCGTCGATGCGCACGCGCAGCGCGCCGTCATCGGCCAGGCCAAGCGCGGTACCGTGCTGCCACTGCCCGTCCAGTTCCACGCGTACTTCGCGACCGGCCAGCATGTCGAAGGCGGCGTAGCGCGGCAGGAACGGCGCCAGCCCTTCGCGATCGAATTCCTCCAGCGCCGGCAACAGGCGCGCGAGCACGGCGGCGACCACCACGTTGCGGTCCACCGGCGTGCCCGCCAGCGTGTCCAGATCCACCCACGGCTGGGTGATCTGTTCGGCGAACGACGGCGGCATGTGCGTGTTGATGCCGATGCCGATCACCGCGCGCGCCGGGCCGGCATATTCGCCGCCGCCCTCGGCCAGCAGGCCGACCAGCTTGCGCTTGCCATCGACGATCAGGTCGTTCGGCCACTTCAGCTGTGCCTGGGTGAACCCGAGGTCGTGCAGGGCTTCGGCCACCGCGATGCCGGCCACCAGGCTCAGCCCGGCCAGGCGGCCCAGGCCACCGGAGAACAGGCGCAGCACCGACAGGTACACGTGAGCGGCCAGCGGCGAGGCCCAGCTGCGGCCACGGCGGCCACGGCCGCCGGTCTGGCGCTCGGCCAGCAGCACACTGACCCCGCGCTGGGGCGCGCTGCAACGCAGCAATTCGGCATTGGTGGAGTCCACCGTCCAGGCCACCTGCAGGTCGTGCAGCAGCGGCAGCACTTCGGGCGGCAGGCCGGCGCGGATGGCATCCGGGTCCAGCAGGTCAACCGGGCGGGTCAGGCCATAGCCCTCGCCGGCACGGCCCTCGATGTCCACACCGGTGGCCCTAAGTCCTTGAATACGCTTCCAAATGGCCGCCCGGGTCTGGCCCAGCTCACGGGCCAGGGCGTCGCCGGACAGACGACCGGCAGCGAGTTTGGCCAGCAATTGGCGATCGTCCACGGCAGCTTCCACGAAGTCAGGGTGGAATTATGCGGGAAAGCCGCCAGCGACGCCCGCCACGCTGGGTTCTGCGGGGGCTTCCAACGGAGCGCCGGGTTCGGGCTAGAATCGGGAACTCACCCTCCCTTAACGTGGATGTCGTCAATGCGCCGTTATGCCCATTGCCTGATCCTGCTGACGATGCCCTTCGCGGCGTCTGCAACGGCAGCGCTGGACGACAGCCGCGGAGCGTGTGTGTCCTCCAACGGCGATGCGGCCTCGCAGCGCGCACCGACCGCCACGGCATCGGCCGCCCCGCCCAAGCCGGCGGCGGTACGCCCGGCCGCCAACACCAGCACCGGCGGCGGTGGCAGCGACGACGACGTGCTGCAGCGCATCCGCGCCCCGAAGTGGCACAGCTACCTGCCGGGAATGTTCCGCTGATCAAGTCGTTGCTGCAGTGGCTGCGGCCTGCGCCGCGGCCGATTGACGATGCGCTTTGGGATGACGCCTGCCGCCGCGCGGCCTGGCTGCACGGCCTCGACGATGCGCGCCGCATGCGCCTGCGCACGCTGGCCACGCGCTTCCTGCATGAGAAGACCCTCACCCCGATCGGCGAGTTGCAGTTGCAGCCCGGCGATGGCGTGCTGCTGGCCGCGCTGTGCTGCCTGCCGTTGCTGGAATTTGGTGAGGTGGGGCTGGAAGGTTGGTCACAGCTGATCATCTATCCCGATGCGTTCCGTGTGCACCGCAGCCACCTGGATGCGGCCGGCGTGCTGCACGAATGGGATGACGAGCTGATTGGCGAATCGTGGGACAGTGGTCCGCTGATCCTGTCCTGGGCCGATGTGCAGGCCGACCTTGATGCGCCGCACGAGGGTTACTGCGTGGCGGTACATGAGATGGTGCACAAGCTGGATGCGCTGGATGGCGCGATGGACGGCACGCCGCCGCTGCCGCGCGAATGGCAGCGTGAGTGGGCGGCCATCTTCCAGCGCGCCTACGATGCGTTCTGCGCGCAGGTGGATGCGGGCGAAGAAGTGCTGATCGATCCGTATGCGGCCGAAGCGCCGGAAGAATTCTTCGCGGTGGCCAGCGAGTACCACTTCTCCGCACCGGATCTGCTGCAGCAGGCGTTGCCGGAAGTGGCCGCGCAGCTGCGGCGGTTGTATGGCGAGCCGCCGAAGATGGCCGGTTGATTCATCCGTACGCCGGGCCATGCCCGGCGACGTTGATTAGGGCCCCGGGGGCAGGCGCACTTCGAAACGGGCGCCGCCCAGTTCGCTGGAACGGCCCACGGCCAGTTCACCACGGTAATCCTTGATCAGGTCCTGCACGATCGACAGGCCGATGCCGTGCCCCTGCACGCGCTCGTCGCCACGCACGCCACGCTGCAACACCTTGCCGATGTCATCCGGGGCGATGCCGGGGCCGTCATCGTCCACCGCCAGCAGCAGGCCGGCACGGCGCGCATTCGGTGCCGGCAGCGGCTGTGCGGTCAGCAGCACGCGGCGCTTGGCCCACTTGAAGGCGTTTTCCAGCAGGTTGCCCAGCAGCTCCTGCAGGTCACCCGGCTCGCCGTGGAAGCGCGCGGCCGGGTCGATGTCGAATTCGCACAGCACGCCCTTGGCCGCATAGACCTTCTCCAGGCCACGCACGATTTCCTCGGCGTTGGATTCGATCGGCAACGGTGCGGAGAACAGCTTGTGGCCCGAGGAGGCCGCGCGCGCCAGCTGGTAGGACACCAGGTTGTTCATGCGTTGCAGCTGCACGTCCAGTTCCTCGCGCAGCGCGCCATCGCCGGCACCGCTGTCCATCTGCGTGCGCAGCACCGCAATGGGGGTCTTCAGGCTGTGCGCGAGGTCGGCCAGGGTGTTGCGCTGGCGTTCGAGGTTCTCGCGCTCGCTCTCAATGAAGGCGTTGATGCTGTCGGTCAGCGGCTCCAGCTCGCGTGGGTGGCGCTCGCTCATGCGCTCGGTCTCGCCGCGCTGGACCTTGGTCAGCTCGGTGATCACCCGGCGCAGCGGGCGCAGGCTCCACTGCAGGATGACGGTCTGCAGCAGCAGCAGGATCAGGCCGATGCCGCCCAGGTAGAACCAGACACGGCCGCGGAACACACGCAGCTGCGCACCCAGCGCGCGCGAGTCTTCCATCACGTAGATGGTGTACGGGAATTCGGTGGCCGGATCGGCGTCGGCATCCCACACCAGGCCCAGGCCATAGCGGTACACCGAGCCCTGGCTGCCGTCGATCTGGATCATCGGCAGCGGGCCTTCGAACACTTCCTGGCGCGGTGCCAGCAGGCCGCCGCCGGCGGTGGGCAGCATCGGGCCTTCGGCCGACATCGAATTGCCCTTGCCGTGCGGCATCACCACCTGCAGGTACAGGCCGCTGCCGGGCACGTCGAAGCGCGAATCCGGCGGCTGCTCGCGGATGTACAGGGAGCGGTCGCGGGTGAAATCGATGCCGGCCGCGTAGGCGGTGGCGTAATTCTTCAGGCGCTCGCGCAGGTTCGCCTTGGCCGTATCGGCAAAGGCGGCGTCAAGCGCATAACCGGCCAGCGCCAGGAACGCGACCAGGCCCACGGACGCGGCAAGCATCTGGCGCGCCTGCAGGGAGCGCGGCCGCCAGCGTCGGAAGAACCACAGACGGCCGGACATCATGGTGTCGCCAGGCGGAGCCGGCTCAGCCCTCGTTGCGCGGGATCGCGAAACGGTAGCCGCGACCGCGCACGGTCTCGATCGGCTTCAGTTCGCCATCCGGGTCCAGCTTCTTGCGCAGGCGGCCGATGAACACTTCCAGCACGTTCGAGTCGCGGTCGAAGTCCTGCTGGTAGATGTGCTCGGTGAGGTCGGCCTTGGAGACCAGTTCACCGGCATGCATCATCAGGTACTCCAGCACCTTGTACTCGTAGCTGGTCAGGTCGACATTGCTGCCGGCCACGCTGACCGTCTGCGCTGCCAGATCCAGGGCAACCGGGCCGCATTCCAGGGTCGGCTTGCTCCAGCCGGCCGCGCGGCGCAGCAGCGCGTTGACGCGGGCCAGCAGCTCTTCGACGTGGAACGGCTTGACCAGGTAATCGTCGGCGCCCTGCTTCAGGCCCTCGACCTTGTCCTGCCAGCTCGAACGCGCGGTCAGGATCAGCACCGGGAACTTCTTGCCTTCGTCACGCAGGGCCTTGATCAGCTCCATGCCCGACATCTTGGGCAGGCCGAGGTCGATGATGCCGACATCGAACGGCACTTCACGGCCCATGTAGAGGCCTTCCTCGCCGTCCTGCGCAGCATCGACGGCAAAGCCTTCGCGCTTGAGCCGGGCTGCCAGGGTCTCACGCAGCGGGGCTTCGTCTTCGACCAGAAGGATACGCATGAACTCTCCCTAGTGTCCTGGGTGTGGCCCGGAGGCCTGTGGGGTACGGGTTGATAGCGACAACTATCCCTGTTCAGGGGTTATCGCCGCGTAGTGATGACATATCCGACCGCGGCGTGCGCGGCTGTGAACGCGACGGGGCGGGGTCGTCCATGTAGCGGACCCGGCCCCGGTCGTCCATGTACTTCACCCGGTTGATGTCACGCCCATCGAACGGCACGCGCTCGGCGCCGAGGATGTGGCCGCCGGTGGTGCGCTGCACACGGCGCACGGCATCGGACAGCGAGCGCTCGTCGCCACGGCCACCGCGCTCGCCCCGCTCCATCATCTCCGCGCGCCCCTGATCGCCACGCGGCGGCTGTTGCGCCAGCGCCGAAGACAGCGGCGCAGCCGCCAGCACCACGCAGATGGCCAGGGCAATGCGGCAATGGAAGGGAGCGGAAGACATCGATGCGATCCTAGCCGAGCACGGCGATTCGTTCAAAAGTCGTAAATCCGGGAGCCGGGTGCGGGACCCGGCCTTTACAATTCCTTTGCAAATTCTTGGTTTAGGGCAGTGAATCCGATCTGAACTTTTCCGGGTGATGCCGCGAGTCGTTCATCTAGGTGAACATTCGGGACGAAAGCGCTGGCCTTGTCAAGTCAGGAATGTGACGAGCATCACGCTGCGGCGCGATCGGCATCGCGTTCGGTGACCGCCAGCGCCTGCTCGACCAGGGTCCAATCCGCACCCGGGCGGTGTGCGCCCTCGCTCAGCACCTGGCGGAACGCGCGGCCACCGGGCTGGCCGTGGAACAGGCCCAGCAGGTGGCGGGTGATGTGCTTGAGCGCCAGACCTTCGGCCAGCCGCGCTTCCACGTAGGGGCGCAGCGCGCGCAACAGGTCGCCACGCGGCTGCAGGGGGGCGCCGGTGTGCAGCGCCTCCAGCTGATGCAGCAGGTAGGGGTCGTGGTAGGCCGCGCGGCCCAGCATCACGCCATCGACGTGCGCGGCCTGCGCCTGCACCGCCTCGATGCTGGCCAGGCCGCCGTTGATCACCACCGGCAGTGCCGGGCGCTCCTGCTTGAGGCGGTAGGCCCAGTCGTACTTCAGCGGCGGAACCTCGCGGTTCTCCTTCGGCGACAGGCCCTTGAGCCAGGCATTGCGCGCATGCACCACGACCATGCTGGCACCGGCGGCGACCTGGCGGTCGACGAAGGCGGCGAACACGTCGTAATCGTTGTCTTCGTCCACGCCCAGGCGGCATTTCACCGTCACCGGGATGTCGACCGCATCGACCATCGCCGCCACGCACTCGGCCACCAGCACCGGCTCGCGCATCAGGCAGGCGCCGAAACGCCCGGCCTGCACGCGGTCGGACGGGCAGCCGCAGTTGAGGTTCACTTCGTCGTAGCCCCACTCGGCGGCGATGCGTGCGGCCTGTGCCAGCAGCGCCGGATCGCTGCCACCGAGCTGCAGCGCCAGCGGCTGTTCGCTTGCATCGAAGCCGAGCAGGCGCTCGCGGTCGCCGTGGATGACCGCGTTGGCGTGCACCATCTCGGTGTACAGCCGCGCGCCCGGCGCCAGCACGCGATGGAACACGCGGCAATGGCGGTCGGTCCAGTCCATCATCGGGGCAACGGACAGGCGCAGGGAATCGGCGTAACGGGCGGTGGCGGACGTCATCGGAGTGTTGATCGTGGAGACTGGCATTGCCAGTGAGATCAATAGTTTACACCGGGTGGCTGAATGACGCCGGGGCGTCAGGCGATGTGCGAAGCGTCGGTGCCCCATTGCCGGTGTGGCACACGCCCGCCACCTCATCAAATACGAATGCGAAGTGATATCATTTGAGCGCCGCATAACGATGTGCGGCATGGATGTCCCAAGCAAACGGAACATGTAATGCAGCAACGCACCTATATCGAACTGGTCCTGGAGTTGTTCGGCTTCATCAGCCTGTGCATGGCGATGACGACCTCCGGCACCCCGGTGCTGGTTTTTGGTCTCACGACCATCCTGCTCACGGTATGGATACCCTTCCAACGGCGCGAGATTCATCGCTTCACCCGCGCCGTGTCGATTGCGCTGGTCATTGCGTCAGTAGCCAGGATCGTCATTCATTTCCTACCCAATCCATCCATCTAGGAATCGAATTCGATGAGGCTGTTCCGATACGCCACTGCGGTTGCGTTGTTGCTCTGTGCGCAGGGAGCGCACGCGCAGGTGAAGCAGATACAAGATATCCCGTGCGAAGGGTGTTCATACGCTCAGATGCAGGCGGCCGCGCTGTCGGACGTCGACGTCGGCGGTGCACTGGTAACCAGTATTTCCACTGGAGAGATACGGAAGTTCGTCATCCTGTGGGATCGCAGGATCCAGGAGCTGCCGATCGAACAGGACCTGGAAGACTACTTCGTAGCCCTGGTCCGCTTCTGGCACGCGAATGGGCGCAGCCTTGAAATGAACTACGACGTTGCATCGAACACGTGGAGACTCCCCCAGCAAGCGATGGCGACTGCACGCGTGCGACGGGCACTGGCGGCTCCCGCCGCAGACCGGCCGGTTCCGGCAACCGTATACGATGCATTGCAGAGCCCGGCCAGGATGAACAACGCGATCGAGCAGTTGAATGCCTCCTGGCTCGCCCGCGGGTATGCGGCGCACATGACGTTCGTCAATTCGGTGAGGGGAAAGAACATCTCGCTGACTGCGGGCCGCCCGGTGACTACCCTGAACTTCGCCGATGGTTCCAGGATCAAGGCCTCCTACGACATCGAGATGAAAAGCTGGGCGCCCATTCCCGGCACCGGCCGCGACGTTCACGGGAACCCGGTTCCAGAGACCAAAGCAGACGTTGCCAAGGACGGCAAGCCGGTGGTGTACGAGTTCCCCGGTGGCATCACCAGTGACGCCTACATGGACTTCAGTCGCTACCTCTTCGATCTGGGCGTGCGCCCCAACATCGGCCCGGGCGACAACCAGATGATCTGCACCAGCGAAGTAATGGACGCCGACATGCGGGTGGAGGTCAGGTGCATGGGCCGCAGGCACTGATGCAACAACGCGGGTGACCGCCGCTGCGGTCACCCGGATGCCCCCGGTCGAATCAAAGGCAGATGCCAGTGCATGCCCTGGCATCTGCCGAAGCGCTTATGGACCCATGCTCCAGCACAGATGGCGGCGATTGATGAGTGCGAACTCAGTGTCCGCCGCCGCGTCCACCCACCTGCTCGATCAACGTCCGGCTGGCGGCATTGAGCCCCACCACCGCTACCTCGGCGCCATGCGCGGCCAGTTTTTCCTGCGCGCGCTCCAGTGCGGCCACGGCGGTCAGATCCCATAGATGGGCATCGCGCAGATCAATCTGCACCTTCGGTGCCACGTGCTGGTAGTCAAACGTCGCGCCCAGCTGGCCGGCGGAAGCAAAGAACACCTGGCCGCGCACGCGGTAGACCTGCGTGTCGCCGGCCTCCTCGCGCTGCACCTCCAGCAAGCGGCCGACCTTGCGCGCGAAGAACAGCGCCGACAGCAGCACGCCGCTGAGCACGCCCTTGGCCAGGTCGTGGGTGGCCACGGTGACCACCACAGTCAGCAGCATCACCGCCGACGAACTGCGTGGATGGGTGCGCAGGTCGCGCAGCGAGCGCCAGCTGAAGGTGCCGATGCTGACCATGATCATCACCGCCACCAGCGCCGCCATCGGAATCTGCCGCACCAGGTCGCTGCCGTACACCACCAGCACCAGCAGCAGCACGCCGGCCACCAGGCAGGACAGGCGGCCACGGCCACCGGAGGTCACGTTGATGATCGACTGGCCGATCATCGCGCAGCCGGCCATGCCGCCGAGGAAGCCGGTGACCGTGTTGGCCACGCCCTGGCCGACGCATTCGCGGTTGCGCTCGCTGGGGGTTTCGGTGATGTCCTCGACGATCTGCAGGGTCATCATCGATTCGAGCAGGCCGACCACCGCCAGCGTGGCCGACACCGGCAACAGAATGCGCAGCGTTTCCCAGGTGAGCGGTACGTCGGGAATGAGGAAGTACGGCAGGCTGTCGGGCAGCTGGCCCATGTCGCCGACGCTGCGCACGTCGATGCCGAAGCCGATCACCACGGCAGTGAGCACCACGATCGCCACCAGCGGCGACGGCACCACCCGGGTGATGCGCGGCAGCAGGTAGATGATCGCCAGCGCGGCCGCACACAGCACGTACACGGCCGGGCCGCGGCCAACCAGCTCGGGCAGCTGGGCGAGGAAGATCAGGATCGCCAGCGCGTTGACGAAGCCGGTGATGACCGAGCGCGAGACGAAGCGCATCAGCGAACCCAGCCTGAACACGCCGGCCAGCACCTGCAGCAGGCCTGCCAGGATGCTGGCGGCGAACAGGTACTGCACGCCGTGGTCCTTGACCAGATCGATCATCACCAGCGCCATTGCGCCGGTGGCGGCGGAGATCATGCCCGGACGGCCGCCGGCAATGGCGGTGATCACCGCAATGGAGAACGCGGCATACAGGCCGACCTTGGGGTCGACACCGGCGATGAGCGAGAAGGCGATGGCCTCGGGAATCAGGGCCAGGGCGACGACGATGCCGGACAGCAGGTCGCCACGGAGGTTGCCGAGCCATTGCTGGCGCAGCGGATAGGACGTTTGCATGGGAAAACTCCGCGCACACGCGGGCGTGGCCGCGAGGCGCTGCAGTGGAGGGACACGGGTTCCTGAGCCGGGCGGGCCGGCTGCCGAGGTACGGCAAGGGTCAGGGTGGCGTGATCACTGCAGGGCGGGGTGGGTGCGTGGGAGGGGCGCAGTCTACGGGAAGTGGCTACATGAGGGTAGCGCGGTCAGCCGCGAAAGGCAGCGAAGCATGGCTCCGCTCTACAATCCAGGCATGGCCAATGACCGCGCGCACTTCTTCGACCCCACCACCGAGCAGGGCGTGCTGCGCCTGTCGATCGCCGGCGCACTGCTGCTGGCGGTGGCCGCGGTGGTGTTCGGCCTGCTGGCCAATTCCTCGCTGATCATCTTCGATGGCATCTACGGGCTGATCGACGTGGTGATGACCTGGCTGTCGCTGCTGGTGGCGCGGCTGATTGCGCTGTCCACCAATACCGATGCGCTGCAGTCGCGGCTCAACCAGCGCTTCACCATGGGCTTCTGGCACCTGGAGCCGATCGTGCTGGGGGTCAGCGGCACGCTGATGATCGGTGCGGCGCTGTATGCGCTGGTCAATGCGGTGGATGCGCTGATGTCCGGCGGCCGCCACATCGCGCTGGGCCCGGCGATCATCTTCGCCGGCCTGTCGCTGGTGGCCGAGACTGCACTGGGTTGGTTCGTGCTGCGCGCCAACCGCCGCATCGGTTCGGAATTCATCGCACTGGACGCGAAGAACTGGGTGGTGGCGGCCAGCATGTCGGCCTGCTATCTGCTCGCCTTCCTCGGCGGCGTGCTGGTGCAGGGCACGTCGTGGGCATGGGTAGGGCCGTACATCGATCCGGCCATCCTCGCCTTTGTCTGCGTGCTGGTGATGATCGCCCCGCTCGGCACCGTGCGCCGGGCACTGGCCGGCATCCTGCTGGTCACCCCGCCGGAACTGCAGGCGCACGTGGATGCGGTGGCACGCGGCATCGTTGCCAAGCATGGCTTTGTCGAGCACCGCAGCTATGTGGCGCAGGTCGGCCGTGGCGAGCAGATCGAGCTGTTCTTCGTGGTGCCGGAGAACGACCCGCCCCGGCCACTGGTGGAATGGGACCAGCTGCGCGACGAGATCGGCGAGGCGCTGGGCGAGGCCTCGCCGGACCGCTGGCTGACCATCCTGTTCACCACCGACCGTGAGTGGACGATCTAGGCCGGCTGTCTTTCGCTCGGCAGATCTACGGATCGGGATTTAAGACGTATGCGAGGCTTCGTTGAAGGCCCTGTCGGGGCGCTGCATGTTTCCGTTGAGGGAAAATCAAACGCACTGGAATCGAAGAGCGTGCCCCAAGCAATGTCGTCAACACGAATCACCCGGTTCAGATTTCCGGATGCCTGGCCCGACTGCAGGACTGCACCGTAAACAACCGACTTGACGACTTGGTTGCTGGCACCATCTCTGTAACCCGTCCAGATGGGAGCGATCATCACAAAATCAGGTACTGCCGTAGTCACTTTGATCTGGGTCACGAATCCGACGATCACCTTGCCATCGCGCATCTGCAGCATTACTGATCGTGAGGTATCCCCTGCGTCGAGCGAGAAAAGCTCGATTGTCCGGAATCTTTGCAGGACCGCGATCATGCTAGGCAGCCGCCACCACTGCGTCCATGACACAGCACACAAAGTACTAGTCAAAACGCTCTTCGCGACTCTGCACGTGAAGAGGGCCGGACCAGGGACCGAACGCTGCGAATCGCCCAGCAGTGCGCGCCAGAGGATCTCGCTCATCAGGTCATAATTTCCACGATGGTAGAGCCACCGCGCTGCCAGTGATTCGTCGACAAAGAAATTACTGAGCGCAATAAGCGCACCTGCAAGCACCAATGTTCCCAAAGCGGTTCCGACATAGGGAAACGGGGCGATGGAGTAAAGCGTTTCGCCCAGCAACTGCCCCAGCCAAGCCTTCTTGGCGAAATAGCATGAGATCCGGCTAGCTACCAACAGCATCAATCCAGATAGAGATGCATGCAGAAGCAATTGTTCTTTGCTCAGCCGTACTGTCGAATACGCACGTATGTTGCTCCGGGCCAGAACAAGATAGCCAGCCAGCAAAGGAAGCAGCAGCAGGTTGAAGGGCATCTAGCTCTACCCGCTCAGCGCGCAGGCGGCACCTTTTTCGTCAACTTCAATGCACGTTCAAGCGAACTCTTGCCACCTGTCGAATTCAGGAATCCAACCAGATCCAGCTTCAAGTTTCGCTCGTGAGCGGACACATGAGTACCCTGCCTGCTGATCTGGGCATCCAGCAACTTCAGTACTTCGCTGATGTCACGTTGATGGCTCTTGCTCACCCGAATCTCCTTGTCCGACGCTGGCAGCGCGTCCCTCAATGGAAGTCATGCTAGCAGGGTCGAATGTCGGTCGACGAGATGACTACGACAAACGCAGGCGGAGTTAAACCGCGCTTGCGGAAGCGTGCACTCGATCACCCCCTGCTGTCCGATAACGCCACACAGGACTATTGATCAAATATTCAGGATTTTAAGTGACCAAAAATCCCAAAAATTTAGGCAGAGTAGCTCCAACGAAACACCCACCCACCGACCAGGAGCATCCCGACGTCCATCGAAAAGGTTCTGTACACCGCCCAGGCCACCTCCACCGGCGGCCGTGAAGGCCGTTCCGTCTCCTCCGACAACGTGCTGGACATCCAGCTGTCGACCCCGCGCGAGCTGGGCGGCGCCGGTGGCCCGGGCACCAACCCGGAACAGCTGTTCGCCGCCGGTTATTCGGCCTGCTTCCTGGGCGCGCTGAAGTTCGTGGCCGGCCAGGCCAAGGTCGCGCTGCCGGCCGACACCACCGTCACCGGCAAGGTCGGCATCGGCCAGATCCCGACCGGTTTCGGCATTGAAGCGGAGCTGACCATCAACGTGCCGGGCGTACCGCACGAGCAGGTGGAAGAGCTGGTGCAGAAGGCCCACATCGTCTGCCCGTACTCCAATGCCACCCGCGGCAACATCGACGTGACGCTGATCGTTGCCTGATGCGGTGCTGCCGGCCAGCGGCCGGCACTACCAACGTGAAGAGAAAAAAATGGGCGGATGCCGGTCGAAACCGGGCATCCGCCCATCCCACCTTCGTTGTCCCACGCGGGGGCATGAGGTTGCCGGCCAGCGGCCGGCACTACCCGGTCACTTCTCGCTGGTGATCAGCTGCACGACGCTGGAGAAATCCAGCTTGCCGCGACCGGCCTGGTGATTCATCGAGTACAGGTTGCGGGCCACTTCGCCCAGCGGAATCGAGGCGCCGACGCTCATCGCCGCTTCCACCGCCAGGCCCATGTCCTTGAGCATCAGATCGCTGCCGAAGCCACCGCTGTAGCCACGCGAGGCCGGTGCATTTTCCAGCACGCCCGGCCACGGGTTGCACACTTCGGTGGCCCAGCTGCGGCCGGTGCTGACGGCCATCATCTGCGACAGCACCTTCGGGTCCAGGCCGTGCGCCACGCCCAGCGCGATGGCTTCACCGGTCACCGCCATGATCACGCCCAGTGCCATGTTGTTGCACAGCTTGGCGACCTGGCCGGCGCCGCTGGCACCCACATGGAAGATGTTCCTGCCCATCGCCTGCAGCACCGGGCGCGCGCGTTCCAGCGCGTCCTCTTCACCACCGACGATGAAGGTCAGGGTGCCGGCCTGGGCACCGGCGGTACCGCCGGACACCGGCGCGTCGATCATCTGCAGGCCGCGCGCGGCAGCCGCTTCCGAAACTTTGCGGGCGCTGGCCGGGGCGATGGTGCTGCAGTCGATGACCAGCGCACCGGGCGGGATCGCGGCGAGGATGCCGTCATCGCCCAGGTACACGCCTTCGACATGGCGGCTGGCCGGCAGCATCGAGATCACGACCTCGGCATCGGCGAGAGTTTCGCGCGCCGATGCGGCCGCGCTGGCACCGGCATCGACGGCGGCCTGCACCGCGGCGGGCACCAGATCGAACACGCGCACGCTGTGGCCGTTCTTGACCAGATTGGCGGCCATCGGGCCGCCCATGTTGCCCAACCCGATGAATGCAATGCGGCTCATGCCAGGCTCCTTTCAGCAAGGGGAGTTCCCAGGTCGGCCAGCGGATGTGCGGCCTCGGACCAGGGCGAAACAAAGAAGGTGTCGGCCCACGCGCCGGTGGCATCGGCCAGGGCGGCCGGGTTCCACTGCGGGTTGCGGTCCTTGTCGATCAGCAGCGCGCGGATGCCCTCGGCGAAATCGCCGTGGGCGGCGCAGTGCAGTGCGGCGATGTATTCCAGACGGTACACGCTGGCCAGGTCCTGGCCGGCGCTGCGGCGCTGCAGCTCGAAGGCCAGCCGCGCCGAGCCCGGCGCGCCAGCGGCGAGCGTCTTCTGCGCGGCCTGCAGCCAGGCATCGTCGGTCTGCAAAGCGCCGATGCGCGCGATGATTGCAGGCAGGTCATCGCCTGCGCACAACGCATCAACCTGCGCAGCATGGGCCAGCAGCGGGCCAGTGGCGGCATCGCTGGCATGCGACTGCAACAGATGGCTGAGGCGTTGGTGGTTGTGCGCGGCATCGCTGGACCAGGCCACCTGCAGCAGCGCGTCGAACACCGCGCTGCGGCGTTCTTCGGCCACGTGCACGTCGGCCAGCCCGGCATAGATGGCGTCACCCGGGTTGAGCAGCGCGCCGGTCAGGGCCAGGAACAGGCCGCCCTTGCCGGGCACGCGCGGCAGCAACCAGCTGCCACCGACATCGGGGAACAGGCCGACGGTGATTTCCGGGAAGGCCAGCTTGGAACGCTCGCTGACCACACGATGGCTGGCCCCGGACATCAGACCGATGCCGCCGCCCATCACGATGCCATGGCCCCAGCACAGGATCGGCTTGGCGTAGGTGTGGATGAGGTAATCGACGCGGTATTCGACATCGAAGAACTCGGCGGCATAGCCGTTGTCGCGGATATCGCTGCGGCCTTCTTCGCGGAAGGCGACCATGGCCTTGTACAGGCTGTGCAGGTCGCCGCCGGCGCAGAAGGCCTTCTCGCCAGCGCCCTGCAGCACCACCATGGCGATGCCATCGTCGTCGGCCCAGGCATTCAACTGCTTCAGCAGCAGGTGCGCCATCGGCAGCGAGAAACCATTGAGCGTACGCGGCGCATTGAGCGTGGCGATGCCGATGCGCGTGCCGTTGCCGGCCACGCGCTCTTCGAACAGCACCGGTGCGTCGTCGGCAACGGTGTCGGTGCTCATGCGTTCTTCCACTGTGCGGCGCGCTTTTCCAGGAAGGCAGTCACGCCCTCGACCTGGTCGGCGGTGTCGAACAGGTCGACGAACGCTTCGCGCTCGGCCACCAGCGCCGAGGCGTGGGTGCCGGTGCGGGTGGACTGCACCAGGGTCTTGCAGGCGGCAATGCTGGTCGGGCTCTGCTTGCCGGCCTTCTTTGCCCATTCCAGCGCCAGCGCCTTGGCTTCGCCCTTGCCGACCTTTTCTTCGGCCAGGCCGATGCGCAGTGCGGTCTCGGCGTTGATGCGCTCGCCGAGCAGGATCATGCGCTTGGCCCAGCCCTCGCCGACCAGGCGCGGCAGGTTCTGGGTGCCACCGGCGCACGGCAGCAGGCCGACGGTGGCCTCTGGCAGCGCGACCTGGGCGTGCTCTTCGATGATGCGCAGGTCGCAGGCCAGCGCGCACTCCAGGCCGCCGCCCATCGCATAGCCGTTGATGGCGGCAATCGACACGCCACGGAAAGCGGACAGCGCTTCGAAGGCTTCACCGAAACGGCGTGCAGCCTCGCGTGCGGCGGCCTTGTCGCCGGAGGCGAACTGGTTGAGGTCGGCGCCAGCGGAGAAGAACTTCTCGCCGTCACCGGTGATCACCAGCGCGTAGATCCCGCGGTCTGCGTTGAGCGCGCCCACCAGGTCGCGCAGCGCCGACAGGCTGTGCACGGTCCAGGTGTGTGCCGGCGGGTTGTGCAGGGTGACCACGGCGGTGTGGCCATCGGCCTCGACCTTCAGGCCCACGTGCTCCTGGGTACGCCAATCCTTCATCGCAGTTCCTCTTCGGTGTTGAGCAGGTGACGGGCAACGATCACCCGCATGATCTCGTTGGTGCCTTCCAGGATCTGGTGCACGCGGCAGTCACGCAGCAGGCGCTCGATCGGGTATTCGCGGATGTAGCCGTAGCCACCGTGGATCTGCAGCGCTTCGTTGCAGACGTTGAAACCGGCATCGGTGGCGAAGCGCTTGGCCATCGCACACCACACGTTGGCATCGCTGGCACCGGCATCGAGCTTGCGCGCGGCGGTGTGCACCATCTGCCGCGCGGCCACCAGTTCGATGGCCATGTCGGCCAGCTTGAACTGCAGCGCCTGGAACTCGGCCAGCGCCTTGCCGAACTGGCGGCGCTCGCCCATGTAGCGGCGCGCGGCATCCAGTGCGCCCTGCGCAGCACCCAGCGAGCAGGCGGCGATGTTGATGCGACCGCCGTCCAGCCCCTTCATTGCCAGCTTGAAGCCGCCGCCTTCCTCTCCCAGAAGGTGGCTGACCGGCACGCGGACGTTTTCAAAGGTGATGCCACGGGTGGGCTGGCTGTTCCAGCCCATCTTCTCTTCCTTGCGGCCGAAGCTGACGCCCGGCAGGTCCGACGGCACCGCGATGGCGCTGACCCCGCCGGCACCGGCACCGCCGGTACGCGCCATCACCACCAGCAGTTCGGTGGCACCGGCGCCGGAGATGAAGGCCTTGGCGCCGTTCAACACGAAGTGGTCGCCGTCGCGCACCGCCGTGGTCTTCAGCGAGGCTGCATCGGAACCGGCGCCCGGTTCGGTCAGGCAGTACGAGGCCAGCTTGCTACCCGAGGACAGATCGGTGCCCCATGCTTCGCGCAGGGCCGGCTGGCCCCACTTGGACACCATCCACGAGGCCATGTTGTGGATGCTGATGTAGGCCGCGGTTGACGGATCGACGTTGGCGAGCTCCTCGATGACGACGGCGGCGTCCAGTCGGCTCAGGCCGCTGCCGCCCACTTCCGGATCCATGTACAGACCGCAGAAGCCCAGTTCACCGGCCTTGGCGATCGCCTCGCGCGGAAAGATGCCCTCCGCATCCCATCGCGCGGCGTGCGGCGCCAGTTCGGCCTGTGCGAAGTCGCGCGCAGCCTCGCGGTACGCTTGCTGTGCTTCTTCCAGTTCCGTCGTCATCGAGTGGCTCATGGCTGCTCCTGCCGTTACTTCAGGCTGATCGTGGTGTTGACGCCGTGGCTCAGCGTTTCGTCATCGAACCAGCGCGCGGTGACCGTCTTGGTCTGGGTGTAGAACAGCACCACCTGCTTGCCGTACGGGCCCAGGTCGCCCAGCTTGGAGGCGCGCGAACCGGTGAACGAGAACAGCGGCACCGGCACCGGGATCGGCACGTTGATGCCGACCTGACCGACGTCGATGTCTTCCTGGAACTTGCGTGCGGCCGCGCCGGACTGGGTGAACAGTGCGGTGCCGTTGCCGTTGGGGTTGCTGTTGACCATCGCGATGGCGTCTTCCAGCGTTTCCGCTTCGAGGATGACCAGCACCGGCCCGAAGATTTCTTCCTGGTAGATGCGCATGTCGGTGGTGACACCGGCAAAGATGGTCGGGCCGACGAAGTTGCCCTTCTCGAAGCCATCCACCTGCGGCTTGCGGCCATCGAGTACCAGCTTGGCGCCCTGCTCCACGCCCGAGGCGATCAGGCCTTCAACGCGCTCGCGGGCGCTGCAGGAAATGACCGGGCCGACATCGGTGCCGGACACGGTGCCGCCGCTGACCTTGAGGGTCTTGGCCTTGCTGACCAGGTCCTGCACCCAGTTGCGTGCTTCACCGACCAGCACCAGGGTGGAGGCGGCCATGCAGCGCTGGCCAGCGGCACCGAAGGCGGCGCCGACCATGGCGTTGAGGGTCTGCTCCTTGTTGGCGTCCGGCAGCACCACGGCGTGGTTCTTGGCGCCCATCATGCACTGCACGCGCTTGCCGGCCAGCGAGGCACGGTTGTAGACGTGGGTGCCGACACGGGTGGAACCGACGAACGACACCGCCTTGATGTCCGGGTGGTCGCAGATGGCGTTGACCACTTCCTCGCCACCGTGGACGACGTTGAGCACGCCCTTGGGAATGCCGGCTTCCAGCGCCAGTTCCACCAGGCGCATGGTCACCATCGGGTCCTGTTCGGACGGCTTGAGGATGAAGGTGTTGCCGGTGGCGATCGCCATCGGGAACATCCACAGCGGGATCATCGCCGGGAAGTTGAACGGGGTGATGCCGGCGCAGACGCCCAGCGGCTGCATGATCGTGTAGGTGTCCACGCCATTGGCCACGTTGTTGGCCAGTTCGCCCAGCTGCAGGTTGCCGATGGCGGCGGCGTGCTCGACCACTTCCAGGCCGCGGAACACATCGCCTTCGGCGTCGGGCAGGGTCTTGCCCTGTTCGGCGGTGAGGATGTGGGCCAGCTCGCTCATGTTCTCGCGGATCAGCTGCTGGTACTTCAGGAAGATGCGCGCGCGGGTGCCGATCGGGGTCTTGCGCCAGGTCTTGAAGGCTTCCTTGGCGGCAGCGACGGCGGCGTCCACTTCACCGGCGGTGGCGAACGGCACCTGGGCCAGGACGTCCTGGGTGGCCGGATTGACCACATCCTGCCAGTGGGAGGTGGCCGATTCGATGAACTGGCCATCGATCAGCATGCGGATACGGGGCGCTGCAACAGTCATGACGACAATCCCACGGGCTCGAAAGATGCTTGGCATTATTCACAGCGCTCACCTCGATTTCCGGCCTGAATCCGCTTAATCTGGCCAACACGCCAGACGATTCCTGTTAATTCTGTGAATTATTCAGCTGCCCAGCGACAACTCGGCCTGCGCCTGCTGCGGCTGCGCGAACAGCGCGGCTACAGCCAGGCCGATCTGGCGCGGGCGCTGGGGCTGTCGGCCAGTTATCTGAACCAGATCGAGCGCAACAAACGCCCGCTGACCCCGGCCGTGCAGAAGAAGCTGGGCCAGGTATTGGGCGACGTTTCCGCGCTTTTCGACGAAGATGAGCCCGCCGCGTTGCAGGAGGCGCTGGGGGAAACCCTGCGCGACCTGGGCCTGGCCGAGGTCAGCGCCACCGAACTGCGCGCATTAGCCGGCAACCTGCCGCAGGTCAGCCGCGCCCTGCTCGATCTGCACCGCCGCCATCTGGCGCTGCGCGAGCATGCCGCCGCACTGGAGTTCCAGCTCGGCGAGCCGGGGGCCGGCAGCACCCTGCCGGCCGGCGACCAGGTGCGCGAGTTCTTCAACCGCATGCACAACCACATTCCCGAACTGGACGAGCTGGCCGAACGCCTGTTCGCCGAGTGGGGATTGTCGCCCGGGCACGTGGCGCCGCGCCTGCGCCAATTGCTGGCCGACCGCCACGGGGTGCTGGTGGAAGTGGCCGCGCTGCAGGCCGGGCGCGAGAAGCGCCAGTACGACGCCGGTACACGACGATTGTGGCTGCCCGATTATCTGGAACCGGGCCAGCAGGCGTTCCAGATGGCGGCCGAGCTGGCCCTGCACGGCTACCTGCCGCAGATCGATGCGGTGGTGGCGCGTGCCGGTTTCAACGATGAGGCGCGCATCGCGCAGGCGCGGGTGGGTCTTTCGAACTATTTCGCCGGTGCGCTGGTGATGCCGTACATGCGTTTCCTGCGTGCGGCCGAAGCCAGCAACTATGACATCGAGCTGCTGGCGCACCAGTTCGGCGTGGGCTTCGAGGCGGTCTGCCACCGCTTGAGTACGCTGGCACGGCGCAGTGCGCCGGGCCTGCCGTTCTTCTTCATCCGCGTGGACCGCGCGGGCAATGTGTCCAAGCGTCATTCGGCCACCGACTTCCACTTCTCGCAGGTGGGCGGCTCGTGCCCGCTGTGGATCGTGTACGAGGCATTCAACCAGCCCGGGCGCATCCTCACCCAGACCGCGCGCATGCCCGATGGCCGCCGCCATTTCTGGCTGGCGCGGCAGGTCAGCAGCGGACCGGTGGGACATGGCCAGCCGCGCAAGACCTTCGCCGTGGCGCTGGGCTGCGACCTGCAGCACGCCGAGCGGCTGGTGTATTCGCTGGGGCTGGATGTGCAGAGCCCGGGCAACTCGGTGTCGATCGGCCCGGGCTGCCGGGTGTGCCCGCGCGAGGACTGCATGCAGCGCGCGTTCGCGCAGTTGCCGGGGCGTTGATGCCGTTGGGGTCAGATCCCTTTTGCCCTGCAAAAGGGATCTGACCCCATGACGGGATGCGCGGGACTAAACCTTTCGTGCGCCGGCTGCATCCCAATCGGGATGCCCGCCCTGGAGACACCCATGTTCCTGCTACGCCCTTGCCTGGCCCTGCTGCTCGCTGCCGTCTGCGCACCGGCGTGGGCGACGTTTTCCATCGTGGCCTGCAACGAGGCCGGCGACTGCGGCGTGGCAGTGGCCACGCACAACCTGGCGGTCGGTGGCGTGGGTGTGCCGTGGGCGCAGGCAAAGGTCGGTGCCGTCGCCAGCCAGTTCGAAACCAATCCGACCTACGGGTCGAAGGGCCTCGCATTGCTGGCCAAGGGCCGCACGCCTGCGCAGGTGCTCAAGCAACTGCTCGATGAAGACGGCGACTTCGATGGCACCACGCTGGCCGAGCGCCAGGTGGGACTGGTCAGCGCGCGCGGCGGCAATGCGCAGTACACCGGTGCCAGCGCACGACAGACGGACTGGGCCGGTGCATACGGTGAGGGCATGCTCAGCGTGCAGGGCAACGGCCTGGCCGGGCTGGAGGTGCTGGCCACCATGCAACGCAGCTTCCAGGCATCACACGGCGCACTGGCGGCGCGCCTGCTGGCGGCACTTGAAGCCGGCCAGGCGGCGGGGGGCCAACGCAGCGGGCAATGGTCGGCGGCGTTGCTGGTGCGCACCCCCGGCGGCGACTGGCAGGACACCGACCTGCGCGTGGACGCCGATCCACGCGCGGTAGCGCGGCTGCGCGAGCTGTACGACATGCGCCTGTCCAACGACGCGATCATCCGTGCCGAGCAACGCTGGGAGAAAGGCGATGTGGCCGGTGCGCGCGCCGCGCTGGCGACGTCGCTGTCGCTGGCACACGGCTGGGACCGCACCTGGGCCCGGGCTGCGCGGCTGGCCATGCGCCAGGGCGATGCCGCGCTGGCACGCGAGTATCTGGCCGGCCTGCGCACGCTCAACCCGGGCTGGGTAAAGCAGGAGCTGGCATTGCCGCTGTATGCGCCGCTGCAGGGTGATGCGGTGGTGGAGGCGTGGCGCTGAGGCGCGCCGGGGAGGGGTCAGATCCGTTTTCCTGGGGAAAACGGATCCGACCCCGATTGCCCTCGAGGCGGGGATCTACCGAGCATCGACTCAGTAGATCGGCGTCACCTTCATCTGCGGCAGTGGCCGCGGCGCCCCATCGGTGAGGTCGGGGCCGAGGTCATCCCAGCTGCGGCCCTGTTCGACCATCAGCCCCCACAGCTGCTGTGACCCCAACCGTTTGTCCTCCGAGCCCAGCTTGTACGACGGTGGTGCCGGCACGCCGCTGGCGACCATCGAATAGGCTGCGCGATATGCCAGTACCTGCTGCGCCGGATCATCGGTACGCGCCACTTCCAGCGTGTAGCGCTGGTAGGCCGAGGCCAGGTTGCGCCAGCGGATCCAGTAGTGGTTCTCGAATGAGAACGCACAGAAGCGTGCACCGGCCAGGCTGCCCTTGTCGGCAATGCGGGTCAGCACCTCCTGCGGCATGTCCAGGTTCATTCCCCCCTCGTCACCCTGCAGGCTGACGTGCACGATGCGGTCGCGGTAGCCCGGCGCCCGTGCCTGCAGCAGGTCGCGCCAGTTCTGCATGGTCGCCACCACCGCGAACAGGAAGCGGCCCAGTTCGGCGGCGGCCAACGGCGTGGCGATCGACTGGTAGGTGCGCTGCCAGCCGTGACGGTTTTCGGTGGGCAGGAACACGGCGTGTTCCAGCGCCTGGCGGTCGCTGCCACCGTGACCGACGGCCTCGGCATGCTGCGGATAGACCAGATTGATGGCGAAGGTCGGCCAGCGCGGCAGCGCGGCGTCGAACAGATGGATCGGGAAGTTGCTGCTGATGCCGCCGTCGGAGAACCAGCAGATGCGGAAGGCGGTGATCACCGGTCCACAGGCCTGCCCCGCACTGGTCAACCCTTCCATGCTGTCGGCGACGTTGTGCTCCGGGTCGGCTGCCGCGGCCGTCGGCTCGCAGCGTCGCTCGCGGCGCGACGGCTCATGCAACGGCACCGCACTGATCAACAGCGGGAAGCTCAGGCTCATGCGCGTGGCCACCAGCACCGGCAGCTGCGGGCCCTGCGGCAGGCGGTGATAGTGCCGCCCGTCCACCTCCAGCGGCGGCCCGGCGTGGTCCACCAGCCACTGCACCACGCTGGCCGGGAACAGCTGCGCAAACTCCTCGCGCAGGAACCAGAACTGCGCCCCGCCCAGCGGCAGCGTGCGCGGCTCGTTGTGCGAGACACAGGTGGTGATCATCTGCAGGCTGATCGCATGCGGGCTGTCGGGCTCACCGGCGTAGCGCGGCGCGTCGTGCAGGTCGGCGAAGGTCAACGGCGCGTCCAGTGCCTTGCCCGACAGCTGCTGCAGGCAGGTGTGCAGCCACTCGGTCAGTGCCGGCCTGGAGCGGTCACGCCCCAGACCACTGCACAGGCCCAGCAGGTTGCGCCGCGCCACCCGCGCCACCCGCAGCGCAGCGCCGGCCACACCCGCCCCGTACGCGCACAGCAGCGACGGCACCAGCGTGGCCGCCATGCCGCTCCAGCCACCGCCCCACCACCCCAGGCCAAGCAGCAGCGCCAGCGAGACCAGCACTTCCAGCGGTGCAATGGTGAACACCGCGATGGCCAGGCACAGCAGCTTGCGCGGCAGGCCGGCATTGCCGGTAAGGACCACCAGCAGCCGGTATGCCGCACGCGCACCGCGTGCAGGCTGGAACAGCCGATAGATGAAGCCGCGCTGCGACAGCTGCGCCGACACCGCCGACAGTCCGTTGTAGCCGGCGTCATCGGGCAGGTGCTCGCCGGCCTGCTGGCGACGATCGCCGCAGGCCGCCGCCGCCGCCACTGCAGCGGCAATGGCGCCCGCCGAGGTACCGCCGATGCTCTTGAAGCGGTATTCGCGGGCCAGCGCGAGTACCGCATTGGGATACACGATGCCGCTGGTGATGCCGCCCTTCATGACCAGATCGCAATATTTGTCTGCCACACGCCCTCTCCCGTCCGCTGGTGTCCAGTATGGCAAGGGACGCTCTCACAACCTGAGAAGTGAGCCACACCACTGCACGGACTTCGGTCCTTGACCATTGCCGCCAACCGGTCCACCGTGCACACGCCGAAGGTATCCCTGCCCTCGCTCCGGCAAAGGCAGGGATTTGAACGGGAATCCGGTGAAGGCGCCTTGCGCGCCCATTCCGGAGCTGCCCCGCAGCGGTGAATGGAAACGAATCCTGCCAACAGCACTGGGCTCACGCCTGGGAAGCGGCAGGGAGTAGGAGGGCTTCGGCCCGTGTCCATCAGCCCGAAGACCGGCCCCGGCCGGGGGACACGACCGTCCCCTGATTCGACCTGGACTCTCCGCGGGGAGGGTGCCGGGGCTGTCGTTGTCCTGCGCACGCGGGCAGCGCGGTCGCGCGCGTCCTTTCCACGGTATCCGGTCAGACCCGTTCCCCACGCCCTGAGGCAGGGGCCGTCGCCGTTGCCGGCGGCCCCTGCGGTACCTGACGATGACCGAACTCCAACGCCCCACCCTGACCCTGCCCGCCGACGGCAAGCGCCTGCTGCTGCATTCCTGCTGCGCGCCCTGTTCGGGCGAAGTGATGGAGGCGATCACTGCCTCCGGGATCGACTATGCGATCTTCTTCTACAACCCCAACATCCACCCGGTGAAGGAATACGAGCTGCGCAAGCAGGAGAACATCCGCTTCGCGCAGCAGCACGGCATTCCGTTCATCGACTGCGACTACGACACCGACAACTGGTTCAGCCGCGCGCGCGGCATGGAGAACGAACCCGAGCGCGGCATCCGCTGCACGATGTGCTTCGACATGCGTTTCGAGCGCACCGCGCTGTACGCGCATGAACATGGCTACGACACCATCAGTTCGTCGCTGGGCATCTCGCGCTGGAAGAACATGGCGCAGATCAACGACTGCGGCATCCGCGCCGCCTCGCGCTACGAGGGCCTGCAGTACTGGGACTACAACTGGCGCAAGGGCGGTGGTGCCAGCCGCATGGTCGAGATCAGCAAGCGCGAGCAGTTCTACCAGCAGGAATACTGTGGCTGCGTGTACTCGCTGCGCGATGCCAACCGCCACCGCCGTGAAACCGGCCGCGAGCGGATCAAGATCGGCCTGCTGTACTACGGGCAGGACGCTGAGCCGGCGCAGGGCGATTGACGTGCGCCCGGGGGGCGGCCACGCTGGTCGCCCCTTCAGTTTGTAGTGGATCTGCCATGACTGCCCTGCCCGCCGATGTCGCCCTGCTGGTGATCGACCTGCAGCCGGACTTCATGCCCGGCGGCGCACTGGCCTGCGACCAGGGCGATGCACTGGTGGCGCCGATCAACGCGCTGCTGGCGCAGCGCCACTACCGCACGGTGGTGGCCACCCAGGACTGGCACCCGGCCGACCATGCCTCGTTCGCCAGCCAGCATCCCGGCCAGCGCCCGTTCGAGACCATCCTGCTGCACGCACAGCCGCAGACCCTGTGGCCCGACCACTGCGTGCAAGGCAGCGAAGGCGCCGTGCTGCACCCCGGCGTGGACTGGACCTCGGCCGACCTGATCCTGCGCAAGGGCACGCGCCAACAGGTGGATTCGTACAGCGCCTTCCGCGAAAACCATGGCCCCGACGGCGAGCGCCCGGCCACCGGCCTGGCCGGTTGGCTGCACGAGCGCCGCATCCGCGAGGTGCACGTGTGCGGCCTGGCGCGTGACTACTGCGTGCTGTGGAGCGCGCAGGACGCGGTGAAATCCGGCTTCCGGGTGAAGTTCCTGTGGGAGCTGACCCGGCCGGTGACCGAGGCCAACGACGCGATGGTGCGCGAGGCGCTGGGCAAGGCGGGGATTGCGGTGATCTGAGCAATGACCGCCGGGCATGGCCCGGCACTACCGGAATACGACCGTGCGATGCCCGTTGAGCAGGATGCGGTGCTCCACATGGCGGCGCACCGCGCGTGCCAGCACCTGCGACTCGGTATCGCTGCCCAGCCGCACCAGCTCGCGCGGCGCCATCGCATGGTCGACGCGGGCCACGTCCTGTTCGATGATCGGGCCTTCGTCCAGATCCTCGGTTACGTAGTGCGCGGTGGCACCAATGATCTTGACCCCGCGCGCGTGCGCCTGGTGGTACGGCTGCGCGCCCTTGAAGCTGGGCAGGAAGCTGTGGTGGATGTTGATCGCACGGCCAGCCAATGCGCGGCACAGCGTGGGTGACAGGATCTGCATGTAGCGCGCCAGCACCACCAGATCGACGCGTTCGCGCTCGACCAGATCGATGATCTGCTGCTCCTGTACCGCGCGCGTTTCCGCGTTCACCGGCAGGTGATGGAACGGCACCTGATAGGACGCGGCCAGCGGCGCGAAGTCGGCGTGATTGGACGCCACTGCGGCGATGTCCACCTTCAGCTGGCCACTGTGGGCGCGGAACAGCAGATCGTTCAGGCAATGCCCCTGCTTGCTGACCAGCACCAGCAGGCGCGCACGGCGGCGACCGTCGTGCAGCTGCCAGTCCATGCCGAAGTCGGCCGCCAAGGTGGCCATCGCGGCGTGCACGGTGTCCAGCGGCAGGCTCGCGTCGCGGTCGAAATGCACGCGCAGGAAGAAGCGGCCGCTCTCCTCGTCACCGAACTGCTGGGCGTCGAGGATGTTGCAACCGTGGTCGAACAACAGGCCGGACACACGATAGACGATGCCGGTACGGTCGGGGCAGGACAGGGTGAGGATGGAATCGGGGCGCATCGTCGCAGTGTAGGCCAGCAGGGTGTTGATCGGATCGATGGTCACCGATGCAACCGAAGGGCTTGGTTCTGTCCCAAGCGATACTTGGCCGATCCCATGGCAAGCTGGTCGGTCATGAACCTGTTGCAACTGATCCGCAGCTTCACCCGCACCGCAGAGACCGGCAGTATTGCCGCTGCGGCCCGCACCCTTGGCATCAGCGCCACCGCCGTCGGCCAGAACATCAACCGGCTCGAGGCCCATCTGGGCGTACGGCTGCTGAACCGCAGCACGCGACAGCTGGCACTCAGCGAGGCCGGTGCGTTGTATCTGGCGCAGGTGCGGCACATCGAAGCCGACCTGGCACGCGCGCAGGCGATGGTCACCGCTGGCGATATCGAACCGGCCGGGCCGCTGCGCATCGCCAGCAGCAGCGCGTTCGGTCGCCATGTACTGGCGCCGTTGCTGCCCTCGCTGCAACAGCGCTACCCGCAGCTGCAGCTGGAGCTGCGCCTGAATGACCGCGCCGTACAGCATGGCCCGGAGGCGGTGGATGCCAGCATCCGCATCGGTGCGCAGCTGGAGGATGGCGTGGTCGCACGGCAACTGGCGCGCGTGCCGTTCGTGTTCTGCGCTGCGCCGGCCTACCTGCAGGCGCACGGTACCCCGCAACGCCCCGCCGATCTGGGCAGCCATCGCGGCCTGCTGCACCGCTTCCCGACCGATGGCCGGCCGCTGCGCTGGGGCCTGCTGAAGGACGGCCAGCGCGTGGACGCCGCGCTGCCGCCCAGCATGGTCTGCGATGACATCGATGCGCTGGCCGCTCTGGCCGCCGCCGGGGCCGGCATCACCCGGCTGGCCGCGTTCGTGGCCGAACCCTATCTGCGTGACGGCCGCCTGCGTGCGGTGTTCGACACCGACAGCGCATGGCGCCCGGAACCGATGGACGTCTACTTCTGCGTCAGCGACCGCCGCGACTTCACCGCCAAGATCCGCGCGCTGTTCGAACACCTGCAGGCCGGCCTGGCGCCGGCCTGGCGGGTGTGAGCCTCAGCGGGTCTTGAACACGCCGCGTGCATCGCGCGGTTCGCAGCGCAGGTACTGCGGCGCCGGTAGCACGCTCTCGCGCAGTGCGGCGGCGGCGTGCCACGGCCAACGCGGGTCGTAGAGGATGCCGCGCGCCAACGCCACAGCATCGGCATGGCGGTGGCGCAGGATCGACTCGGCCTGCTCCGGCTCGGTGATCATGCCCACGGCGATGACCGGCATGCGCACCTTGGCCTTGATCGCCGCCGCGAACGGCACCTGGTAGCCCGGGCCGACGGCGATCTTCTGGCGCTCATCCAGCCCGCCGCTGGAAACGTGCAGGAAATTGCAGCCGCGTGCGTCCAGGACCTGCGCCAGTGCTTCGCTCTGCACCAGGTCCCAGCCACCTTCGACCCAGTCGCTGGCGGACAGGCGCACACCCACCGCGACCTTGTCCGACACCGCTGCGCGCACCGCGTCGAACACTTCCACCAGCAGGCGCAGGCGGTTCGGCAGCGAGCCACCGTAGCCATCGGTGCGACGGTTGCTCAGCGGCGACAGGAACTGGTGCAGCAGGTAACCGTGCGCGGCATGCAGCTCGATCAGCTCGAAGCCCAGGCGCTCGGCGCGCACCGCGCTGGCGGCGAAGGCGGCGACGACCTCGGCGATGCCGGCCTCGTCCAGTGCCTGCGGCGCGGGATCGGCGGCATGGAACGGCAGCGGCGACGGTGCCACCGTGGGCCAGCCGCGGGCATCGTCGGCCGGCAGCTGGCCACCGCCGTCCCACGGCCGCTTCACCGAGGCCTTGCGCCCGGCGTGGCCGAGCTGGATGCCCAGCGGCATCGGCGACCAGCGGCGGACGCTGGCCAGCACCTGCGCCAGCGCAGCCTCGGTGCCGTCGTCCCACAGCCCCAGATCGGCCCAGCTGATGCGACCGCGTGGTTCGACCGCGGTGGCTTCCAGGATCAGCAGGCCGGCGCCGGACTGCGCCAGGTTGCCCAGATGCATGGCGTGCCAGTCGCTGGCGCGGCCGTCTTCGGCGGAGTACTGGCACATCGGCGCGATGACGATGCGGTTGGACAGGGTGAGGGGGCCGAGCGAGATCGGCGAAAACAGCTGGGTCACGGCAATGCGGGGGCAAGCGGATGGGGGAGCGTATTGCACCGCCGCACGGCCTGCGAATCAACCGTGTGGATGGATCGCTGTTTCGCGGGGACGGGTTGTCGGTAGAGTCGACTGTCAGTCGACTGCTCTTGGCGGTACCGCTGAACAGCCCGCGCTGCGCGCGATAGTCGACTCTACCGACTGACGAAGCCGGCCAGCGCCTCGGCGCAGTCGCGTTCATCCTTGAACTGCAGCAGGTCGTCGGCGCGGGTGCGTCCGCGGTTCAGCGCCGCTACGGGCAAGCCGGCCCTGGCGGCGGCCTGCACGAAGCGGAAGCCCGAATAGACCATCAGCGAGGAACCCACCACCAGCACGGCGTCGGCCTGCTGCAGGTGCTCATGCACGGCCGCCACGCGCTCACGCGGCACGTTTTCGCCGAATAACACCACGTCCGGCTTCAACACC
The DNA here is from genome assembly GCF_023518235.1 of Stenotrophomonas maltophilia. NCBI lineage: Bacteria > Pseudomonadati > Pseudomonadota > Gammaproteobacteria > Lysobacterales > Lysobacteraceae > Stenotrophomonas > Stenotrophomonas maltophilia. The sequence goes on from NZ_CP090423.1 coordinate 3,072,876, forward strand.
CCGCCGCAGTGCGGGCACTCGGGCACCACGAAGCGGGAGAAATCGGTCTCCAGATCGGCGTCGCCATCGGGAGCGATGCCGGCCTCCAGGGCATCCCAGCCTGGATTGGCATCCAGCAGCCGCTGCTGGAAATCCTCACGGCGGCTGCGGCGTTCGCAGCCCATGCAGCGCAGCAGGTCCAGGCGGCCATGCAGGTCGATCACGTTGTGGCTGCCGGCGCGCTGGTGCAGGCCGTCCACGTTCTGGGTCAGCAGCACCTGCAGCTTGCCACGCGCTTCCAGTGACGCCAGTGCCTGGTGGGTGCCGTTGGGCCGGGCCAGGCCGAAGCGCGGCCAGCCCAGCAGGCTGCGCGCCCAGTAGCGCTGGCGGGTGGCCGCCTCGCCCATGAAGGCCTGGTAGGTCACCGGCGGCGTGCGCTTCCACTGGCCGTCGGTGTCGCGGTAATCGGGGATGCCCGAAGCGGTGCTGCAGCCGGCACCGGTCAGCACGAACAGGCGCTGGGCGCGGTCGATGAAGTCGGTCAGCGGCGGAGTCATGGTCTTCAGGTGGGGGCGCTGGGGCGCCCCCGCAAGCATCGGTTCAGGGCGCAGCGGGCAGACGCGGCACGGCCGTGGGCTGGCCGTCTTCACCCAGCGCGATCATCACGAAGTGGCCGCGGGTACACAGCTGGCGCTCGCCGCTGTGCAGGTCTTCGGCAATCAGCTCCACTTCGACCTTCATCGAGCTGCGGCCGACCTCGACGATACGGCCGATGGTTTCCACCATCTGGCCGATGCGGATCGGCAATTTGAAGTCGACCTGGTCGCTGCGTGCGGTCACCACGGTGCGGCGGGAATAACGGGCGGCGGCCAGGAACGCGGCCTTGTCCATCCACGCCAGCGCCTGGCCACCGAACAGGGTGCCCATGTGGTTGGTGTGGTTGGGGAAGACGATTTCGGCCATGCGCACTTCGATGGGCGGCACGGTCTCGGGGATCGGGGTCATGGCGGGGATGTCGGTGTGGGGTGCGGCAATTTTAAGCCTGACCCCGTGCAGGCGGCGCTACACTTCGCCACGCCCACTGCCAGGACTGACCATGCCCGCACCCTCCGACCTTGTGGCCTTCGCCCTCATCTCGCTGGGCATGGTGCTTACTCCCGGGCCGAACATGATCTACCTGGTCTCGCGCTCGATCTGCCAGGGCCGCACCGCCGGCTTGATCTCGCTGGGTGGGGTGGCGCTGGGCTTCGTGTTCTACATGCTGTGCGCGGCGCTGGGCATCACCGCCCTGCTGATGACCGTGCCGCTGGCCTACGACACACTGCGCATCGGTGGTGCGTTGTACCTGCTGTACCTGGCCTGGCAGGCGCTCAAGCCCGGCGGCCGGTCGCCGTTCGCGGTGCGCGATCTGCCGCCGGACAGCCCGCGCAGGCTGTTCGCGATGGGCTTTCTGACCAACCTGCTGAACCCGAAGATCGCGGTGATGTACCTGTCACTGCTGCCGCAGTTCCTGCACCCGGAAGGCCATGGCAGCGTGCTGATGCAGTCGCTGGTGCTGGGCTTCACCCAGATCGCGGTCAGTGTCAGCGTCAACGCCGTGATCGCGGTGATGGCCGGCAGCATCGCCGGCTTCCTGGCCGCGCGCCCGACCTGGCAGGCGGTGCAGCGCTGGCTGATGGGCACGGTGCTGGCCGGGCTGGCGGTGCGCATGGCGGTGGAAGGGCGGCGCAGAGCGTAGCGTCGAGCTTGCTCGACGGCTTTGCGCGAACGGCAGTCGAGCAAGCTCGACCCCAAAAGAACAAAAAACCCCGGCGTTGGCCGGGGTTTTTCGTTGCAACCGGAGTGACCGCTTCGATCAGAAGTTCATGTCGAAGGCGACTTCGCCCTGCACGCCAACCTGGTAGGCCGAGACGCGGCGTTCGAAGAAGTTGGTCAGTTCCTGCACGTCCTGCAGTTCCATGAACGGCAGCGGGTTGCGCACGTTGTACTTCTTTTCCATGCCCAGCTTGGCGAAGTGCTGGTCGGCGCAGTGCTGCAGGTACTGGCGCATGTCGCGGGTCGAGATGCCCGCCACGCCGCCGGACAGCACGTCTTCGGCGAACTGCACTTCGCATTCGATGGCCTCGGCCAGCATGTCATAGACCTGCTGCTTCATCTCATCGTCGAACAGGTCCGGCTCTTCCTCACGCACCACGCGCACCGACTCGAACGCGAACTCCATGTGCGCGCTCTCGTCGCGGAACACCCAGTTGGTGCCCGAGGCCAGGCCCGGCAGCAGGCCGCGCGAACGGAAGTAGTACACGTAGGCGAAGGCGGCGAAGAAGAACAGGCCTTCGATGCACGCGGCGAAGCAGATCTGGTTGAGCAGGAACTGGCGGCGCTCGGCACGGGTCTCGATGCGCTTCAGATCCTGGATCGAGTCGATCCACTTGAAGCAGAAGTCGGCCTTCTTCTTGATCGAGTCGATGTTCTCCACCGCGGCGAACGCTTTGACGCGCTCTTCCGGATCCGGCAGGTAGTTGTCGAGCAGGGTCAGGTAGAACTGCACGTGCAGCGCTTCTTCGTACAGCTGGCGCGACAGGTACATGCGCGCTTCCGGCGCGTTCAGATGCTGGTACAGGTTCAGCACCAGATTGTTGGACACGATCGAATCGCCGGTGGCGAAGAACGCGACCAGGCGGTGGATCAGGTGGCGCTCACCCGGCGACATCTTGCTGTGCAGGTCGGTGATGTCGATCTGGAAGTTGATCTCTTCCACCGTCCAGGTGTTCTTGATCGCATTCCGGTACATGTCATAGAACTGCGGATAGCGCATCGGGCGCAGGGTCAGTTCAAAACCGGGATCGAGCAGCATCTGCTTGGGCTTGTCGGCCATGGGTGTTTCCTTGAATTCCTGGGTGAGCCGCCGGGCATGGCCCGGCGCTACCGTGGGTGTTTTTCCGCAGCCGAGCATGGCTCGGCTCTACAGGTGCGAGGTGTTCGAGTGCCGACCAACGGTCGGCACCCACCGCGCGGTGTGTTACTGGCAGGCTTCGCAGGCTTCCGGGTTTTCCAGCGAGCAGGCGATCGCTTCGTCCGGGCTGAACACCTTGGCCGGGGCCGCGCTGCTCACCGTGGTCTTGGCGATCTTGGTGGCCGGACGCGAACGCAGGTAGTAGGTGGTCTTGATGCCCTGCTTCCAGGCGTACATGTACATGGACGACATCGCACCGATGTTCGGGCTTTCCATGAACAGGTTGAGCGAGGCCGACTGGTCGATGAAGGCACCACGTTCGGCGGCCATGTCGATCAGCGAACGCATCGGCAGTTCCCAGGCGGTGCGGTAGACCTCGCGCAGGGTTTCCGGAATCTGCGCCACGCCGGCAATGGAACCTTCGGCCAGCTTGATGGCGTCGCGCATGTCAGCGGTCCACAGGCCCAGCTTCTTCAGCTCGTTGACCAGGTAACGGTTGACCTGCAGGAAGTCGCCGGACAGGGTCTCGCGCTTGAACAGGTTGGACACCTGCGGCTCGACGCACTCGTAGCAGCCGGCGATCGAGGCGATGGTCGCGGTCGGGGCGATCGCGATCATCAGCGAGTTGCGCAGGCCGTGTTCCTTGATGCGGGCGCGCAGGGCATCCCAGCGTGCGGTGTCTTCGGGCACCACGTTCCAGGCGTCGAACTGCAGTTCGCCACCGGCGGCACGGGTGTCGTTGAACGACGGGTGCTTGCCGCGTTCCTGGGCCAGCTCGCAGGACGTTTCCAGCGCGTGGAAGTAGATCGTTTCGGCGATCTTCTTCGACAGGGCGCGGGCTTCGGCGGTGTCGAACGGCAGGCGCTTGCGGAAGAACACGTCCTGCAGGCCCATGCAGCCCAGGCCGACCGGACGCCAGCGCAGGTTGGCGCGGCGGGCGGTTTCGATCGGGTAGAAGTTCAGGTCGATGACGCGGTCGAGCTGGCGCACGGCCAGGCGCACGGTCTCGGCCAGCTTCTCGAAATCGAAGTCGTTGTGCTCGTCGAAGTGGTTGCCCAGGTTGATCGAACCCAGGTTGCACACGGCGGTTTCATCGTTGGAGGTGACCTCCAGGATTTCCGTGCACAGGTTGGACAGGTGGATCACGTTGCCGGCGCGCAGGGTCTGGTTGCTGGCGCGGTTGCACTTGTCCTTGAAGGTCATCCAGCCGTTGCCGGTCTCGGCCAGCGTACGCATCATGCGGGCATACAGCTTGCGCGCCGAGATGGTGCGGCTGGCCTTGCCCTGCGCTTCGGCCTGCACGTAGGCCTGCTCGAAGGCTTCGCCGAACAGGTCGGTGAACTCCGGCACGACGCGCGGATCGAACAGCGACCATTCCTGGTCGGCCTCGACGCGCTTCATGAACAGGTCCGGCACCCAGTTGGCCAGGTTCAGGTTGTGGGTACGGCGGGCTTCGTCACCGGTGTTGTCACGCAGCTCGAGGAAATCCTCGACATCGGCATGCCAGGTTTCCAGGTACACGCAGGCAGCGCCCTTGCGCTTGCCGCCCTGGTTCACCGCGGCCACCGACGAATCCATGGTCTTCAGCCACGGCACGATGCCGTTGGAATGGCCGTTGGTGGACTTGATGAGCGAACCACGCGAACGCACGCGGGTGTAGCTGACGCCGATGCCGCCGGAGAACTTGGACAGCTGGGCGATATCGCCGTACTTGGCGTAGATCGATTCCAGCGAGTCCTGCGGCGAGTCCAGCAGGAAGCACGAGGACAGCTGCTCGTGGGTGGTGCCGGAGTTGAACAGGGTCGGGCTGGACGGCAGGTAGTCCAGGTTGCCCATGCGCTTGTACAGCGCCAGGGTCTCGGACACGTCCTCGCTCAGCGCGCTGGCGATGCGCAGGAAGAACTGCTGCGGGGTCTCGATCACCTTGCGGGTGTGCGGGTGGCGCAGCAGGTAGCGGTCGTACAGGGTACGCAGGCCGAAGTAATCGAAGTTCAGGTCCAGCGAGATGTCGATGGCATCGTTGAGCTTGCGTGCGTTGGTCTGCACGAAGTTCAGCAGGCGATCGTTGATCAGGCCCACTTCGTGGCCACGGCTGACCGACTGCGAGAAGGCGTAGATTTCCTGGCCCGACACTTCCTTGGCGATGTAGTTGGCCAGCAGGCGCGCGGCCAGACGGCCGTACTCGGGCTCTTCACCGATCAGCAGCGCGGCGGTACGGATGGACAGTTCATCCAGCTCGCGGGTCGTGGCGCCGTTGTACAGGCCGGAAATGGTGCGGGTGGCCACGCGCATCGGATCGACGGCGTGCAGGCCTTCGGAGGAACGCTGCACCGCGCGCACGATCTTGTTCAGGTCCACCAGTTCGGTGGTCCCGTTGCGCTTGGTCACACTCATCGCGTTGGCCGTCGGCGGCGACGTCAACAGGAACTCGCTTTCCTTCTCGATGGTGGCGCTGGATTCGGTGCTCACGGCGTGTGTCCTCTTGGCGTGATTGGGGGTGCTCGATGCATCGGGTGACGCGGCCCGGGACATGACAGCCCAGGATGGCAGGACGGCGTCGCAGGGGATGAGACCCTGCGCCTGCCACTGCCGTTGACGGTTGCGTGCGGGTATCCGGGAGACCCCGCGGCGGACCCCCATACCTGGGGTTGTTGCGACCGACGGCCACAAGATAGTGGGGGTAATGGGGTCCGTCAACGCCAAATGTAGTGAAATTCGGCAATCCCTTGCGCCGCAAGGATCGTGCCATCGACGCCCGGATCAGACGCTTCAGACCTGCCGGAACGGGCTGCGCAGTCAAGCCCGAAAGGCGTCATTACGGTGGTACAACGCACCGCGGAAACGGAACAATGACAGCTTCACATGACAGTGATGAAGCTGGCCAGGGACAACCCTGTGGATAGGTGGTGGGCATCCGGTGGGCAGCCGCTGGCGGGGTGACTTCCGGCCGATGCCGGCGCGGCCTGGCGGGCAGATGCTGCAGGCTCGTCACACGGACTGTCGCCATGGACCTGCGCCTGCCCACCCTCGCCCTGCTGTCGGCCTTGTTGCTGGCCCCCGCGCAGGCCGCCGATGCGCCGAAGCTGCGCGCGGACCAGTGCGGCATCCGCACCGATTACGACGTGCTGGTGGACAGCGGTGGCATCTGGCTGCGGCACGGGCCGCAGGCGCCGCACGAGGTGGTGTTCCACGATGGGGTGCTGAGCCTGGACGATACGATCGTGCCGGTCAGCGCCGCCGACGCCGCACGCCTGCGCCAGCTCGAGGCCGGCGCCCGCCAGTTGATGCCGGCGGCCACGGCGCTGGCCCAGGAAGTGAGCGGGCTGAGCTTCGACGTGCTCGACGGAGTCTATGAAAGCCTGACCGGCACCGCCAACAGCCGCAAGGTACGGCGCCTGCGCCGGCAGGCCGACGACTGGATCGGCGGCACGCTGGGCAAGGGCTACTGGGAACAAGCCGTGTTCGGGCCGGGCTTCGAGGCCAAGGTGCAGGACATGGCCGAGTCGCTGTCCGCGTCCATCGCCCGCAGCATGCTCTGGCAGATCTTCACCGGCCGCAGCGACGCCATGGAGGCGCGCGCCGACCGCCTGGACGCGCAGATGGAGCAGCAGCTGGAAGGCCGCGCCGAGCGTATCGAAGCCCGCGCGCAGGCGCTGTGCCCGCTGGTGCAGGCGCTGGCTGACACCCACGACGCGCTGGAGGTGCGCTACCAGGGCCAACCGCTGCGGCTGCTGGAGCGCAGCGAGGGGATCCGGGTCGAGCACGCCGCCGACACCGGCCTTCAGGTGTCGGCCGGGCCGGATGAGCGGCCACTGGGGAACGCGGTTGCGCCCACGCGGTAGCCACGCGGCGCTGCTGTAGAGCCGAGCCCATGCTCGGCTGCTTTTCGGCACATCATGCAAAAGCAGCCGAGCGTGGGCTCGGCTCTACAAACGGCACTACCCTCACGCCCGGTGCGGGGTTCCCAGATACTCGGCGCTCTGCATCTCGATCAGGCGCGAGGCGGTGCGCTCGAACGCGCCCTGCAGGCGCTGGCCGGTGTACAGCTCGATCGGCGAGGTGCTGGCGGTGCAGACCAGATTGACGTGGCGGTCGTACAGCTCGTCGATCAGGTTGACGAAGCGGCGCGCGGCATCTTCGTTCAGGCGGTCGAAGGCAGGAATGCCGCCCAGCAGCACCGTGTTGAACTCGTGCGCGATCTCGATGTAGTCCGAGGGCCCGCGCGGGCCCTCGCACAGGGCGGCGAAATCGAACCAGGCAATGCTCTTGCCGCGGCCGCGCACCGGAATCTTGCGGCCCTCGATTTCGATGTTGCCGGGCTTGGCCGGCTGGCCGCCACTGAGTTCGGTCCAGCGCGTGGCCAGCCAGGCATCGCTGTCGGCGGCCAGCGGCGCGCGGTACACCGGCGAGCGGGTCAGCGCGCGCATGCGGTAGTCCTCGGTGCCTTCGGCGTACAGCTCCACGCAGAAGCGCTGCAGCAGGCCGATGGCCGGCAGGAAGCTCTCGCGCTGCAGGCCGTTGAGGTACAGGTTCTCCACCGCTGTGTTGGAGGTGGTGACCAGGGTCACGCCTTCGGCAAACAGGCGCTCCAGCAGCCGTGCCAGCAGCATCGCGTCGCCGATGTCGGTGACGAAGAACTCGTCCAGCACCAGCACGCGCAGGTTGCTGCGCCATTCCTGGGCGATCTTCGCCAGCGGGTCGCTCTGGCCCTGGTGCTCGCGCAGGCGCTCGTGGACGCTGCGCATGAAGCGGTGGAAATGCGTGCGGTACTTCTGCTTGATCGGCAGGCCGTCGTAGAACAGGTCGACCAGGAAGGTCTTGCCGCGGCCGACACCGCCCCAGAAGTACAGGCCCTTGACCGGCTCGGGCTTCTTCCAGAACGAAGACAGGCGGTCCAGCCAGCCGTCCTCGGCGCTGTCGACCAGGCCCCGATGGATGCGGTCCAGCTCGGCCAGCGCCGCATGCTGGGCCGGGTCGTCCTGCCAGTCGCCACGGGCGACTCCTTCGGCATAGCGCTGCGAAGGCGTCAGCTCGGCTGCACTCATGCTGCCGCGCCCAGCCAGTGCTTGACGCCGTGGGTGAGCGCGCCGCGCAGGTCGATCAGCTTGCGGTGGAAGAAGTGGCTGGTGTCGGGCATGCGCACCAGTTCGTGCGGTGCGCCCAGGGTGTCCAGCCACTGGTAGACCGCCTGCGGGTCGACGATCTCGTCCTGCTCGCCCTGGATCACCAGCCAGCGTGCCGGCGGTTGCACGCCGTCGAAATCCCAGCGGCCAGCAGGCGGTGCGATCGAGATCAGCGCCTCCGGCTGCAGTTCACCTGCCGCCTTCAGCGAAACGAACGACCCGAAGCTGAAGCCGGCCAGCCACAGGCGATCGTCCGAGCGCTGGCTGCGCACCCAGGCGACGACGGCCTTCAGGTCGTCCTGCTCGCCTGCGCCGTGGTCGAACTCACCGGCCGAGGCGCCCACGCTGCGGAAGTTGAAGCGCACCGTGGCGATGCCCAGCTCGCGCAGGGTGGTGGCGGTCATGGTGACCACCTTGTTGTGCAGGGTGCCGCCTTCGGTGGACAGCGGATGGCAGATGACGGCCACGATCGGCTGCGCCGGCACATCGGCCTTGGGCAGGTCGACGACCACTTCCAGCGGACCGGCCGGGCCGTCCAGTTCGAGGCAGGCGGTTTCGCCGGGGGCGACGGGGAACAAGGGCTTGTGCATGGCACCATGATACCGTCCCCCGCCCCTGCCCTGTGCCCGCCTCATGCTCTACCTGTCCCTGGCTGTGATCTGCAGTGTGCTGGTTTCGGTGTTGTTGAAGGTGGCCGGACGCCGCCAGCTGGATGTCGCGCAGATGGTCACCTGGAACTACCTGGTGGCGGCAACGCTCACGGCCGTGGTGCTGCAACCACCGTTGGACGCGCTGCGCGCGCCGCATGCGCCGTGGCTGTCGCTGCTGGCGCTGGCGGTGGTGCTGCCGTCGATCTTCCTGGTGCTGGGCCGCGCGGTGGCGGTGGCCGGCATCGTCCGCAGTGATGTGGCGCAGCGGCTGTCGCTGCTGCTGTCGCTGGCCGCGGCGTTCCTGTTCTTCGGCCAGACCGCTACGCCGTGGAAGCTGGCCGGCCTGGCGCTGGGCCTGGTCGCCATGGTGGCGATCAGCCTGCGCCCGCGCGGCCCGGCGATGGCGGCCTCGCCCGGCGGCTGGGGCTGGCTGCTGGGCGTATGGGGCGGGTTTGCCGTGGTCGACGTGCTGCTGAAGCAGGTGGCGCTGTCCGGTACGCCATCGATGGCGGCGGTGCTGGCCAGCTTCAGCGTGGCCTTCGTGCTGATGCTGGCGCTGCAGCTGTGGCGGCATTTCAGTGGCCGCAGCCGGCTGGCCTGGCGCAACCTCGGCGCGGGTGCACTGCTGGGCCTGCTCAATGGCGGCAACATTCTTTTCTATGTGCACGCGCACCAGGCGATGCCGGACAGCCCGGCCACCGTGTTTGCCGGCATGAACATCGGCGTGGTGGTACTGGGTGCGCTGGTGGGTGTATTCGCCTTCGGCGAGGCCACCACGAGGTGGAACCGCGCCGGCCTGGCGCTGGCGGTGCTGGCGATCGGGTTGATCGCCTGGGGGTGAGCGTTGGTTGCGGCGGGCCATTTCCGCGCCCGCGGTGGGATGTCACTTTTCTTTTCGCGCGAAAAGAAAAGTAACCAAAAGAAACGCGCCGCCAATCGCGAGCCGGTGCTGTGCACCGGTCCCCTGCGCTTCTCGGTGAACCAGGGGACGGCGCCGAACTCGCTGCGCTCAGACATCGGCGCCTCTTCGCCCCTGATTCACCTGCGATGCTCGGCTCGCTTGAAGGCGGACTGGTAGATCAGAAGCAACGGCAGCATGCGTGCCGATCAAGATCCCTACCAGAGCAGCTCCCCGGCGAACCTTATTTGTCGAAGCCCAGCAGCAGCGGGTCGTGGTCGGAGCTGCGCCACGGGCCCTGCACGTTGCGGCCCTGGTAGCCGCTGGCGTCCTGCTCGTCGGCATTGCTGTGCCATTCGGCGGCACCGCGCAGGCGCTTGGCCATGCCCGGGCTCAGCAGCGCGTGGTCAAGACGGCCGCTGTAGCCGTTGTAGACGTAGCTGTAGGGGTGCTCGACCTTGGCCACCTTGAACGCGTCCTGCCAGCCCAGGTCATGCAGGGTGCGGATGGGATCTTCCATCGCGTAGGCATTGAAGTCGCCCAGCAGCACGATGTCCTTCACCTTCAGGCGCGCGGCTTCGCCATTCACCCACTGGTTGAGCTGGCGCGCCGATTCCACACGGGTGGCGTTCCAGCAGCCCTGGCCATCGTTCTGGTCGGCATCGGCACCGCTGGCATCGCGGCAGCCCTTCGACTTGAAGTGGTTGGCCACCACCATGAACGGCGCGCCCTTGCCCTGGAAGGCCTGCGCCAGCGGCGCGCGGCTGTGTTCGGCAAACGGGCCATCGGTCCGGGTCAGCGGCTTGCCCAGCGGCTTGAACGACCCACGCTTGTAGATGATGCCGACCCGGATCGGATTGGTGCCCGGGCCTTCGCCCGGATCCACCGCCACCCATTCGTCGTTCGGGTCGGTGCGCGGCAGTGCATTGAGCGCGGCCAGAAGTTCGGCGATGGCCGACTGCGGACCGTAGCCGTCGTTTTCCAGTTCCATCAGCGCGGCGATGTCGGTATCCAGGGCGCTGATGGTGGCCACCAGCTTGGCCACCTGCGCCTTGTGCTCGTCCAGCGTGCGCGCGCCGCGCAGGGTCGGGAAGCCACCGCCCTGGCCATCACCATTGAAGAAGTTCTCCAGGTTGAACGCGGCGATCTGCAGGCTGCCCGGCACCTTCGGCACCGGCGGGCGCTGCAGTTCCGGCAGCTGCAACGCGCCGTCCACCTGCAGGCGGGCACGGCCCTGTGCGTCCACGCGCACGGTGCCTTCCACGTTGCGCAGCTGCATGCCGGTGCGCAGCACCGGATTGCCCGGCAGATAAGCCACGCTGCCGGGGTCGCGGGCATCGTTGCCGTCGTCCAGCAGCAGGCGGCGGCGCTGGTTGTCGGCCATCACCTGCTCACTGCCCGCGGTGCCCGGCGCGGCCACTTCGGTCGGCTGCCAGAGGCGGCCGTCGAAGGCCACCGTCAGCTCGCCGAAGCGTTCCAGGCCGTCGGTACCGGCCAGGGTCAGCGGCGCGGCGATGCGCACGCGCTGGCCATCCAGCGCGCGCCAGTCCGAGGGCGCGGCGGTCAGCACCACGGTGGCGCTGCCGCGCGCGGCCGGCGTTACCGGGGCCGGTGCGGCCTGCGGCTGGGCCTGGGCGAAGGCGCTGGCCGGCAACAGCAGGGACAGGGCAAGGGCAAGGGAGCGGCGGCGCATCGACGGGCGATTCCAGGGAAGAGGGGGCACAGACTAACCCCGAAATGCGAAACCCCGCTTGCGCAGCGGGGTTTTGGCCGTGGTGGGCAAAACCGGGGTAGTGCCGGCCGCTGGCCGGCAACCTCATGATCTTCCTACGATGCGTGGTTGCCGGCCAGCGGCCGGCACTACCGTCTACTTCAGGTTGCCCAGCATCCAGTCCACGGTGGCGTGGATCTGCTCCTCGGTCAGTGCCGGGTTGCCGCCCTTGGGCGGCATGATGCCGCCGTCGGGGCCGGTGTAGCCCTCGATGGCGTGCTTGTAGAGGGTGTCCTTGCCCTGTGCCAGGCGCTTGTCCCAGTGCGCGTGATCCAGCGTCGGGGCCTGGCCGACCCCGGTGGTGTGGCAGGCCGTGCACAGGTTGTCGAAGATCACCTTGCCGTCCTTGGTGCCGCCGTAGGCCACCTGCGAGGCGGCCTTGGCCAGTGCGGCGGCCTTGGCCGCGGCCTGCGCAGCGGCGCCGGTACTGCCGGCATAGACCGCGCCGGTGGGCGAGATGCGCTGTTCGGTGCGCTTGGCTGCCGTGGGCGACACCTCGGGCGGAATCCGGGTGTGGATGTAGGCGGCAAGGAGGATCAGGCCGAGGGTGATGGCCATCAACAGCGCGATCACCATGGAGAAGCGTTTCAGGAACTCCAGATCGTAATTCCGCACTCTTCGTTACCCCTGGCTGATAGTCGTTGGACCACGGCTGAGCGACTGCGTGATGGGCCGAGTATAGAACGCGCTCCGCGTGCGACAACAGGCGTCACTGCTGGTGCGACGCAACATGCAGGGGCCGGGGTCAGATCGCTTTTGCCATGCAAATGGGATCTGACCCCGGCAACAGCAGCCGGCCAGCGGCCGGCTCTACCGGCTTGCGGGGGCGCCGATCGCGCGCAGGCAGAAGCTGCAGATCGCGTCCACCAGTGCGTCCTCGTCGCGATGCGCTTCGCGGCTGGGCGCGGTCGGGCCGACCATCGCTTCGGTGAATGCACCGACCAAGCAGGCGGCGGCCACATGTGCGTCCTGCGCCGGCAGCTCACCGGCCGCCACGCCTTCTTCCACCAGCCGCAGGAACACATCGCCGAACGCGCGCCGGCCGCGCATGCGCTCGGCTTCCACATCCGGGTCGACCGGTTCGACGATGAAGGCATGTGCCAGCCCCGGCCCGGCCAGGGCGCGACGGACGAAGGCGGTGATCGCCAGCCGCAACCGCTCGCTGGCGGCCTCCGGACCCTGCGCGATGCGCTCCATGATCGCCACTTCATGGGCCACCGCGGCGTTGAGCACTTCCACGAACAGCTCGGCCTTGGACGGGAAATGGCGGTAGATCAGCCCGGTGGATACCCCCGCCTGGGTCGCCACGGCGGTCACCGGGGCGTTGCGCCAGCCGCCGGTGGCGACCAGCGCGCGGGTCGCCAGCAGGATCCGTTCACGGGCGCCCGCCAGGCGTTCTTCCATCAATGCAGAGCGTTTGTAGGCCATGTTCTGATTCTAGTTTCAATTTTTGAATTCGTATTCACTTCTTACCCGAACCCCGCTACGCTGGGGCCATCGCCCGTGTGGATGGCGGTCCTGTACACCGCCATCCACTCCCCCGCCGGGTGCGTCCATTTCCCGCCATCCCGCCGTGGAGCCACCACAATGCACGTGCCATCCCTGAACTTCGATCTTGGCGAAGACATCGACCTGCTGCGCCAGAGCGTGGCCCATTTTGCCGCCGCCGAGATCGCCCCGCTCGCCGCCGAGGCCGATGCGACCAACCAGTTCCCGCTGGCACTGTGGCCGAAGCTGGGCGAACAGGGCCTGCTCGGCCTGACCGTGGAAGAAGCATACGGCGGCACCGGCATGGGTTACCTGGCCCACGTGGTGGCGATGGAAGAGATCTCGCGCGCCTCCGGCGGCATCGCCCTGTCCTACGGTGCGCACTCCAACCTGTGCGTGAACCAGCTGCGCAAGAACGGCAGCGAGGAACAGAAGCAGCGCTTCCTCCCGGACCTGTGCAGCGGCGCCAAGGTGGGTGCGCTGGCGATGAGCGAACCGGGCGCCGGTTCGGACGTGGTGTCGATGAAGCTGCGCGCGGACAAGCGCGGCGACCGCTACGTGCTCAACGGCAACAAGATGTGGATCACCAACGGCCCGGACGCCGATGTGCTGGTGGTCTACGCCAAGACCGACATGGAGGCCGGCGCCAAGGGCATCACGGCCTTCCTGGTCGAGAAGGGCATGAAGGGTTTTTCCACCGCACAGAAGCTGGACAAGCTGGGCATGCGCTCCTCGCCCACCTGTGAACTGGTGTTCCAGGACTGCGAGATTCCCGAAGAGAACGTGCTCGGTGCGGTGGGCGGCGGCGTGCGCGTGCTGATGTCCGGCCTGGACTACGAGCGCGTGGTGCTGTCAGGTGGCCCGCTGGGCCTGATGGCCGCGGCAATGGACGTGGTGATGCCCTATGTACACGAGCGCCACCAGTTCGGCGAACCGATCGGCAGCTTCCAGCTGATCCAGGCCAAGATCGCCGACATGTACGTGGGCCTGGGCGCCTGCCGCGCCTATGTCTATGCCGTGGCGCGCGCCTGCGACCAGGGCCGTACCACCCGCCAGGATGCAGCCGGTGCGATCCTGTACGCCGCCGAGAAGGCGACCTGGCTGACCGGCCAAGCGATCCAGATCCTCGGTGGCAACGGCTACATCAACGAGTACCCGACCGGCCGCTTGTGGCGCGACGCCAAGCTGTATGAAATCGGCGCCGGCACCTCGGAGATCCGCCGCATGCTGATCGGCCGCGAACTGTTCCAGCGCACCCTGTAAGGCCACCGCGATGACCGTACTGAACAGCCAGCTGCAACCGGGCAGCGATTCGTTTGAAGGCAACCGCGCAGCGATGCAGGCGGTGGTCGACGACCTGCACGCCACCCTGGCCCGCACCGCCCTGGGCGGCAGCGAGGCGGCGCGCGCCAAGCACACCGCACGCGGCAAGCTGTTGGTGCGTGACCGCATCGACGCCCTGCTCGACCCGGGCAGCGCCTTCCTGGAAATCGCGCCGCTGGCCGCCCATGGCATGTACGACGATGCCGTGCCTGCGGCGGGCGTGGTGGCCGGTATCGGCCGGGTGAGCGGCGTGGAGTGCGTGATCGTGGCCAACGACGCCACGGTCAAGGGCGGCACCTATTACCCGATGACGGTGAAGAAGCACCTGCGCGCGCAGGAGATCGCCGAGCAGAACCACCTGCCGTGCATCTACCTGGTCGACTCCGGTGGCGCCTTCCTGCCGCTGCAGGACGAGGTCTTCCCCGACCGCGACCATTTCGGCCGCATCTTCTACAACCAGGCCAACCTGTCGGCGCAGGGCATTCCGCAGATCGCCTGCGTGATGGGCAGCTGCACCGCCGGTGGTGCCTACGTGCCCGCGATGAGCGATGAAACGGTGATCGTGCGCGAACAGGGCACGATCTTCCTCGGCGGCCCGCCGCTGGTGAAGGCGGCCACCGGTGAAGTGGTGACGGCCGAGGAACTGGGCGGCGCCGATGTGCACACGCGCATTTCCGGCGTCGCCGACCACATGGCCGACAACGACCTGCAGGCGCTGGCCCGGGTGCGCGCGATCATCGCGCAGTTGAACTGGCGCAAGCCGGAACCGGCGATGGCGGTGCAGGCGCCCGAAGAGCCGCTGCTGCCGGCGCATGAACTGTATGGCGTGATTCCCGCCGACACGCGCAAGCCCTACGACGTGCGCGAAGTGATCGCGCGGCTGGTCGATGGCTCGCGTTTTGATGAGTTCAAGCCGCGCTACGGCGCAACGCTGGTCACCGGCTTCGCGCATCTGAACGGTTACCCGATCGGCATCATCGCCAACAACGGCATCCTGTTCTCCGAGTCGGCGCTGAAGGGCGCGCACTTCATCGAACTGTGCACCCAGCGCAACATCCCGCTGGTGTTCCTGCAGAACATCACCGGCTTCATGGTCGGCCGCAAGTACGAACAGGGCGGCATCGCCAAGGACGGGGCCAAGCTGGTGATGGCGGTGGCCTGCGCCAAGGTGCCCAAGTTCACCGTAGTGATCGGCGGCTCGTTCGGTGCCGGCAACTACGGCATGTGCGGCCGCGCCTATTCGCCGAACTTCCTGTGGATGTGGCCCAACGCGCGCATCGGCGTGATGGGTGGCGAACAGGCGGCCAGCGTGCTGGCCACGGTCAAGCGCGATGGCATCGAAGCCAAGGGTGGGCAATGGCCGGCCGTGGAGGAAGATGCGTTCAAGGCGCCGATCCGCGAGCAGTTCGAACACCAGGGCCATCCCTACTACGCCAGTGCCCGCCTGTGGGACGACGGCGTGATCGATCCGGCCGACACCCGCCGGGTGCTGGCGCTGGCGCTGTCGGCCAGCCTCAACGCCGCCCCGCAGCAGACGCGCTTCGGCGTGTTCCGCATGTAACCCATGCCATGACCGAGCACGCTCCCATGAAGCCCGTTGCCATGTTCACCAAGATCCTGATCGCCAACCGCGGCGAAATCGCCTGCCGCGTGATCGCCACCTGCCGTCGCCTCGGCATCGCCACCGTGGCGGTGTATTCCGATGCCGACCGCAACGCGCGCCACGTGCGGCTGGCCGACGAAGCCATCCACATCGGCCCGGCCGCCGCACGCGAGAGCTACCTGCGCGGCGATGCCCTGCTCGACGCCGCACGCGCGACCGGCGCACAGGCCATTCACCCCGGCTACGGTTTCCTGTCCGAAAACGCGGACTTCGCCGATGCCTGTGCCGTCGCCGGCATCACCTTCATCGGCCCGCCGGCCAGCGCCATCCGCGCGATGGGCGACAAGAGCGCCGCCAAGGCACTGATGGCCCAGGCTGGCGTACCACTAACCCCGGGCTACCACGGCGACCAGCAGGCGCCGGACTTCCTGCGTGCACAGGCCGATGCCATCGGCTACCCGGTGCTGATCAAGGCCAGCGCCGGTGGCGGTGGCAAGGGCATGCGCAAGGTCGAGCGCAGCGAGGACTTCGTCGATGCACTGGCCAGCTGCCAGCGCGAGGCGGCCTCGGCGTTCGGCAACGATCACGTACTGGTGGAGAAGTACGTCGAGCGCCCGCGCCACATCGAGATCCAGGTGTTCGGCGATTCCCACGGTGATGCGGTGTACCTGTTCGAGCGCGACTGCTCGGTGCAGCGCCGCCACCAGAAGGTGCTGGAAGAGGCCCCCGCACCGGGCATGAGCGCCGAGCGTCGTGCGGCGATGGGCAAGGCCGCCGTCGATGCCGCGCGCGCGGTGGGCTATGAGGGTGCGGGCACGGTGGAGTTCATCGCCGGCCCGGAGGGCGATTTCTACTTCATGGAAATGAACACCCGGCTGCAGGTCGAGCACCCGGTGACCGAGTACATCACCGGTACCGACCTGGTGGAATGGCAGCTGCGCGTGGCGGCCGGACAGCCGCTGCCGCTGCGCCAGGAACAGTTGGCGATTCACGGTCATGCAATCGAGGCGCGTCTGTACGCCGAAGATGCCGACCGCGGCTTCCTGCCCTCCACCGGCACCCTGCGCCGTCTGCGCCTGCCGACGCCGTCGGCCAACGTGCGCGTGGATACCGGCGTGGAGGAAGGCGACAGCATCACCCCGTACTACGATCCGATGATCGCCAAGCTGATCGTCTGGGACGTGGACCGCGATGCCGCGCTGCGCCGCATGAGCCAGGCCCTGGCCGACTGCCAGGTGGTGGGCGTGACCACCAATGCCGGCTTCCTGCGCCGGCTGGTGAACACCGATTCGTTCACCCACGCCAAGCTGGATACCGCGCTGATCGAACGCGAACAGGCGGCACTGAGCGTGCTGGGCGACAGCGACGACGCACTCTGGCTGCTGGCGGCGGTGGCGGCGGTGGCCAGCACCGCGGGCGCCAGCACCGACGCACGCGATCCGCATTCGCCGTGGCAGGCACAGGACGGCTGGCGCCTGGGTGCCCGTGCGCCACGCGTGCTGCCAGTGCAGCAGGGCGAGCGCCGGCACAGCCTGAAGGTGTGGGCGCAGGCTGACGGCTGGCGCGTGCAGTGCGATGACGCCGCGCCGGTACTGGCCATCGGCACGGCCGACGCGCACGCACTGACCGTGCAGCTGGGCGGGCGCCGCTGGACACTGCAGCTGCTGCGCGACGGTGACCAGCTGTACCTGTTCGGTGCCGATGGCCAGCATCGTTTCACCCTGCACGATCCGGTGGGTGAATCGGACCATGCCGTGGCCGACGCTGGCAGCCTGCTGGCACCGATGCCCGGCAGGATCGTGGCCACGCTGGTCGCGGCCGGCACCGAGGTCAAGCGCGGTACGCCGCTGGTGGTGCTGGAGGCGATGAAGATGGAGCACACCCTGCAGGCACCGGCCGATGGCACGGTGAAGGGCTACCGCGCCAAGGCCGGCGACCAGGTCGGTGATGGTGCGGTGCTGGTGGACTTCGAGGCCGCCTGAGGGTGGCGTGGCCGGGCCCTGTGGCCCGGCGACAGCGCAGGCCGCTGGCCGTCAGCCCGGCAGCGGCCACACGTGGCCACCCGGATCCAGTTCCGCGGTGGTCTTTTCGGCCTTGCGCCAGCCCAGCCCGCAGATGGCCAGCGCGCCTTCGGCCATCGGCCGCAGCCCGAACGCGCGCCCGGCCTCGGCTTCGTTGATGGCGGCGGTGACGAACGCGCCCAGACCCTGTGCGGTCGCGGCCGCATACAGCGCCTGCGAGACATGCCCGGCATCGAGCGTGACCGCGCGATAGGCCTTGGCGTGGTTGCGGTACTTCCAGTAGTTGCGTTCGAACCGGCACACCAGCACCAGCAGCACCGGCGCATCGGCGAACCAGTGCTGCCCGGCCAGCAGCCGCAGGCCCAATGCTGCCGGATCGTCCACCGGGCCGGGCAGCCGCCCCAGCTCATGCGCCAGCGCGTGGTAGTGGTACAGGCCCGGCGCCAGCCCCTCCACGTTGCGCACCAGCAGATAGGCTTCCAGCGGATGCAGGCTGCCGGCCGAGGGCACGTTCTTCTTCAGGAAGCGCACTCCCGGATCGGTTTCCACCTGTGCCTGGGCCATCAGCACCTGTTGCAGCACCCGCGCCAGCAACGGCAGCGGCAACGCGCGGGCACGATCGAAGTTGCGGCAGGTGGCCCGTGCCTGCAACAGCGGCTGCAGCGGGTCATCCTGACAATGCGGCAGCGGCACCGCGTCGGGCAACCGCGGCGGCGCTTCCGGCGGCGGGTGGCCGAAGCTGCGCACCAGATCGCGGGCCGTCACCAGCTGGTGCTGCTCCATGTCCTGCACGCTGTCCACGCCGTCCCAGCACGACTGCTGGTAATGCAGGGCCGACAGCGGCCACCAGTGGCTGTCGCGCAGCTCCTGCTCGGCCGCGAACACCTCGGCGTGGGCCGGGTCATCGCTGACCAGCAGCCCCTGCTGCAGCAGCGCCAGCACGCGGCTGCGTGCCTCCGGCGCCTGCGGCAACGACTGCCAGCGTTCGGCACTGCAGGCCAGCAACCATGCACAACTGGCCGCATCGATCACCTGCACGGTCGGCAGATGCGCGGCGTGTACCTGCAGCACCGGTTGCAGCTGCACGCCCGTACCACCGGCCAGCAGCGCATCCAGGTTGAAGGCGGGGCGTTCCACCGGCTCGACGAACAGCGTCCGGCAACGACGGAATCTCATCGCGATGGCATCCCACGGTTGTGCAGGGCGCCGATCATAGCGTGGCACGCGCGCACGCCCATCAACTTCGCGGCGTTGCCGCCGATATTTCCATTTTCCCAACCTTGCGGTCGTATCCCATGTCTGCTTCGCCCCTCTCCGCCGACGTTGTCCGGCAGCTGCTGGACCGGCTGTCCAGCGATGATGCCTTCCGTGCCGAATTTGCCAGGGATCCGGGCCAGGCGCTGCTAGCGCTCGGCGCCGACGAGGAAACCGTGCGCGCCTGCCATACACCCCTGGCCTCGCTGGGCGGCAAGGCGGAGTTCGCCAAGGCCGCTGCGCGCATGCACCAGCTGCTGGACGTGCGCGCCGCGTTCACCGTGCCGTTCCTGTTCGAAGATGGCCTGCCGGGCCTGGATCAGTAAACCGGCCTCAGGGCGCGGCTGACGCGCCCTTGTCCGCCAGCGGCGCGGGCCGGATCGCCGTCAACCGCTGCACGTCCATCGCGTTCAGTGGAAGCAGCGCGTAGTCGCCAACATCCTCGGCAAATGCCAGGCCTACGTGGCGTTGCAGCCACTGTGCGTGGCGCAGGGCCGTGGCGTGGTCGCCGCTGGCCGTGGCCAGGTCCATCTGCAGCACCCGCCACTGGAACAGGCTCGCAGCAGGTTGCTGGGCCAGCAGCGACTGGGCCTGCGCCAGCCGGCCCTGGTCGAGCGCGATGCGCGCCTGCAACAGGTTCCACAGCTCGCGCAGGCGCGGGTCTGCATCGCGTTCGGGCAGCGCCTGCAACGCCTCCCGTCGCTGCGCCACCACCGCGCCCTGACCGGCGCGCACGGCGTGGTAGGCCGCGGCAAGCGCGATGAATGCGTTGCGCCGTGCCGGCGCCGGCTGCGAACGATCAACCGCCTGCAATGTCCGGTCGAGCACCTGCTGGTAGGCCTGCGACGCGGCGGACACCGGCTGCTGGCCACGCCAGGCCAGCGCCTGCAACGCCAGGATGTCGCACAGACCCGAGCCGGTCGTGCACTGCGCAGCCGCCTGCTGCATGTCATTGGCCGCTTCGCTGCGGTGATCCTGCATGCCCAGCACCGCCGCACGCAGCATGCGCGCTCCCAGCCCGGAGGACCGCATTGCCGCAAAGCCGGCATTGGCCGCATCGAAATCACCCGACAGGGCCAGCAGCAGCGGTTCCATCGCATCCCCGTTCCAACCCGGATGCAGACGTGCGCCACGCAGGGCGGCTTCGGCGGCGGCCATCTCGCCACGCGCCAGCTGCACCCGCGCCACGAACACCAGCACCAGTGCACGGCGAGAATGCTGCCGGGCCAGCAACGGCTGCGCCGCGGCCAGGGCGCCGTCGTAGTCACCCTGGGTGTAGAGGATCTTGGCGTAGTTCATCCAACCGGCCGGATCATCCGGGTACAGCTCGGTCAGCATCCGCCAGCGGTCGGCGATGCGTGCCGGCGGAGCTCCCTGGAAATCGGCGGCCCACGCGTCCAGGTAGAGCTGGTCACGCGCGGTCAGGTGCGCACGCTGGCTGACCGCTTTCTGGTACAGCGCGGCGGCCTGCTCCAGGTTGCCCTTGGCGTGCTGGATGTTCATCTGCCCGACATAGGCAAAGGCGAACCCGGGGTCGAGCCGGGTGGCCTGTTCGAAGAACATCAGCGCGTCGTCATAGCGCGCTGCCGCCGTGGCGTCCACGCCCTTGGCATAGGCATGCAGCGCATCGAGGTTCGCGGTGGCCACGGTCGGCAGCGGCCGCTGGTCGCGGCCGACATCGCGCAGGGCCTCGCCCAGGTCCGTGCGCAGCGCCGCGACCACGTGGTCGGTGGAGGCCAGGATCGAATCCAGCCCGCGACCGTCGGCAAAGCGGGTGTAGACGGTCTGCCCGCTGCGCGGATCGACCACTTCGACACTGACCCGCACCTTGCCGTTGAGCTCCAGCACACTGGGCACCAGCACCGCACGCACGCCATCGCGCAGCGCCACTTCGATGGCCAGGCTGCGGTCCAGACGCGCCTGCGGCGGCCGCTGCATCAGCTGCAGGGTGTCGCGCACCTTCAGTTCGCTGAGGATGTTGACGAACCGAGACTGCCCCAGGCTGATGTACAGCGCCTGCTCCAGGCTGCTGTCCAGCTGCGGGTACGCGGTGGCGTTGTGCACGGCCGAGACGATCACCCAGTCACGCTCGGCAAAGGCGATGGCCGGTGCCGGCCGCAGCAGCGTCCACAGCAGCACGCCCAGCGCCAACGCCAGCGCAGCCTCGGTCACCAGGGCGGCCGGGCGCCGCCACAGCGGCAGATCACGCCAGGCCTTTTCGCCCGAACGCGGTCTGCGCAGCGGCGCACTGCCCCGCAGGCCGATCTCGAAGACTTCCTGGCGCTCGCTGATACCCTTGAACCGCCAGCAGCCATGGTCCTTCCAGCGCAGCTCATCGGCCGCCCACGGCAGTTCGCCGCTGGCCCGGCGCGCCATCTTTTCCGCGCTGGCCGACAGCAGGACCTGCCCCGGCCACGCCAGCTGCATCAGCCGCGCGGCCATCGGCTTGGCCAGACCCTCCACTTCCACCGGCTTGGCGCCGTGGGCCATGGCCTCGGCACTGTTGTTCCACAGCAGCACATCGCCCACGTGCAGCCCGGCGCGCGCGCGCAGCACGATGCCGCGTTCGCGGCCCAGCGCATCCACCGCGCTCTGGTAGGACAGGGCGAAGCCGACCCCATCGATGGTGCGCTCGAACAGCATGAACAGGCCGTCGGAGCGATCGATCAGCTGGCCGTTCCAGCGCTGCTGCAGGCCAAGCACCAGCCGGTCGTGCTGCTGGAACAGCTCAGCGGCGCTGATGTCGCCGATGCGCTCGACCAGCTGCAGCGAGTCGCACAGGTCGGTGAACAACAGGGTCCGCACCTGCGGGCTCTGCACCGGAAGGGAATCCTGGATGCCGTCCATTGCCACCTCTGCCGCTCATGATCCGTTGTCGGGGCCATCGCCCCAGCGCAGGCAATTGCCGCCATCGCGCTTGGCCTGGTACAGCGCGCGGTCGGCGCTGGCGTACCACTCGCTCCAATCCGCCTCGGCCACCAGCAGGCTGGCACCGATGCTGACCAGGCTCACGTGCGGCGTGCCATGGCTGCGTTCGAGCAGGCCGTGCACCGCGCTGAGAATGAACTCGGCGGCGTGCTGCACGATCTCGTGGTTGCCACGGCGCAGGATCAGGCAGAACTCATCGCCGCCGAGCCGGCAGGCCAGGTCCTGCTCACCGGCCATCGAACGCAGGATGTTGCCCATGCTCTGCAGCACGCGGTCGCCGGCCTGGTGGCCGTGGCGGTCGTTGATCTGCTTGAAGCGGTCGCAGTCGATCAGCAGCAGCGCCTGCGGCGGGCCATCGACGTGGGCGCGGCACTCTTGCAGGTACAGGGTCAGGCCGCGGCGGTTGTGCAGCCCGGTCAGCTCATCAGTGCGCACCAGCTCGCGGGTGTGGGTGAGCTGGTGGGTGGTGATGTACAGGTTGTCCAGCGCGGTTTCCAGGTCGTGGTTGCGCCGCCGCAGCTGGCTGATCAGGGCCTGTTCGTTGGTCAGCACGCGCATGATCGTGCGGCGCAGGAAGTAGGCCACCAGGCCGGGATCGGATTCGACCAGCCGATGGAAATCGCGCGGGCCCAGCTCCAGCACTTCGCAGTCATCGAGCGCGCGCGCACTGGCGCTGCGCAGGTGATCGCCGACCAGCAGGCCCAGCTCACCGAAGAACTCGTGCTGGCCAAGCGTCTTGATCACCAGGTCCTCGCCGAAGTCCAGTTCGATCTGGCCCTGGAGGATCACATACATGCGCTCGCCACGGTGTCCACGCTGGAACAACCACTGTCCGGCATGAAGCTTGCATGGGCGGGCGAATCTGGCGAACAATGCAACCTCGGCATCGGACAGCAGCGCATGCACGATCTCGGCCATCGCCACGCGGGCGATACCTGTCGTCACATCACTGTTCTCGGCCGCACCCCTGCCGGTCATTCCCTGCACCCGCCGCCAGCGTCCCCTGGTGAGCCGCGGAGCATAGCACCGCTTTAAAGTGTGCGCCCTATCTCATTTTGAGCCTTTGGCCGCACGTTCGTGATGTGAAGATCCGGCGTGGCCCGTTCTGGTCACGCCTGTCCGCGCAAAACCCCTGCTGGATCAAGCCGATGGCGGATTTCACAGGGTTTCGGCCAAGTTGCGATCCCGCGGGTGCGCCGGATTGACGCGGTGCGCCGCGCGCGCCGTTGCCTGGATACAACAACGCCGGCAGGTCCCCCGACCGGCCGGCGTTGTCTGGCCCTTCCCTGGCCACCCTGATCAGACCCGGTAGTGCCGGCCGCTGGCCGGCAACCCGTCGATGGTCCCGGAGTCCACGTGGCTGCCGGCGAGCGACCGGCACTACCGCGTCAGATCCGTTGCCCGGCGCATCAGCGTTTACCGATCACGCCGCGCGTTCGCTGCGCCCGCCGTGGAACTGCTCTTCCTCGGTGGAACCGGTCAATGCAGTCGTGGACGACTGCCCCTGCTGGATCGCCTGGGTGACCGCATCGAAGTAGCCGGTGCCCACTTCGCGCTGGTGCTTGACCGCGGTGAAGCCACGCTCGGCCGCTTCGAACTCGGCTTCCTGCAGTTCCACGAACGCGCTCATCTGGCGGCGCGCATAGCCGTGGGCCAGGTTGAACATGCCGTAGTTCAGCGCGTGGAAACCGGCCAGGGTGATGAACTGGAACTTGTAGCCGTAGCTGCCCAGCTCGCGCTGGAACCTGGCGATGGTGGCGTCGTCCAGGTTCTTCTTCCAGTTGAAGCTGGGCGAGCAGTTGTAGGCCAGCAGCTTGCCCGGGAACTTCGCATGGATCGCCTCGGCGAACTTGCGCGCGAATTCCAGGTCCGGCTTGCCGGTCTCGCACCACACCAGGTCGGCGTAGGGCGCATAGGCCAGGCCACGGCTGATCGCCTGGTCCAGGCCGTTGCGGGTCTTGTAGAAGCCTTCCACGGTGCGCTCGCCGGTGGCGAAGGGCTTGTCGTTGCCGTCGATGTCGCTGGTCAGCAGATCGGCCGCCTCGGCATCGGTACGCGCCACCAGCAGGGTCGGCACGCCCAGCACGTCGGCAGCCAGGCGCGCGGCGTTGAGCTTCTCGATCGCCTCACGGGTCGGCACCAGCACCTTGCCGCCCATGTGGCCGCACTTCTTCACCGAGGCCAGCTGGTCTTCAAAGTGCACGCCGGCGGCACCGGCCTCGATCATCGCCTTCATCAGTTCGAACGCATTGAGCACGCCGCCGAAACCGGCTTCGGCATCGGCCACGATCGGCTGCAGGAAGTCGATGTCATCCTTGCCTTCAGCGTGATGCAGCTGGTCGGCGCGCAGCAGCGTGTTGTTGATGCGCTTGACCACCGCCGGCACCGAATCGGCCGGGTACAGCGACTGGTCCGGGTACATCTGCCCGGCCAGGTTGGCATCGGCCGCCACCTGCCAGCCGGACAGGTAGATCGCCTTCAGCCCGGCCTTGACCTGCTGCATGGCCTGGTTGCCGGTCAGCGCACCCAGCGCGTTGACGAACTCGCGCTCATGCAGCGACGCCCACAGCTTCTCTGCACCCATCCGGGCCAGCGAGTGTTCGATGTGGACGGTGCCGCGCAGGCGCACCACATCGGCGGCGCTGTAGTTGCGCTGGATGCCTTCCCAGCGCGGGTTGGTATCCCAGTCGTGCTGGATCTGTTCGGCAGTGGGCAGCTTGCTCATGTCTTTCTCCAGTTCGGTTCGTGCGTGCAGCGGGGAGGGAAACGGCGGTGGACGCGGGCGGCAGTCAGTCGATGCGCGCGTAGGCCGGCAGGGTCAGGAAATCGGTCAGTTCGTTGCTGCGGCTCAGTTCGCCCAGCAGGGCGATGGCCTCGCCGATGCGGGCGCCACCGGGCAACGCGGCGGTATCACCCAGCCGCGCCGGCAGCTGCGCCAGCGTGGCGTCGAGCAGGGCCAGGTCGATCGCAGTGCCATCGTCGAGCTGCTGGCCCGGCGTGTGCAGCCACTGCCAGAGCTGGCTGCGGCTGATCTCGGCGGTGGCCGCGTCCTCCATCAGGTGATGGATCGGCACGCAGCCGTTGCCGTCCAGCCAGGCGGCCAGGTAGCGCACGCAGACTTCCACATTGCCGTCGAAACCGGCGCGGGTGATGCTGCCTGGCGGTCGTGCGATCAGCTCATCGCGGCCGACGCGCACGTCCTGGCGCAGCACGTTGTGCTGGTTCGCGGTAGGCATGTGTTCGTCGAAGATCGCCATCGCCACCGGAATCAACGCCGGGTGCGCGACCCAGGTGCCGTCATGGCCGGCGGTGACTTCGCGCAGCTTGTCGGCGCGCACGCGGGCCATCGCCTGTTCGTTGGCGGCCGCATCGTTGTTGATCGGGATCTGCGCGGCCATTCCGCCCATCGCATGCGCACCACGGCGGTGACAGGTCTGGATCAGCAGCTCCGAATAGGCCTTCAGGAACGGCTGGGTCATGGTCACCTGGCCGCGCTCGGGCAGCACGCGGTCAGCATGGCGGCGGAAGGTCTTCAGGTAGGAGAAGATGTAATCCCAGCGCCCGCAGTTCAGGCCGACGATGCGATCACGCAGCGCGTGCAGGATCTCGTCCATCTCGAACACCGCCGGCAGCGTTTCGATCAGCACGGTCACCTTGATCTGGCCGTGCGGCAGGCCGAGCATGCCTTCGATGTGCGACAGCGCGGTCTCCCACAGCGCGGCCTCTTCCATGCTCTGCAGCTTGGGCAGGTAGAAGTACGGGCCGCGGTCCTTGGCCTGCAGCGTGCGCGCGTTGTGGAAGGCAAACACGGCCGCATCGAACAGGCCGCCGGCCAGCGGCTGGCCATCGATGGCCACATGCTTCTCGTCCAGGTGCCAGCCACGCGGGCGCACGATCAGCACCGCCTGCTCTTCGTAGGGGCGCAGGCGGTAGTGCTTGCCCGGCTTGCCATTGGCAGCCGGCGCAGTGAATTCCAGATCACCGCGCACCGCCGCCGCCAGCGACTGCTGCCCGGCCAGCAGGTTGCGCCAGGTCGGCGAGGTCGAATCCTCGAAGTCGGCCATGAATACCTTGGCGCCGGAGTTCAGCGCGTTGATGACCATCTTCGGGTCGGTCGGGCCGGTGATCTCGACGCGACGGTCCTGCAGCGCAGCCGGCAGCGGCGCGACGGTCCAGTCGCCGCTGCGGATGGCGGCGGTATCTTCGCGGAAATCCGGCAGGCCGCCCTGGTCGAAGAACGCCTGGCGTTCGCGCCGGGCCTGCAGCCGTGCCTGCCGGCCCGGTTCCACCGCGCGGTGCAGCGACACCAGCAAGGCCAGCAGCGGTGCCGGCAGCACGGTGTCCTGGCCGGCCACGCGGGTCGCCAGGGCGATCCCGGGGGTGGCCTTGCTGGCAGGGGTGGGAACAGCGGAAGCGACGGCGGACATGGGGCGACTCCAGCGGTGGGGAACGTCTCCACGGTGCCGCCGGGGCCGAGTATTTGGCAAAACAGTTTTTGCAATGCTCTACATAAATTGTGCTAATACTTGTGACGCCATGACCACGCGCTCCTCGCCAAGTCCTCGTTTTTCCTACAAATCCGACCGGCTGAAGCCGCTGCGCGCGTTCTGCCAGACGGTGCGTCTGGGCTCGGTCTCACGGGCTGCTGAGGCGCTGTTCGTCAGCCAGCCCGCCATCAGCCTGCAGTTGCAGGCGCTGGAACGGGAGTTGGGCGTGCCGCTGTTCGAACGCAGCGGGCGGCGCCTGGTGCCCAGCCGCGAGGGCCAGCTGCTGTACGAGATGGCGCAGCCGCTGGTGGAGAACCTGGATGGTCTGGAGGCACGCTTCCGCGACAAGGTGCGCGGCCTGGACGCGGGCGAGCTGAACATCGCCGCCAACAGTTCCACCATCCTGTACCTGCTGCCGAAGATCGTCGAACGCTTCCGCCTGCATCACCCGGACGTGCGCCTGACCCTGCACAACGCCATCAGCGCCGACGGCACCGACCTGCTGCGCGAGGACGCCGCCGACCTGGCCATTGGTTCGATGACCGATGTGCCGGCCGATCTCAGCTATGCCCCGGCCTACCGTTTCGAGCAGGTGCTGATCGCCCCGCACGATCATCCGCTGGCCAGCGGGGGGGAGCTGGAGCTGGCTGACATCGCGCGCTATCCGCTGGTGCTGCCACCGAAGCGGCAGATCACCTACCGCCTGGTCGACCAGGTCTTCCAGCGCCACCGCATCGCCTACACCGTGGCGCTGGAAGTGGGTGGCTGGGAAGTGATCAAGCAGTACGTGGCGATGGGCATGGGCATCTCCATCGTGCCGGCGTTGTGCCTGAACGAGGCCGACCGCGAGCGGCTGGCAGCGCGCTCGATGAAGCGCTGGTTCCCCGAGCGCAGCTATGGCGTGATCGTGCGACGCGGCAAGGCGTTGTCGGCGCAGGCGCGGGCGTTCATCGAGCTGATCCAGCCAGAGCTGTTCAGCCCGCGCGATTACGACCAGAGCGGGCATTCGGAGCGGTGAGTGGGTTCGGCAGGGCTGCGCCCTGCACCTGCCGAGGCCGAAGCAACGGCGACAGCGGGCTATCCGTGGGATGGCGGTGCGCTGTGGGTGGGTGTCGACCTTGGTCGAGACGTCATCAATGAGCGATATGGGCTTTTGTAGAGTCGAGCCATGCTCGACTGGCGGAAAAACGATCGAAGAAGACGCCAGGCACGGTGCCGGTCTGGCTAGACTGCACCCATGTCCATCGAACTCCGCCACCTGCGCTACTTCCTCGCCGTTGCCGATACGCTGCACTTCGGCCAGGCGGCCGAGCGGCTGGGCATGGCGCAGCCGCCGCTCAGCCAGCAGATCCGCCAGCTGGAAGAACTGATCGGTGCGCGCCTGTTCGTGCGCAGCCATCGCCGCGTGCAGCTGACCGCCGCCGGCGAGCTGCTGCAGGAACGTGCGCGCGCGATCGTGCAGCAGGTGGAAGCGGCGGTGGACGAGGTGCAGCGCGCGCAGCGCGGCGAGCAGGGCGAGCTGCACATCGGGCTGACCCGGGCCACGCCGCTGTCGCCACAGATTCCACGCTCGATTCTGCATTACCGCCAGCAATACCCACAGGTGCGACTGCAGCTGAGCGAGATGAACACGCTGCAGCAGATCGATGCGCTGCTCGACGGCTCACTGGACGTCGGCATCATCCGCAAGCGTGCGCTGCCCCCGGAACTGGTGGCGCACAGCCTGTTCGTCGATCCGCTGGCGTTGATCGTGCATGCCGACCACCCTGCCCTGCATCGGCTCTCGAAACAGGGCACGCTGTCGCTACGCGACTTCGCGCAGGAGCCGTTCGTGGCATTCCGCCGCAGGGCCGGCGCCGGCATCCACGACCACATGATCGCGCTGTGCACGGCCGCAGGATTCACCCCGCGCATCGTGCAGGAAGCGGGCGAAGCCTCGACCCTGATCAGCCTGGCCGCCGCCGGGCTGGGTGCGGCCATCCTGCCCTCCTCGTGCGATCACATCCGCGTGGAAGGCGCGCGCTTCGTAGCGCTGGCCGATGCCGGTGCGCATTCGGAAGTGCAGCTGGCCTGGCATCGCGAACGGGTGACGCCGTTGATCCGCAATTTCGCCGGGTTGTTGCGCGGGGCGTTTGCCGAGGGCTGAGGTACAACCCACCCGGTAGTGGCCAACCTTGGTTGGCCCACGGCCACAGCGCCGACAAAGGTCGGCATCTACCAGAACAGGATCAGGCCGTGACCGGCTGCGGCGCACGCTGCTGCAACGCCCAGACGATGCCGCCACCGATCAGGGTCAGCATGGCGGCAAACGCGCACACGCCGCGCCAGTCCCAGGCCGCATAGGCCAAGCCACCCACGCCGCCCAGTACGCTCGACCCCAGGTAATAGGCGAACAGGTACAGCGCCGAGGCTTCCGCACGCATCGCACCGGCGCGCGCCCCCACCCAGCTGCTGGCCACCGAGTGGCCGCCGAAGAATCCGAACGTGACCAGTGCGATGCCCAGGGCCATCGTGCTCAGCCACGGCATCGCCAACAGCACGATGCCGGCGCCGATCAGGGCGAACGAGATCGAAAGGATGCGGCCACGTCCATAGCGCGTGGCCTGCTGGCCCATCCACGCCGAACTGAAGGTGCCCACCAGGTAGACGCTGAAGATCAACCCGACCACGGTCTGGCTGAGGTGGTACGGCGGCGCCAGCAGGTGGTAACCGAGGTAGTTGTAGAGCGTGACGAACACGCCCATCAACACGAACGAGGTGGCGAACAGCCACGGCAGGCCGGGATCGGCAAACAACGTGCGCCAACGCGAGGGCAGGTGGCGCAGGCCACCGCGCCGGGCCTGGAAATGGCGCGACGGCGGCAGTTGCAGCCATAGCAGCACGGTGCTGGCAATGGCGATGATCGAGACCACACCGATGCCCCAGCGCCAGCCCCAGTGGTCGGCGATGATGCCGGCCAGCAGGCGCCCGCTCATGCCGCCGATGGCGTTGCCGCCGATGTACAGGCCCATCGCCAGGCCCAGCGCGCGGCTGTCCATTTCCTCGACCAGATAGGTCATCGCCACCGCCGGCACGCCGCTCAGCGCCAGCCCCAGCAGGGTGCGCAGCACCAGCAGCGTGGTCCAGTCATCCACCAATGCCGTGCTCAGCGACAGCATGGCCGAGGCCAGCAGCGCAGCGATCATCAACGGGCGGCGGCCGACCGCATCGGACAGCAGGCCAGCCAGCAGCATCGCCACGGCCAGGGTGCCAGTGGTCAGCGACAGCGACATCGCGCTGCCGGCGGCGGACACCCCGAAGTGGCGGCTGAACTCGGGCAGCAGCGGCTGCACCGTGTATAGCAGGCCGAAGGTGGAAAAGCCGGCCAGGAACAGCGCCAGCGCAGTGCGGCGAAAGGCCGGCGTGCCCTGCTGGATGCGGGTGTCGGTGCCGGTTTCGAGAATGGAAGGACGGCCTTGAACGGCCGCCGCGGTTTCGCCAGTCATGGGATCGATGGGCCGGTGGGGGCGGCCGGGTGGAGAGGAACGGGCCCAGACTAGGCCCGTCCATCCAGTCGATCCATAACCTGTTGGGTCATGATTGATACATGAAAAGTATCAATTCAGCTTACAAGCGCTGCCACTCGAAACCGTCGCCACGGCGGTAGTACACCGCCACCGCGCGGCCATAGACCTTGTCGGCGTCGACAAACCCGAAGAAGCGGCCATCGAAGCTGTTGCCGCGGTGGTCACCCAGCACCAGCAGCTTGCCGGCCGGCACCACCAGATCGGCGATGTCCGGGCCGCCGCCCATGTCCAGGTCGAGGCGGGCGCGACGCTGGCCGAAAGCTTCCACGTCCTGCAGGTCGGCCATCTGCAACGGCTGGCCATTGATGCTCAGGTGGCCCTCGCGCATCTGCACATGGTCACCGGCCACCGCGGCAATGCGCTTGATCAGGCGGGTGCCGTCGGCCGGCGAGTCGAACACCGCCACTTCGCCGCGTTGCGGGGTGCCGGTGGCCAGCAGTGCCTTGCCGGTGAAAGGCAGGCGCAGACCATAGGCGCGCATGTCCACCACCACCCGGTCGCCGGGCTGCAGGGTCGGCTGCATCGAACCGCTCGGCACCACGTAGTGGTTGGCCAGGGTATCGCGCGCGGCGGCGAGCAGGCCGAGCATCACCAGCAGCGGCAGCGCCTCCTTCTTCAGCCAGGCCAGCGCGCGTTCGGAAAAGGGAGGGCGGGCAACAGCATCCATGTCAGGCTCCGGGTGGGTGGTAGCTGCATCAGACCACACATGGGGGGAGAGGTTCCCGGTAGCGCCGGGCCTCGCCCGGCGGCCGATGGAAACGGGGTCGCAGCGCGTTCGCCGAGCATGGGCTCGGCTCTACAACAGGGGTTACGCAGGATTTACGCGCGGGGCCGGCTCCGGGCATCGCACCTTTACGGCGGTCGCGCGCATCGTGTGCCTACCGCGCCGCAGGGCGCATTCCGCAAGGTGTTGTATGACCCTCCTGGTGATCCGCCACGCGTCTGCGTCGGCACCGCGCCCGCAGCTGCCGGCGCAGCTGTCCGGCCACCGCGTGCTGTGCAGCGACTGCGCCAGCCTGTCCGAAGTGCGCCAATGCCTGTGCCAGCCGCAGGCGCGCTCGGCCGACTGGGTGCTGCTGGACGTCGGCGTGGCCGACGAAGCGCAGTGGCAGGCCGAAGGTGGCGCACTGCAGGCGGCGCTGGAACGGCTGCCGGCGCAGTACATCGAGTTGCAGGCCCCGAGCGAGCCTGGCCTGGATGCGCGCCTGCACCTGCAGCATGGCCCGGCCGCGGTGGTGATCGACCAGCGCAGCCAGCAGGCCGGTTATCCGCTGTCGCTGGCCATTGTCGGCCGTCGCCTGGCGCAGGAGGGCTGAGCCATGTCGATTTTCATCATCCGTGGCCCGGAAGCCGCCGGCGCGCTGATCCGCACGGCCATGCCGCTGCCGGCACCGGTACTGAAATCGCTGGTGCATCGTGCGATCGACGCCGGCACCAGCGTGGCGATCCGCGCCTGCGGTTCGGAACAGGAACTGCTGGATGCGCTGCGCGTGGCCGACCACAGCCGCGGCGAAGTGACCCTGCTCGATCCGGGTGCGTGTGCCAACAGCCTGCGCCTGCAGCGCCTGCTGCCATACCTGCACAACGCCTACGTGGAAGTGCATGACGACGGTGCGGTGGCCGAGCCGTGCCTGCCGGCCGGTGTCGGACAGCGCCTGGGCATTGCGGCCGGGTATGGTGCGCAGAGCTACGTGCTGGCGCTGGATATCGCGCTGGACCACCTGGGGTTGGCCGAGCAGGCCAATCGCGTGCACGTGGGGACGTAATGCTGTTTGGAGAGCCGAGCCCATGCTCGGCTGATGTTTCCCGGAAGAGCAGCCGAGCATCGGCTCGGCTCTACAGAAGGAAAAACGGCGGGGTTGCCCCCGCCGTTTTCTGTTTCTTACTTCAGGCCGCGGAACTTCAGCAGCGGTTCCACCGACGGGTCCTTGCCGCGGAAATCGCGGTACAGGGTCGACAGCTCCACGCTGTTGCCGCGCGAGAGGATCTTGTCGCGGAACTCCTGGCCGTTGGCGGCGGTCAGGCCACCGTGTTCGGTGAACCACTGGTAGGCGTCATGGTCAAGCACTTCGGCCCAGAAGTAGGCGTAGTAACCGGCCGAGTAACCGCCACCCCAGATGTGGTCGAAGTAGGTGGTGCGGTAGCGCGGCGGCACCTGCGGCAGGTCGACCTTGAACTTCTTCAGCGCGCTGGCTTCAAAGGCGCCGACATCCTGCAGCGGCGCGTCGGCCTTCTGCGTGTGCCAGGCCAAGTCCAGCAGTGCGGCCGACAGGTACTCGGTGGTCGCATAGCCCTGGTTGAAGCTGCGTGCCTTGAGGATCTTGTCGACCAGTTCCTGCGGCATCGCCTCGCCGGTCTTGTAGTGCTTGGCGTAGTTGGCGAACACCTTCGGATCCAGTGCCCAGTGCTCGTTGAACTGCGAGGGGAACTCGACGAAGTCGCGCGAGGTGGCGGTGCCGGCGATCGACGGGTACTTCACGTTGGAGAACATGCCGTGCAGTGCATGGCCGAACTCATGGAACATCGTGGTGACGTCGTCGAAGCTGATCAGCGCGGGCTGGCCGGCGGCCGGCTTGGTGAAGTTGCAGACGTTGTAGACCACCGGCTTGGCACCGGTCAGGCCGTCCTGTTCGACGAACACGTCCATCCAGGCGCCACCGGACTTGCTGTCACGCTTGAAGTAGTCGGTGTAGAACAGCGCCAGCGAGGTGCCGTCCTTGTCGAACACTTCGTACACCTTCATGTCCGGGTTGTAGGTCGGAATGTCGGTGCGCGGCTTGAAGGTGATGCCGTACAGCTGGGTGGCGGCGTAGAAGACGCCGTTCTGCAGCACGTTGTCCAGTTCGAAGTACGGCTTGATCTGCGATTCGTCCAGATCGTACTTGGCCTTGCGCACCTGTTCGGCGTAGAAGTCCCAGTCCGAGGCGGCAACCTGGAAGCCGCCCTTCTGCGCGTCGATCACCTTCTGGATCTCGCCGGCTTCGGTGCGGGCCTTGGCGGTGGCCGCCGGCACGGTGTCGGTCAGCAGCTTCAGCGCGGCGGCCGGGGTCTTGGCCATCTGGTCGCCCAGCTGGTAGTCGGCGAAGGTGTCAAAGCCCAGCAGCTTGGCCTTCTGCGCACGCAGCTGGGCCAGGCGCTGCACGGTCTGCCGGGTGTCGTTGGCATCGCCGCGCTCGGCGCGGGTTTCCGAAGCCTTCAGCACGGCAGCGCGCTGGTCGCGGTCGCTCAGCGAACCGAGCACCGGCTGCTGGGTGGTGTTCTGCAGCGGCAGCAGGAACTTGCCGTCCAGCTTGCGGTCCTTGGCGGCAGCGGCGGCGTTGTTGATCGCGTCTTCGTCCAGGCCGGCCAGCTTGGCCTTGTCATCGACAACCACGGCCGCAGCGGCGGTGGCCGCCACCAGTCGGGTGTGGAACTGGGTGGAGAGGGTGGTCTCTTCCACGTTGAGCTTGCGCAGCGA
Source organism: Stenotrophomonas maltophilia (assembly GCF_023518235.1). Taxonomy (NCBI): domain Bacteria; kingdom Pseudomonadati; phylum Pseudomonadota; class Gammaproteobacteria; order Lysobacterales; family Lysobacteraceae; genus Stenotrophomonas; species Stenotrophomonas maltophilia. The sequence goes on from NZ_CP090423.1 coordinate 3,106,377, forward strand.
GGCCTTGTCGGCGTCGGACAGCTGCGCGCCCGCGCGCACCAGGCCATCGTAGTAATGCTCGACCAGGCGCTTCTGCACCGGGTCCAGTTCCAGCGTGTCGCGCTGGTCGTAGATCGACTTCACGCGCGCGAACAGCTTCGGGTCCAGATTGATCTCGTCCTGGTGCGCGGCCAGCTTCGGCGCCACTTCTTCCTGGATCTTCTGGCGCGCATCGTTGGTATCGGCCTGGACCAGGCCGAAGAAGATGCGCGACACGCGGTTCAGGGTCTCGCCGCTGCGCTCCATCGCCACGATGGTGTTGTCGAAGGTGGCCGGCTCGCTGCTGTCGGCGATCTTGCGCACGTCGGCCAGGTGCTGGCGCATGCCTTCTTCGAACGCCGGCAGGTAGTCGCTGTCCTTGATCTTGTCGAACTGCGGCGCCTGGAACGGCAGCGTGCTGGCGCTCAGCAGCGGATTGGTGGACGCTTCGGCCGGCTGCTGGGCCGGGGTCTTCTGTGCATCGGACACGGGGGTGGACTCCTTGCCGGAACAGGCCGCCAGCGCCAGGCTGATGGCGGCGGCCAGGACTACGGTACGCGACATGTGGAACGCTCCTTGGGCAGACGGTACGGGATACCAGCCCTCCACCCTACTCCTGTCGCGCACGCCCGGCATGTGCCGGACGTGGCGTCTAGGCGGCAGCCCGCAGGCGGCTCAGACCGTGCCGCGGGTCTTGCCCATCCACGGCCGGTAGAACTCGCGGATGGCGGCCATGTCGGCGGCATCATCGCCGCTGGGGGTGAACAGCGGGCCGATGCCGATGGTCTTTTCCGGGTAGTGGAAATAGGCGGCCAGGATCGGCACGTCGGCCATCCGGGCGATCTTCAGGAAGCCGGCCTTCCAGTCCTTCACCGCCTTGCGGGTGCCCTCGGGGGTGATGGCGAACCACATCTTCTCGTTGTTGCGCAGCAGGTCCACCGCCTGGCCCACCGTGCCCTGCGGCGAGCTGCGGTCCAGCGGGATCACGCCCAGCTTGTGCAGCAGCGGGCCCAGCGGCCACCAGAACAGCGAGGCCTTGCCGAGCACCTTCACCTTCATGCCCAGCGCGATCTTGGCGGCCATGCCCCACAGGCCGTCCCAGTTGGACGAATGCGGCGCGATGATGAACACCAGCCGGGGAATGTCAGGCAGGGTGCCGGTCACCTTCCAGCCGCCCATGCGCAGGGTGCAGCGCGCCAGCCAGCGCAGGAAGGCGTTGGGTTTGACCTGCGGCATCTGCGGCGGCACGGCCGGCAGCAACGAAGTCGGCTTGTTCAAGCAATCACTCCCAGTCACGTGATGAGCGCCCGCGCTTGATCTGCGCGCGCCCGCGTTTGGCGTCCAGACGACGCAGTTTCGACCCGAGGGTCGGCTTGGTGGCCTTGCGCGGTTTGGGCACGCTCAGCCCGGCCTGGATGAAGGCCGCCAGCCGCTCGCGCGCATCCTCGCGATTGCGATCCTGGGTCCGGAAACGTTGCGCATCGATGACCAGCACGCCTTCGCCGGTCACCCGCCGGTCACGTCGCGCCAGCAGGCGCTCGCGCAACGGGTCGGGCAACGAGGGCGAGTTGGCCACATCGAAACGCAGTTCCACCGCGGTGGACACCTTGTTGACGTTCTGGCCACCGGCGCCACTGGCGCGCACGAACCGCTCGACGATCTCGCCGTCGGGGATTTCAAGCTGCGCGTTGATGGTGACCGGTCCACTGCCCATCCGCGCATTGTAGCGGCAGCCACGCACCGGAGTGCGACATCGCGCACCGTATGCCGCCGATCAGGCACCGAACACGCCGCCTTCGCCTTGGCTGCGGGTATGCTGGCCGTCCCATGTACCGCAGGAAGCTTCGCATGACCCGCTTCGCACCCGCCCTGCCGTCCCTGCTGCGCCGTGCCGCCCTGTTGCTGGCGCTGGCCGTGGTCAGCACCCCGGCCCTGGCCGCGCCGCCGACCGACGGCGACATCAACCGCCTGCTGTCGGCCTCGCGCGCGCAGAGCATGATCGACACCATGCTGCCGCAGATCGAGGCGATGCAGCAGCAGCAGTTCCAGCAGGTGGCCGCTCAGCGCCAGCTCAACGCACAGCAGCAGGAACAGCTCAAGCGGATCCAGGCCCGCACCAGCCAGACCCTGCGCCAGGCCCTGTCGTGGCAGCAGCTGCGGCCGATGTACGTGGACCTGTACAAGAAGACCTTCAGCAAGGAAGACGTGTTGGCGATGGCCGAGTTCTACGAGAGTTCGGCCGGCCAGAGCCTGCTGGACAAGACCCCGGCGCTGATGCAGAACGTGATGGTGGCCATCCAGGCACGCATGCAGCCACTGTTTGCGGACCTGCAGAAGGACCTGGACGCGATCGTCAACGAGCCGGAAAAGAAATGACCTCGGCGGGGTCGGATCCCTTTCCCTGCGGGAAAGGACTCTGACCCCTCGGCCGCGTGGGCGTCAAACGGCGTCCACCTGCCAGCCGAACAGGTCCAGCGCCTTCTGGAACTCACGGTCCAGCGGCGCACGCACATCCACGCTGCCGCCCTCTGGATGGGGAAAACGCAGGCGCTCGGCGTGCAGCAGCATGCGATGCACACCCTGCATGCGGAAGATGCGGTTGTGGCGGCCATCGCCGTGGCTGGTGTCGCCGATCATGTGGTGCGAGAGGTGCTTGAGGTGCCGCCGGATCTGCCGGAAGCGTCCGGTCTGCGGCTGGCAGCGCAGCAGCGCATAACGCGAACTGCTGAATTCGCCGATCGGCACCGACAGCTCGCCGGTGGCCAGGCGCTGGAAGTCGGTGATCGCCGGCTTCTTCACCGGCTTGCCCGGCCCACCGTCCAGATCGTGATCGACCTGCCAGGACAGCTCGGCCGGCCAGCCGCGGCACACGGTCAGGTAGTCCTTCAGCACGTCGCCGCCCATCAGCGCCTTGCCCAGCGTGCTGGCGGTGTCTCGGTCGAAGGCCAGCAGCAGGCAGCCACTGGTGGCCCGATCCAGGCGATGCACGAGGAAGATCGGGCGGCCCAGCTGCTCGCGCAGACGGTCGGCCAGGAAGTCGTCTTCGCCACGGGCCAGCTTGCTGTCGTGAACCATCAGCCCGGCCGGCTTGTTGACCACGGCCAGGCGTTCATCCAGGTGCAGCAGCTGCAGGGGCGCGGTTTCGGGGGCGGTTTCGGTATCGGCACTCACCGCGGGATTATACGGGGGGCCGTCCCGGTAGCGTCGAGCTTGCTCGACGGGCACCTTGCGAAGAGCAGTCAAGCAAGCTCGACTCTACGACGGTTCGGGATCAGGCGTTGCGCACGGCCAGCAGTTCGCCGTTGCCCACCGGCACCAGGCTGGTGCTGAAGTCCACGTCCGCGGCCAGCAGCGCCCGCAGCGGTTCCATCTGTGCTGCATGCGAGGTGGCGTTGTCCACCACCAGCAGCCCACCCGGCCGCAGCACACGGCGCAGCTGCGGCCACCAGCCGGCGTACTGTTCGCGGTCCGAATCGAGGAACAGCAGATCGATGCTGGCTTCGGCCGCCTGCGCCAGCCAGCAACCGGCATCGCCGTGGACCAGGGTGATGCGCTGCTCCAGGCCGCTGCGTGCGAATGTGGCACGCGCCATCGCCGCCTTGTCCTCGGCGAACTCCAGCGTGGTCACATGGCCCTCGACGGCAGCGGCGGCCTCGGCCAGCCACAGCGTGGAATAGCCGTTGGAGGTGCCGATCTCCAGTACCCGCCGTGCGTTGCCGAAGCGCACCAGCACCGACAGGAATTCACCGGTATCGGGCGTGATGTTGAGCATGCGCCGACCGCGCTCGATCTCGCGCGCGTCGTTGTCGGCGCCAAAGCGCGCCAGCTCATCCTTGAGCGCCTGCAGCATAGCGTCTACTTCCACCAGGCGCGCGCCAGCGCCACCGCACCGATCGCACCGGACAGCCAGCTCCACATCGGCAGGTCGCCCCAGTACCAGCCCGGCGGCTGCAACACGTACATCAGCGCGGCGATGGCCAGCAGGCCGACCCCGGTGATCGCGCCGACCGCACGCTTCTGCAGCCGCTGCACACTGGCATCGAGCGCGACCAGATCGCGCGAGCGCATCGCCAGTTCGTGTCGGCCCTCCACCTGCTGGGTCAGCCAGGCATGCACCAGGCGCGGCATGTCCGGCGCATGGGTCATGATTTCCGGCAGCCGCTTGCCGATCTCGCGCACCACCCGGCGCGGGCTGTAGCGCTCGCGCAGGATCCTGGCCAGCACCGGCTTGGCCACCGCCCAGATGTCGATCTGCGGGTCCAGCTGGCGGCCGACACCTTCGATGTTCAGCAGGGTTTTCTGCAGCAGGATCAGCTGCGGCTGCAACGTCAGCTGGTAGCGCTGGGCCACGCGGAACAGCTTCATCAGCACTTCGGCCAGCGAGATCTGCGACAGCGGGCGGGTGAAGTACGGCTCGCACACCGAACGCACCGCCGCTTCCAGATCATCGATGCGCACGTGGTCGGGCATCCAGCGTGCCTGCACATGCAGCTCGGCGATGCGGCGGTAATCGCGGTTGAAGATGGCCATGAAATTCTCGGCCAGGTAGTACTGATCTTCCTGCGAAAGCTGGCCCATGATGCCGAAGTCCAGCGCGATGAAACGCGGGTTGGCACGGCGCGCTGGATCGGTATCGACCCAGATGTTGCCGGCGTGCGCATCGGCATGGAAGAAGTTGTCGCGGAACACCTGGGTGTAGAACACCCGCACGCCCTTGGCGGCGAGCGCCTTGCGGTCGATGCCGGCCTTGTCCAGCGCGGCGATGTCATCGGACGGAATGCCCCACACGCGCTCCAGGGTCAGCGCGCGCTCGGCGGTGTGGCTCCAGATCACTTCCGGCACGTACAGGTCGTCGGAGTTTTCCCAGAAGCGGCGCAGCACGCTGGCATTGGCGCCTTCGCGCTGCAGGTCCAGCTCGGCGGCCAGGGTGTTTTCCACTTCGGCCACCACTTCGCGCGGGCGGATCTTGTCGGCACGCGGGTGGGTGCGCTCGACCAGGGCGGCCAGCGAATTGAGCAGGGCGATGTCGGCGTCGATCTGCTTCTCGATGCCCGGGCGCAGCACCTTGACCACCACCTGGCGGCCATCGGCCAGGCTGGCGGCATGTACCTGCGCGATCGAGGCCGAGGCCAGCGGTTCGGTGTCGAAGCTGGCGAAGGCCTCGCTGACCGGCAGGCCCAGCGCTTCTTCCACGATGCGGCGCGCGGTATCGCCGTCGAACGGCTTGACCCGGTCCTGCAGCAGGGTCAGTTCGTTGGCTACGTCCGGTGGCACCAGATCGCGACGGGTGGACAGGATCTGGCCGAACTTGACGAAGATCGGGCCCAGGTCCTGCAGCGCCAGACGCAGGCGTGCGCCACGCGACTGCGCGGCGATGTCGGCCGAGGCGCGCGGCACGAACGGCTTGGCCAGGCGCAGCCAGCGCTCGGCCGGGGTGCCCTGCAGCAGATCGTCGAGGCGGTAACGCAGGATCACCCGGCCGATACGGCTGGCCCGCAACAGCGCCTTCATGCGGCACCCCGCAGGCGCTGCACGCGCGCGCCGAGGCGCTCGACATCATCGCGCAGCACATCCACGTCATCGTGGAAGGCCTCCAGTTCGGCGCGCGGCACCACGTCGCGCGATTCCTCGGTGATGAATTCGGCGGCACTGTGGGCCAGATCGATCGCCCCCTGGCGCGCGTGCTGCAGGGCGCTGCGCAGAGTGTTGGCCACCTGTACGCCCAGCACCTCGCCGAACACGCTCACGAACGGCTGCTGCCAGTCCGGATCAAACCCCTTGGCCAGCTGCTGCAGGCGCCGCGCCAGCTCGGCGTCGCCGGCCACGCGTACGCGGCCCTTGCCATGGCTGTCGGCGCGCCGTGCGTTGGCCAGCAGCGGCAGCTGCGCCAGCACGCCGGCCAGGCTGCTTCGCACGGCCAGATCGGCTTCCTGCGCGTCCACTGGGCCCACCCGCAGCTGATCGCCCTCGACGCTGATGCGCATCGCCAGCGAGGGCGCCTCCAGAGTCAGGTCGATATGCCGGCCATCGAGACCGGTCAGCGCAAGACGGGTATCCGGATCCAGCGCCAGCGCGCGGTTCAGGGCGATCTGCAGCGCACGGCCGGCGGCCGGCTTGAGGGACTTGAGCAGGGAAAGAGCCATGTGCGCATTCTACCTGCGTGGGTGGGGGGCTTGGGCCGGGCTGCCGCCCGGCACCCGCGGTAGTGCCGGCCGCTGGCCGGCAACCTCAACACCAACAGCATGCATTCCGTGGGTTGGCGGGATGGGTCCGGTTGCGGGAGACGCTGCAAGTACGTCCATGTAAGCTCGGTCGCCGCATCCATGCGGCTCACGCCCCCGCAACCGGACCCACCCCGCCTTCGACAGTTTGCTGCGATCTGTCGGACTATCCGGGGCCGGATCCCGTTGCTCCGCAACGGGCTCTGACCCCAATGCTGCTGGGACCTCGTTCTGGCAGATGCCGACCTTGGTCGGCGCTGGATTTTCCGGGGGCCAACCAAGGTTGGCCACTGCCCGAGCCGGCGGCCCGGTGATTCATCTGTGCCTCACCTGAGTGGCAATGGAAGGTTCATGCTGTACGGCCACGCAACGCACAGGACATCGCATTCCCCATGGCACGGACCCGGGTCGGCATCATCTTCGGGGGCACCTCCTCCGAGCACGAAGTTTCACTGCAGTCGGCGAAGAACATCCTCGACGCGCTCGACCGCGAGCGCTTCGAGCCGGTGCTGATCGGCATCGACAAGCAGGGCCAGTGGCACCTGAGCCAGCCAGACACCTTCCTGCTCAATGCCGAAGATCCGGCACGCATTGCGCTGCGTCCTTCCGGCACCACGCTGGCGCTGCGGCCGGGGGCCGGGCAAGCGCCGCTGCAACCAGTGCAGGCGTCCACCGCGCTCGGCCAGATCGATGTGGTGCTGCCGATCGTGCACGGGCCGCTGGGCGAGGACGGTGCGTTGCAGGGGCTGCTGCGCATGGCCGGCCTGCCCTTCGTCGGGTCATCGGTACTGGGCTCGGCGGCGGCCATGGACAAGGACGTGGCCAAGCGCCTGCTGCGCGATGCCGGCCTGGCGGTGGCGCCCTGGGTATGCCTGCGCCGCCATCAGGCCGCGCAGGCGGACGTGGCGGCACTGATCGCGCAGCTGGGGCTGCCGCTGTTCGTGAAGCCAGCCAACCAGGGCTCGTCGGTAGGCGTAAGCAAGGTGAAGGACGCGCATGACTTTGCTGCCGCACTGGAACTGGCGCTGCGCCATGACCACAAGGTGCTGGTGGAATCGGCCGTGGTCGGCCGAGAGATCGAGTGCGCCGTGCTGGGCAACGCGCAGCCACAGGCCAGCGTGTGCGGTGAAGTGGTGCTGCACGATGAGTTCTATGCCTACGACACCAAGTACATCAACGCCGACGGTGCCGAGGTGGTGGTGCCGGCCGATATCGATGCCGATACCCAGGCGCGCATCCAGCGGATCGCGCTGCAGGCTTACCAGACGCTGGAGTGTGCGGGCATGGCGCGGGTGGATGTGTTCCTCACCGCCGAGGGCAAGATCGTCATCAACGAGATCAATACCCTGCCCGGCTTCACCCGCATCAGCATGTATCCAAAACTGTGGGGCGCCAGCGGGCTGGGCTACACCGCGCTGATCACGCGGTTGATCGAGCTGGCGCTGGAGCGCCATGCGGCTGACAAGGCGCTGGTGTAACCCGGGAAACCCGCTTCTGTAGAGTCGAGCTTGCTCGACTGCTTTTGGGGTAGTCGAGCATCGCTCGACTCTACAGGCGCGTCAGTCGAGCATGGCTCGACTCTATCCGCGCTTGCGGAACATCGAGATCACAGCAAGGATCAGGAACACAACGAACAGGATCCAGGCGATGTTGCTGGCCGCACCGGCGATGCCGGAGAAACCGAGCACGGCAGCAATGATGGCGATGACAAAGAAAATGACGGCGTAATGCAGCATGGCGCTCCTCGCAGATGTCCGGGCCGTTGGATGGCGTGGGTCCATCCTCCCGGTCTGGCGGTGTGCAACCAGTGACGGCGATCTATGCGGCAGATGAAGCCTTCAGCCTGCGCAGCCCTTCTTCGATGCTGACCTGCGGCACATAGCCGAAATCGCGGCGTGCCGGTTCCATGCTGTACCAGTGCGGCGTGCACAGCTGCTCGGCCAGGAAGCGGGTCAGCGGCGGTTCGCCACGCAGGCGCAGCAGCGGCCACAGCCGCTCGCAGATCGCGCCGATGCGGTAAGCGGTCTTGAAGCTGATCGCCTTGTCCACGGTCGGCGCACCCACGGCCGCCAGCAGCTTGTTGACCAGTTCGCGCATCGGCAGCGGTTCGCCGTTGGAGATGAAGTACGCCTTGCCGGCGCAGGCCGCGCCGGGGGCCAGCGCCTCGAAAGCGAGAAAGTGCGCCAGCGCGGCATTGTCGATGTAGGTGGTATCGACCTTGTTGCTGCCATCGCCGACCAGGCGCAGGCGGCCCTGCCGCGCGCGCTCGGCCAGGCGCGGCACCAACTGCTGGTCACCCGGGCCCCAGATCAGGCGCGGGCGCAACGCCACTGTGGCCAGCGTGGCGTCGTTGGCGGCCAGCACACGCTGTTCGGCAATCGCCTTGGTGGCCGCATACGGCGCCTGGAAATCCTCGCCGTAGGGCACTTCGTCGGCACCCAGCCCTTCCACCGGGTGGGTGGCGCGGTGGGTCACGCTGGGCGTGGAGGTGTACACCAGCTTGCCGATGCCATGCGCGCGACAGGCCGCGATCACGTTGTCGGTGCCGACCACGTTGGCCTGGTGGTAGCTGTCATAGCTGCCCCACGCGCCCGCCTTGGCACCGTTGTGGAATACCGCATCGACGCCGGCCACCGCATGCAGTACCGCCTGTGCATCGGCCAGATCTCCGCGGATCTGGCCTACGCCCAGCGCCTGCAGCGGCGGGTAATGGCTGCGGTTGAACGCCAGCACCTGGTGGCCGCGCTCGACCAGCCCGCGGCACAGCGCCTGGCCCAGGAAACCGCCACCGCCGGTGACCAGGATCTTCATGCGCGCTTCTCCAGTTGGGCGCTGGCCCAGACGGCGAGCTTCTCGCGGCCGATCTTGGCGTTGTGACGGATATCGACGGGGAATGATGGATGCACCAGGAAGTGCTGCAGGCCGGCCTCGGGCAGGCGGGCGGCGGCATGCGCGCGCAGCGCGTCCTGCAGCGCCGGGCTGTCGGACTGGCCACGTTGCAGTTCCACGCACAGCACCGGCCGCTGCGCTCCGGCAGCTCCCACTCCCACCAGCGCGGTGCGCGCCACCCCGGCCACGGTGTTGAACACCGGCTCGACCTGTTCGGTGTACAGCGGCCCCGCGGCGGTTTCCACCCGATGGGTCTTGCGGCCACAGAACCAGAGGCGGCCCTGCGCATCGAAATAGCCCACATCGCCCATGCGATGGACGATGCGGGTGCTGCCATCGGCCAGGGTTTCGGCAATCTTTGCCGCCGCCGTGGCCTGCGGGCGGTTGAAGTAGCTGTCGGTGGCCGTCGGCCCGGCCACGGTGATCTCACCCACCGCGCCCACGCCCAGCACGCGCGCCTGCGACCAGTCGGCCAGCGGCGCATCGTCGATGGCGATGATGCGCACCTCGTTCGGTGCCACCACGCTGCCTACGCAGGTGCCGGCACCGCCCTCGGTGGCCGCACGCGTGCGTTCCAGTTCGCGGCCTTCGACCACCGCCACCGGCAGGCATTCGGTGGCGCCGTAAGGCGTCCAGAACTGCGCATCGGCCGGCAGCAGGCTGCGGATGGTGGCCACCACGTCCGGCGGCACCGGCGCCCCGGCCGAGGTCACCCGGGTCACGCCCGGCAGCGGCCGGCCGTGTCGGGCCAGCACGCGCATCAGTGCAGGCGAGCCGAACAGCTGGGTCACGCCGAAACGCTGGATGGCGTCGTGCAGGCGCGACGGGTCGGCCTGTGCCGGCCGGGTCGGGTCCATGTCCGGAATCACCGAGGTCAGCCCCAACGCCGGGTCGAACAAGGCGAACGGCGGGAAGGTCGGCAGGTCCACCCCGCCCGCTTCCATGCCGAAGGCGCTGCCCAGCAGCTGGATCTGGCCGACGAAGTGGCGGTGGCGGTAGACCACGCCCTTGGGCACGCCGGTGGAGCCGCTGGTGAACAGGATCGCGGCCATGTCCTCGCCGTCAGTGGCGGCCAGCATCGGCCCACCGTTGGCACCGGCGCGCTCCAGCGCGGCCAGCGTGGTCCCGCCCCAGCCCAGCCGGCGCCCGACCGTGACCAGGCGGGTGGCCGAGGGCGCCCAGCGCAGCGCCAGCCGCGCCACATGGGCCAGCGCAATGCCGATGAAGGCCTGCGGCTGCGCCTCGTCCAGGCACTGCTTCAGCGCGCGCCGGTCAATGCCCGGATCGACCAGTACCGGCACCGCCCCCAGCTTGAACAGCGCGAACATCAGCAGGAAGAACTCCGGCGAGGGCCGCACCATCACCACCGTGCGCACGCCACGGCCGATCCCGTAACCGGCCAGGCCGGCGGCCATGGCGTCGCTGCGCGCGTCCAGCTGGCGGTAATCCAGGGTCACATCGTAGGCGGCCATGCCGTTGCCGGCGCCGCGGCGGCCGGGGCAGCGGATGGCGATCTGGTCGGGGCGTTCACGCGCCAGTTCAGGCAGGCGCGCGGCGATATTGCAGGGTCGGTTCATCCGTTCATTGTCGCCGCTTACGGAATTTCTTGCGCGGCGGCCCGCTTCGTGGAAAATCCGCTGCCTCGTTCCCGATTCCGACTGCCGCCCGAGGCGGCTTGCCCATGCAACACCCCTGCATGACCTGCGGCGCCTGCTGCACCCAATACCGCGTGGCCTTCCACTGGATGGAATCGGACGAGGTCACCCCCGGCGGCGTGCCGCACCAGCTGACCGAGGTGCTCGACCCGCACCGCCTGTGCATGCGCGGCACCCATTCCAAGCCAGTGCGCTGTGTGGCGCTGGATGCGCAGATCGGCGTGTATTCGCGCTGCACCATCCACCCCAACCGGCCCAGCGTGTGCCGCGAGGTGGACGCCTCATGGGAGTACGGCAAGGCCAGCCCGCAGTGCGACAAGGCGCGCATTGCCTATGGCCTGGATCCGCTGACCCTGGCCGACTGGCGCTGGCGCGACGAGGCGGGCAACGACGACGATCATCCGGACGACAACGGCAACAGCCCGTCCTCGCCACCGCAGGCGCCGATAGCGGCGTAGTGGTAGTGCCGGCCGCTGGCCGGCAACCTTATGAACCCGGCCGCTGTGCCGACCAACGGTCGGCACGCCCCCTCAGATCGGGTTCTTGTCCAGGAACGCACGGATTTCCGGCACCAGCACTTCGTGCTTGTCTTCCAGCACGTAATGGCCGGCGTCCTCGAAGGCATGCACCTGGGCCTGCGGCAGCGCGGCCTGGAAGCCCTTCAGGAAATGATGGTCGAAAACGAAGTCGCGCAGGCCCCAGCCGAGGAAGGCCGGGCGGTCGGCGAACGACGGCAGCGCCTTGCCGGCGCGTTCCAGCAGCGACCACGCCTTGTCAGCCGGCGACAGCGGAATGTCCTGCATGAAGCGGATGGTACTGATGCGGTTGGCATAGCTGTTGTACGGCGACACGTAGGCGCGACGTACGTCGGCCGGCATCTTCCGCTCCACGCCCAGCCACGAGGCGCCGGAGGAGAACGCGTTGAAGGTGCGGATGATCCACTCACCGATCTTCCAGTGGCGGCCCAGCGCGATCTGCCACGGCATCTTCTTCGCCGCCGGCATCGGGAAGGCGGCCGTGTTGAGCACCACCAGGCGCTTGACCTGCGCGTGGTGCGACAGCGCCCAGCCGAAGCCGATCATGCCGCCCCAGTCGTGCACGGCCAGGGTCACCGGGCCGGTGATACCCAGGTGCTTGAGCAGTGCATCCAGGTCATCCACGCGCGACTGCAGGGTGTATTCGTAGCGGCGGTCGTCGGGCTTGTCCGACAGGCCCATGCCGATATGGTCCGGCACGATGCAGCGGTACCTGTCCGACAGGCCGGCCACCAGCGTGCGCCAGTAATAGCTCCACGACGGGTTGCCGTGCACCATCACCACCACCTCGCCGTCGCGCGGGCCTTCGTCGAGATAGCTCATCGACAGGCCGGGACGAACCTCGAAACGCTGCGGGTGGGCGGGGTAACCGGGAAGATCGCGCATGCGGAGCACCTAAGGAGAGTCGCGGCGCACTGTAGAGCCGAGCCATGCCCGGCTGCTTTCTCGTCCGCTGCTGAAGAGCCGCGCTGCGCGCGTGAGCCGAGCAGGGCTCGGCTCTACAGGAGATCGTGCAGCAGGCTGTTTACCAGACCACTTCCGCCATCGAGCAGTTCAGGCCCGAGCCGATGCCCAGAAGCGCGATGCGATCGCCCTTCTTCAGCTTGCCCAGCTGCTTGAGCTTGCTCAGCACGATCGGCACCGAGGCCGGACCGATGTTGCCGTGCTCGCCGAAGATGGTCATCACCTTCTTCGGGTCGATGCCGAAGTTCTTGATGAACGCGGCGGTGTGCGGCTGGCTGACCTGGTGGATGACGAACTGGTCCAGTTCCTCCACCGCCCAGCCGAGTGCGATCTTGGCGGCAGCGAAGGTCTTCTGTGCCAGCTTGATGCCTTCGATCAGCAGCAGGCGGGTGTCGGTGACCATGCGGTCCAGGTTGCCCAGGCACAGCTGGTTCCACTCGGTGGCCGAGCGGGTCACGCCACCTTTGTAGCGCGGCGCGTCGGGCACCAGCTCCGAGCGCGCCATCACCATGGCCGCGGCACCCGAACCGGTGGTCAGCGCCGCCAGCTCATTGCGGAAATCATCGGCGGACACGTCCGGGGCGGTCATCCGCTCCAGGGTCTTCTCGTACACCAGGTTGGCGGTCTCGCCGTCCACCACCAGCGCATAGTCGATATCACCGCGCTCGATCATGCGCGCGGCGATATCCATGCCGTTGATGAAGGCCAGGCAGGCATTGGCGACGTCGAAGGTCATGCACTCGTCGCTCACGCCGAGGTTGCCGGACACGATCGACGCGGTCGACGGCTCCAGGTAGTCACGGCTGACCGAGGTATTGACCAGCAGGCCAACCTGGGTCGCTTCGATGCCGGCATCTTCCAGCGCCTTGCGGCCGGCCATGGTGGCCGCGTCCGAGGCCAGCACGCCGTTGTCCCACAGGCGGCGCGCGTGCACGCCGGCGATATCGCCAAGCACGTCGGTGCGGATGCCCAGGCGATCCAGCGTCGGCTGCAGGCGTTCGTTGATTTCCTTGGTCGTCAGCGTATGCGGCGCGTCGACGTGTGCCAGGCCGGCGATCGAGACATTCTTGAAGAGCATCGAGGTTAGCGCCAAGGCTCAGGCAAAGGGGGCGCTATTCTATAACCCCCGGGCTTTCACCGCATCTTTACGAATTCAGCCTTGCCCGTATGGTGAAGCGTTCAGCGCGGCGGGCACTGGAACGCTGCAAAGCGCTGGCTGCCGTCGGCGGGGGCGGCAGCGGCCTGCACGGCGTTGGCACCGGCACTGGGGGCCTCGTTGCGGGCCAGGGTTTCCAGCTCTTCCTGAACGCGCAGCGGGTTGCGGTTGTAGAAGCCGACCTTGCTCTTCACCGACACCACCACCTCGCCCTTGGCGATGCAGCCAGCCGGAACCGGCCCTGCCGGCAGCACGCGGGTCGCCTTGCCGGCCGGTTCGATCGGCACCCAGGTACAGGCGGTGACGGTAAGCAGCAGGGAGGAGAGCAGCAGAATGCGCATGGGCAGATCCTGGAAGGGGTTGAGGGGATTCTGCCTGAACAGCCTGAATCGGGGGTAGCCGGGGCCGGGGTCACCGGGTTGCCGGCCAGCGGCCGGCACTACCGGGGGGGAGGCCTGCCCGCCTTGGCGGGCAGGCACATCCCTTATTTCTTGACCGGGTTGCCTTCGGCATCGATCACGGTCACTTCGCCCAGGTTCAGCGCGCGCACCGCCGCTTCGGTCTGCTTCAGGTCACCCACCACCACCCAGGTCAGCGCCTGCGGCTTGATCTCGGCGGCGGCCTGCTGCACCTGTGCCGGGGTCATCGCCTCGATCTCGGCCTTGCGACGCAGCACATAGTCGTCCGGGCGCTTGAACTGCACGATCGAACCGATGGTCGCCGCCACCGCGCTGGCGGTCTCGTAGGCGCCGGGCAGGCTCAGGGTCTGGATGTTGCGGATGCGGTTGACCTCGTCGGCAGTGGCCGGCTTGCTGCCGTCGGCGAACGCGGCGATCTCCTTGCGCATTTCCGCCATCGCCGGGCCGGTCTTGTCGATCTGCACCGGCGCGCTGGCCATCCACGGACGCTGGCCCACCGAGCTGGTCGCGCTGCTGCGCGCGCCGTAGGACCAGTGCTTGTCCTCGCGCAGGTTCATGTTCAGGCGCGAGGTGAAGTCACCACCGATCACCCCGTTGGCGATGTCGAAGCGGGTCGAACTGGCGGCGCTGGACGGCGGCACCACCTGGCCGGCGAACAGATTGGCCTGCACCGCACCCGGCTGGTCGATCAGGAACACGCGCGGGCCCTTGGGCAGCGCGACATCGGTGGCCGCCTTCACCTGCGGCGCATCGCCGGCGGCCTTCCAGTCACCCAGCTGCTTGTCCAGCAGCGGCACGATCTCGGCCAGCGTGGTGTCGCCGACCACGATCAGGGTGCCGTTCTGCGGGCGCAGCCAGTCGTGGTGGAAGTCGACCAGATCCTCGCGGGTCAGGCCGCTGATGGCGGCTTCATCACCGCTGCCGGTGAACGGAATGGCGTACGGATGGCCCTTGCCGTACAGCAGCGGCGGCAGCACGCGCATCGCCACCGCACCCGGGTTGACCTTCTCCTGCTGGATCCCGGCGATCCAGGTGGCGCGCACGCGGTCGATCTCGCCCTGTTCGAAGCGCGGCTCGCGCAGCAGGTCGCGGTACAGCGCCAGCGACGGCGCCAGGTTCTCCTTCAGGGCCGACAGATCCACGCTCATCGAATCCAGCCCGGCCGAGGCATCGAGGCTGGCACCCAGCGCGTCGGCGGCGTCGGCGAAGGCCAGCGACCCCAGCTTGCCGGCGCCTTCGGTCATCAGGCTCATGGTGAAGTTGGCGGTGCCCGGCTTGCGACCCTGGTCGGCGCTGAAGCCACCCGGGAACTGGTAGCTGAACTGCACCACCGGAATCTCATGGCGCTCGGCCAGGATCACCCGGGTGCCGTTCTTCAGCGTGGCGCGCTGCAGCGCCGGGAACTTCAGCTGCGGGAACTCGCGGGTCTGCGGCACGCCCGCCTTGCGGTCGACCTGGTCGGGCAGGGTGCTGTACTTGGGGTCCACCGCCGGCACGGTGAACGGCTTCGGCGCCTGGCTCGGTTCTTCCTTCAGCGCCACGCGCTCACCCGGTGCGATCACCAGGGTGTGGCTGCCCTTGTCCAGCCACTGCGCACCGAGACGGGTGAGATCGGCGGCGGTGGTCTTCTCGATGTTGGCCAGCGAGGTGCGGAAGCAGCCCGGATCACCGGTGAACACCGCGCACTCGGCCAGCGCGTCGGCCTTGCCGCCGAAGCCACCGATGCGTTCGATGCCGCGGATGAAGCCGGCACGGGCGCCGGTCTTGGCGCGCTCCAGTTCGGCGGCGGTCGGGCCCTGCTTGATCAGCCGGTCCAGTTCCTCATCGATGATCTTCTCGACCTTGGCCGGATCCTGGCCCTGCTTGACCGTGGCCACGATCAGGAAGTTGGAGCCCAGCTGCGACGACGACAGCCCCGAACCGATGCTGTCCACCAGCTTGTCCTGGTGCTGCAGGCGCTGGCTCAGGCGCGAGGATTTGGCACCGCCCAGCACCTGTGCGAACAGCTGCAGCTGGTCGATGTCAGTCGTGCCGACCTGCGGCACGTTCCAGGCGCGGTAGATGCGTGCCTGCGGCACCTTGTCGGTCATCGTCTCGCGCGTATCGGCGCTGCGCTTGGCCACGTTCACCGCCGGCTGCGCCATGCTCGGGCCGGCCGGGATGCTGCCGAAGTAGCGGGCGACCTTTTCCTTGGCGGTGGCCAGGTCGATGTCGCCGGCCAGCACCAGCACCGCGTTGTTCGGGCCGTACCAGGTGCGGAACCAGGTCTTCACGTCATCCAGCGACGCGGCGTTGAGATCGTTCATCGAGCCGATCACGCCGTGGTGGTACGGATGGCCCACCGGGTACAGCGCCTTGGTGAGCTGGTCCCAGGCCTGGCCATACGGCTGGTTCTCGCCCTGGCGCTTCTCGTTCTGCACCACGCCACGCTGCTCATCCAGCGCGGCCTGGTCGATCGCACCGACCAGATGGCCCATGCGGTCCGATTCCATCCACAACGCCATGTCCAGCGCGGTCGTCGGCACGTTCTCGAAGTAGTTGGTGCGGTCGGTGTTGGTGGTGCCGTTCTGGTTGGTGGCACCGACCTGCTTGAACGGTTCGAAGAATTCGCCGCTGTGGTTTTCGCTGCCCTGGAACATCAGGTGCTCGAACAGGTGGGCAAAGCCGGTGCGGCCGGCCGGTTCGTCCTTGCTGCCGACGTGGTACCAGATGTTGACCGCCACGATCGGCGCCTTGCGATCGGTATGCACGATCACGCGCAGACCGTTGGGCAGGGTGAACTGCTCATACGGAATGTCGACCCTGGCCGGTGCCGCCGGCTTGGCGGCCAGCGCGGAGGTGGGCGCAAGCGTGCCCAGGGCGGTGCTGAGGGCGACAGCCAGCAGTGCAGCGCGCGGGCGAACGGCGAAAGACATATCCAGATCCTTGGTCACATAGGTGAACCCCGATCCTAGCCTGCGCGCGCAACGGCAGGAATCGGTCGGCAGTCACTGGGGGTGTTTGCCCCTCTGCGCCATCCGCGCGCCCTGTGCGGCCGGGCAGCGGCGGTCACATGCACCCCCGGGCGGCGTCCGGACAGTGTCCGCCGCCCGTCGAATGGACAGGTGTCCGCCCAGCGGACACTTTCCAGGCCGACAAAACTCCTTGTAAATCAACGATTAAAAGTTGGCACGGGGATTGCTTGGTAACTCCTGCGCCACGAAGGGCTTCAGACGAAAGCTGACTGAAGACTGAACAAACGCAGGAAATCGAAAATTTTCCTTGCAAGCCCAGAATCGGTGTACTACCTTACTACCACACCACTGCTCACCAACACTAAACAGGCCCCGTCATGAACGCCAAGACCATTGCCATCGCCATCGCCCTGATCGCCGGCACCGCGGTTGTTTCGTCGGTGCAGGCCTCCGAATCCATCAAGACCCTGGACACCGTGCAGGTCCGCCCGGCCGCCGACCAGCTGGCCCAGCAGGCTTGGGAACGCGCCAGCGGCATCCCGACCCTGGCCACCGTGGAAGTGCGTCCGAGCGCCGACCAGCTGGCCGAGCGCAACGGCTACGTCGCCGCCCCGGTTGCCGCCGCGATGCCGATCACGACGCTGGCCTCGGTGGAAGTGCGCCCCAGCCTGGAACAGCGCGTCGCCCTGGCCGCCGAACTGGAAGCCCAGCGCTATGCCGCCACTCTGGCTGCCGCCGCCACCAACGTCGCCCACTCGGTGATCGTCAACCTGCCGGCCCTGCAGGTGCGCCCGAGCGCCGCCGACCTGCAGGCCCTGGCCACCGAAACCGCCCAGGTCCTGCTGCGCCCGTAAGCGGTGCCGCCCTGCCTCGCGCAGGGCGTGCGCCGTATGGGCTGCGGCCGCCGCAGGTACACTGCGCCGATGAATGCCGCGCCCCAGTTCCACGTGATCCTGTTCCAACCGGAAATCCCGCCCAACACGGGCAATGTGATCCGGCTCTGCGCCAACACCGGCGCGCAGCTGCACCTGGTCGAGCCGCTCGGCTTCGCACTGGAAGACAAGCAGCTCAAGCGCGCCGGGCTGGACTACCACGAGTATTCGCGCCTGCAGGTGCACCCCGACCTGGATACCGCGCTGGCGCGGATCGCACCGAAGCGGCTGTTCGCCCTGAGTACGCGTGCCAGCGTCCGCTATGACAGCGTGGCGTTCGAAGACGGCGACGCGTTCCTGTTCGGCCCGGAAAGCCGTGGCCTGCCGCAGGATGTGCTCGATGCCCTGCCCGATGGCCGTCGCCTGCGCCTGCCGATGCGGCCGGACAACCGCAGCCTCAATCTGTCCAACACCGTGGCCGTGGTGATGTACGAGGCGTGGCGCCAGCACGGGTTTGCCGGCGGGGCGTGAAAGAAAGCAGCCGAGCATGGGCTCGGCTCTACACGTACGCTCCTGTAGAGCCGAGCCCGCGCTCGGCTCCCCCGTATCTCGTCCGGAAACCGGATAGCGTCAGAAAGCGCTGATCCCGGTCAGCTCGCGACCGATCACCAGCTGATGCACGGTTTCGGTGCCTTCATAGGTGATCACCGATTCCAGGTTCAGCGCGTGGCGGATCGCCACGTGCTCGGTGGTGATGCCGGCCCCACCCAGCAGATCGCGACACTCGCGGGCGATGTCGATGGCCATGCGGCAGTTGTTCCACTTGGCCAGGCTGACCTGCTGCGGCTGCATCTGGCCGGCTTCCTTCAACCGCCCCAGCTGCAACGCCAGCAGCTGCGCGGTGGTGATGCGGCGGGCCATCTCGGCCAGTTTGATCTGCGCGCTCTGGGTGGCCGCCAGCGGGCGGCCGAACAGCACGCGTTCCTTGGCATAGCCCAGCGCTTCATCCAGGCAGGCAATGGCCGCGCCGATCGGGCCCCAGCTGATGCCGTAACGGGCCTGGGTCAGGCAGCCCAGCGGCCCCTTCAGGCCCTTCACATTCGGCAGCCGGTGGCTGTCGGGCACGCGTACATCGTCGAAGAACAGCGCACCGGTCAACGAGGCGCGCAGGCTCATCTTGTGCTTGATCTCCTGGGTGGTGAATCCGGCCATGCCCTTTTCCAGTACGAAGCCCTGGATGCCGTCCTCGGTCTGCGCCCAGACGATGGCCAGATCGGCCACCGGGCCACTGGTGATCCACATCTTGCTGCCGCTGATGCGCCAATCACTGCCATCGCGCACCGCGCGGGTCTTCATGCTGGCCGGGTCCGAGCCTCCGTGCGCCTCGGTCAGGCCGAAACAGCCGATCAGCTCGCCGCGTGCCATCGCCGGCAGCCACTGCTGGCGCTGTTCCTCGCTGCCGTAAGCGTAGATCGGGTACATGCACAGCGAGCTCTGCACCGAGACGAAACTGCGCAGGCCGGAGTCGCCGCGCTCCAGCTCCTGGCAGATCAGGCCGTAGCTGACCGCACCCAGGTCGCCGCCACCGTACTGCGCCGGCAGGGTTGCGCCGAGCAGGCCCAGCGCAGCGATCTCCGGCACCAGTTCAGCGGGGAAACGGGCCTGGTCGAAGGCATCGCCGATGATCGGCAGCACGCGTTCGTTGGTGAAGCGGGCCACGCTCTCCTGCACCGCGCGCTCTTCCTCGTTGAGCAGGGAACGGACATCGAACAGATCGTACGGATGCAAAGCCATGGCACTCACACGCAGTCAGGACCCGACCATTGTCGGTCATCCGCACGCATCGCGTCTGGTAGGTGTGGACCTTGGTCCAAACGGATGCGGGTCCGCGCGGTGAAACAATGTGCCAACCCAGGTTGGCACCTACCCGGCCACGAGCAGTACGCTGCACTGCAGCAATCAGGACGTGAACATCGGCGATCTAGCTGGATCCGGCGCGTCCCGGTACCCTGACACATTCAAACAACCGTTTCGCCCGTGGCCGCACGCGCGATTCCCAGGCACCGCCGGTGGCCCCGATGCCGGCCCTACCCACGAGTCATGCAATCGATGAGCGCTGAAGCCAACGCCCTGCCCCCGCGTGAAGTAATGGAATTCGACGTGGTGATCGTCGGCGCCGGTCCTGCCGGCCTGGCCACCGCGATCCGCCTGCGCCAGCGCGCGATCGAGGCCGGCCGCGAACTGTCGGTGTGCGTGCTGGAAAAGGGTTCCGAGCCGGGCGCGCACGTGCTGTCCGGTGCGGTGATGGACCCGCGCGCGCTGACCGAACTGTTCCCGGACTGGGCCGAGCGTGGCGCACCGCTGAAGCAGAAGGTCACCCGCGACGAATTCCTGTTCCTCAGCGAGACCGGTTCGCGCAGCACGCCCAACGCGCTGCTGCCGGAGTGCTTCCACAACGAAGGCAACTACATCATCAGCCTGGGTGAAGTGACGCGCTGGCTGGCGCAGCAGGCCGAGGCGCTGGAAGTGGCGATCTTCCCGGGCTTTGCCGCCGCCGAAGTGCTGTATGGCGACAACGGTGAAGTGATCGGCGTGGCCACCGGCGACATGGGCATCGAGAAGGACGGCAGCATCGGCCCGGCCTTCGAGCGCGGCATGGCGCTGCAGGCCAAGTACACGATCTTCGCCGAAGGCGCGCGCGGCCACCTCGGCCGCCAGCTGATCGCCCGCTACAAGCTGGACGAAGGCAAGGACCCGCAGGCCTACGGCATCGGCATCAAGGAACTGTGGCAGATCGACCCGGCCAAGCATGAGCCGGGCCTGGTGGTGCACGCCGCTGGCTGGCCGCTGGACAGCGACACCTACGGCGGCGCGTTCCTGTACCACGCCGACGGCGGCAAGGTTGCCATCGGCTACGTGGTCGGCCTGGACTACAGGAACCCGTGGCTGAGCCCGTTCGAGGAATTCCAGCGCTTCAAGACCCATCCGGACATCCGCAAGCACCTGGAAGGCGGTACCCGCATCGGCTACGGCGCGCGCGCGATCACCGCTGGCGGCCTGCTGTCGCTGCCGAAGACGGTGTTCCCCGGTGGCGCTCTGGTCGGCTGCGAGGCCGGCTACCTCAACGCCAGCCGCATCAAGGGCAGCCATGCGGCGATCAAGACCGGGATGCTGTGCGCCGACGCCGCGTTTGATGCGCTCGCCGCCGACCGCCAGCACGATGAGCTGGGCGCCTACCCTAAGGCCTTCGAAGCCAGCTGGCTGTTCACCGAACTGCAGCAGGCCAAGAACTTCAAGCAGTGGTTCAAGAAGGGCCAGACCGTGGCTACGCTGATGACCGGCGTGGAGCAGTGGCTGCTGCCCAAGCTGGGTGTGCGCAACCCGCCGTGGACCCTGCACCGCACCCAGCCGGACCATGCCTGCCTGGAGCCGGCGGCCCAGCACACTCGCATCGCCTACCCGAAGCCGGACGGTGTGCTGACCTTCGACCGTCTCAGCTCGGTGTTCCTCAGCAGCACCAACCACGACGAGAACCAGCCCAGCCACCTGACCCTGAAGGATCCGAGCATTCCGGTGAAGGTGAACCTGGCCGAGTACGCCGGCCCGGAAGCCCGCTACTGCCCGGCCGGTGTATACGAGTTCGTCGGCGAAGCCGACAACGCGCGCCTGCAGATCAACGCGCAGAACTGCGTGCACTGCAAGACCTGCGACATCAAGGACCCGACCCAGAACATCGTCTGGGTGACCCCGCAGGGCGGCGGCGGCCCGAACTACTCGGGCATGTGACCGTCATGGGCTGCGACCGCGTGTCGCAGCCCAGCCGTTCGGGCAGACCGCTATGCTGCCCGCCCATGCGCGAGCTCCCTGCCCTGATCGTGATGGCCCTGGCCCTGGCCGGGACCGCCTGCCAGCGTCCACCGGCCGTGCCGGCCACGCCGCAGCAGGCGCGCCAGCAGGCCATGCAGCGCGCGTTCGAACTGTGTGCCGGCTGCCATACCGTCCAGCCCGGCGGCATCCATCGCTTCGGCCCCAACCTGCACGGGGTGATCGGCCGTCGCGCCGGCAGCCTGCCCGACTACGGCTATTCGGACGGCATGCGCCGCGCTGACCTCACCTGGACCGCGCAGACCCTGGATGCCTTCCTGCAATCGCCCACCCATGTGGTACCCGGCACCCGCATGTACAACGCCTTTCCCAGCGCCGAACGCCGCGCGCTGGTGATTGCCTATCTGCAGCAGCTGCCCGCTCAGTGAGCCAGGCGTTGCAGCTGTTGCCGCAGCCGTGCCACGAAGGCCTCGACCGCCGCGAACAGCTCCGTCGGATCGGATCCACCGGCGGCGTGCAGGCGTTCGACCAGCACGCCGGCTTCGCTGGCCAGCGCCGCCGCACCCACCGCGCCCAGGCCACCGGCCTGGCGATGCAGGTGCAACGCCGCCGTTGCGGGGTCGCCGCTCTGCACCGCATGCAGCACGGCGCCCAGATCACTTTCGCTGGCCTGCAGCAGGCTGTCGCGCAACTGCTCGGCCACCGCGCGTGAGCCGAACTGCCGCTCCAGCGCCGCCAGGTCGGGCATCACCGCGCTGTCGTCGGCACACTCCTGCAGCGGCGCAGCGAACGCGTGTGGCTGGGCCCGTCGCTGTCCCTGGGCCTGTGGCAACCAGCGCAGCAACGCCGCGCGCAGCGCTGCCAGCGTCAACGGCTTGGCCAGCACCGCGTCCATGCCCGCCTCACGGCAGCGCCGCGCATCGTCGTCGAGCACGCTGGCGGTCAAGGCCAGCACCGTCAGCCGTGGCTGGCCATTGCGGCCCTCACGTTCGCGCAGCAGCCGGGTGAAGCCGAATCCGTCGAGGACCGGCATCCGGCAATCGGTGATCACCAGATCGAACGACTCGGTCAGCAACCGGTCCAGGGCCTGCTGGCCGTCACCCTCCAGCACGTAGGGTACGCCCAGCTGCTGCAGGCGCCAGGCCATCATTGCCTGGTTGGTAGGGTGGTCCTCGATCACCAGTACCCGTGCCTGGCGCAGCGCGGCCGGCAGCAGCGCGGCCTGGTCCTGCTCGGCCACCAGCGCGGCGGCATCCTCGCTGCCGGCTTCCACCAGCGATACCCGCACTTCAGCGCGCGTGCCTTCACCCAGGGCGCTTTGCAGGGTCAGTTCGCCCTCCATCATCTGCACCAGGCGCTGGCAGATACTCAGGCCCAGGCCGGTACCCCCATGGTCGCGCTGGATATAGACACCGACCTGGGTGAACGGCTCGAACAGGTGCTGCAGCTGCTCCGGTGCAATGCCCATGCCGGTATCGGTCACGCTCAGGCACAGCGGTTGCACGCCTTCGTCCGAGGTCGGCCCCAGCACATCCAGCTGCAGGCGTACTTCGCCCTGCGTGGTGAACTTGATGGCGTTGCTGAGCAGGTTGAACACGATCTGGCGCAACCGCACACCGTCCACTTCGTGCGCCGCCGCCAGCTGCGGATCGATCTGCACCTGCAGCGCCAGGCCACGTGCACTGGCCTGCGCGGAAAGCAACCGGCACACGCTCTCCAGCAGCGGCCGCAGCGGTTGCGGCACCGGCTCCAGGCGCAGCGCTCCGGCTTCCAGCCGTGAGTAGTCGAGAATGTCGTCGAGGATCTGCCGCAGCATCTGCGCAGAATCATCGATCACCCCCAGGATGCGCTGCTGTTCGGCATCCAATGGCGAATGCGCCAGCACCTCCAGCATGCCCAGCACGCCACTCATGGGCGTGCGGATCTCGTGGCTCATGGTGGCCAGGAAGCGCGATTTGGTCTCGGCGGCCTGCTCGGCCTCGGCCTTGGCCGCCGCCAGCGCATCGGCCTGCAGGCGTGCCTCGCTCACGTCCACCCAGTATCCGCTCCAGGTCACCGCGCCTTCCTCGGTGGCATAGGGATGGGCGTGGCTGCGCACCCAGCGCGGTGGATCGTCGTCGCCGCACAGGCGGAACTCGAGCGTCAGCGGCGCGAACTGGCGCGCGGCCTGCTCGATCGCACGCACGATGTCGTCGCGGTCGTCCTCCTCGATACAGGCCAGCAGCGCCCGCGCGTCCTGCTCGGCTTGCTGCCGGGAGATGCCGAACAGCGCCTGCAGATCGCCTGCGATGAACGGGAACGACAGAATGCCATCGGCACTTCGGCGCGCCTGGTAGACGACCGCCGGCAGGTTGTCGGTGACCTCGGCCAGGCGTTGTTCCAGCTGGCGCCGCCCGGCCACCTCGCGGCGCAGGCGCCAGTAGCCGATCCCATGCACCAGCAACGCGGTCAGCAGCACCAGCAGCACGGGTATGCCCCAGCTCAACAGTTGGCTCCAGTCGACGCCGCTGCGGTATTCCACGGCCAGCCAGGTGCTGCGCAGTGCCTCCCGGCTGCCGGGGGTCATCTGCAGCAGCAGGCGGTCGAAGGTGGTGGCCAGCGCCGCATGGCGGCGTTCGACCGCCAGCACCAGCTGGTCATTGAACCCGGCGGGCGCGGCCACCTGTAGCCGCCCCGGGAAGCGATCACGCAGCAGGTGGTCCACCAGCGCCAGGTTGCCGATATAGGCGTCGGCCTCGCCATCGAGCAGGCGCTGCAGGGCCTGTTCGGCACTGCGCGCGGCGATGATCCGGGCCTGCGGCGCCTGCTGCAGCACATAGCCGCGCACGCGCTCCGGGTCAGACAGCAGCACCCGCTTGCCCTGCAGATCGGCCAGGCCCAGCACGACCCCGCCATCGCTGCGGGTCACGATCACGTTCGGCACGCTGATGAAGGGTTGGCTGAACACCCACTCCGGCCCCAGGTAGCGCGAGTCCGAAGGGATGCCCATCACCGCCTGCAGCTCGCCACGACGAGCCTTTTCACGCACTTCGTACCAGTCGTGGCTGCTTTGGGTCTTCAGGTTGGCCCCGGCCTGCATCAACCGCCGCAGGTACTCGCCCGCCAGGCCACTGGGCTGGCCATCCTCGCCGGTGAACGACAGCGGCGCCGCGTTCGGCGCGAAGCCGATCTTCAGCGGTTGCTGCAGCACTCGCTTCTCGGCCTGGCTCAATGCCAGCTGGGCCGACGCCGACCACTTCGGCGGCATCAACCAGCGCTGTTCCAGTGCATCGCGCTGGGCCTGGCTGGTCGCGGCCAGGGCCAGATCCAGTGCTTCGGCCAGGGGTTGCTTGCTGTTGGGCACCCCGAAATGCAGCCGCTCGGGGGGCAGATCGCTGGGTCGCAGCAGCACCACGCCCTGCAGGCGCTGGCTGGCGATCAACTCGGTAGCGACAAAAGCATTGCCGATATAGACATCGGCTTTGTCGTCTCTGACCATCTGCAAGGCCGTCAGCGTGTTGATTGCGACAAGCTGGCGGGCACGAGGGAAGCGTGCCCGCACCTGCGGGGCGGTCAGGAAATCCTGCTCGATCACCACCCGCAGCCCGTCCAGGTCCGGCGCCTCGGAGGCACGCAGGTCACGGGGGCGGCCGACCACCGCCAGCGGCGCTTCGCCGTAGGCGGCGGTATAGACCATGCAACGGGTGCGGTCGGCGCTGAGACCGACATTCATCACCACGTCGATCTCGCCACGGCAGGCCGCATCCAGCACGGAAGGCCAGTCCGGATAGCGTCGGCCTTCAACCTTCACGCCAAGCTGACCGGCGAGCAGCGCCAGGTACTCCGGCCCCAGGCCGACCTGCTGGCCCTCGCGCAGGGATTCGAAGGGCGGCCAACCGCTGTCATACTGCCCCACGACGAGGGTCGGATGCGCCGCCAGGTACTGGC
Source organism: Stenotrophomonas maltophilia (assembly GCF_023518235.1). Lineage (NCBI taxonomy): Bacteria > Pseudomonadati > Pseudomonadota > Gammaproteobacteria > Lysobacterales > Lysobacteraceae > Stenotrophomonas > Stenotrophomonas maltophilia. Next base: position 3,131,812 of record NZ_CP090423.1, read on the forward strand.
GCTGCACCGGGCTCAGTGGCAGCAGACCAGACGCCCCCTGTGCCAACGCACCGGGCACCACCAGCATGGCCAGCAGCAGGAGCAGCCCACGAACAGCCCACCTACCCATCTGCGTCGATCTCCCAGAATCCTGCCAGGAACCGCGAAGGTCGCGGTCCGGCGTGCCCGACGGCCATACTAGAGCATGAGCTTGCGCATCATCATCGCAGACGACCACCCGGTGGTCCGTATCGGTACCCGCGCCGTCATCGAGTCGAGCGGGGTCGGCCGCGTGGTCGGCGAGGCTGACAGCGCGCATGCGCTGATGGCCATGCTGGGCAGCCAACCCTGCGACCTGCTGGTCACCGACTACTCCATGCCGGGCAGCCCGCAGGCCGATGGCTTTGCCATGATCGGAATGATCCGTCGCCGTCATCCGGATCTGCCGGTGCTCATGCTCAGCGTCTCCAACAATCTGGCGATCCTGCGCATGGTGCTCGACAGCGGCGTACTCGGCCTGGTCGACAAGAGCTCGTCGATGGACGAACTGCCGCAGGCCATCCAGGCCGTCTACCGTGGGCAGACCTACATCAGCCGCAGCCTGCGCGAGCGGGTTGAGACCGCCGGCAGCTGGCGCATGCGCGAAGGCGATGGCAAGCCGCTGTCACCACGCGAGGTGGAAGTGCTGCGGCTGCTGGGCACCGGCATGACCGTCAAGGAAATCTCGTTGCAGCTGCACAAAAGCGTGAGCACCATCAGCCGTCAGAAGGGCGATGCCATGCTGAAGCTGGGGCTGAAGGGGGATGCCGAGTTGTTCGACTACCTGCGCGACGGAAAAATCTGAACACCGGCCATCGGGCGCAGGAACTTTCAGGCCGCCTTCATGGCGCCTGACGCTAGATGAATGCGCACGCCGCTCGGTCGGCCAGGCAATGTTCCGGCAATGTGGGAACGTCAGCGTGGTCTCCACGGCAGCCGGGGCGCCCCGCCCTCCCTGCCCCGCGTGGCATGCACCTCACAGGAGAACCGAACATGCTCAGTACTTCCGCACTCAGCTTCCGTGGTCTGGCGATGGCCCTGGCATTGATTGCCGGCGTGGCCGTGGTCAGCGATGCCAGCGCGATGTCGAGGAAGGACAAGCGCACCCTGGTCGGTGCCGTGGTCGGTGGCGTGGCCGGCAACCTGCTGTCCAATGGCGACCCGGCCGCAACCGTCGGCGGTGCCGTGGCCGGCGGCGCGATCGGCAACCTGACCACTTCCGACCGCCACGACCGGCGTTATTACGACAACCGCTACGACCGCCGCTACGACCGTGGCTATTACCGTAGCGGCTACTACGACCGGGGTGACGACCGTCGCTGGCAGCGCGAGCGCTACTACGACAACCGCTACTATCACGACCGTGGCCGTCACCGCGGCTGGTAAGCACGCCCTGCGCTACGGCGGCTGATCGCCTGACGACGGGCGGGTCCATGACCCGCCCGTTTGCGTTGCCGGCGGGCATCGCGTTGAATGCGCAGCCTTGGATGTGACTTCCCCCATGGGCTGCGGCATGACTTCTTCTTCCCACCGCGTGCAGGGCCTCAACAACGACGAGGTTGCCGCCGACTGGCCACCGATCAACGCCGCTGACATCGCATGGCTGAGCGCCCGTTACCCGCAGCTGGGCGAACGCAGCGTGCCGCGCTGGCACAGCCCACGCCCACTGTCGGCCGCCGCCATCGTTGACGGACCGCATGGCCCGGTGTTCATCAAGCGCCACCACCACAGCGTGCGCAGCGCGTCCTGCCTGGAAGAAGAGCACCGCTTCATCGCCCATCTCGCCGCCGGTGGCGTGCCGGTGGTGCAGGTGCTGGCCTCGGCCGATGGCCAGACGGCCGTCGAGCACGGTCAATGGACGTATGAACTGCACGCCGTGGGTGTCGGCGAGGACCTGTACCGCGATGCGGTGTCGTGGTCGCTGCTGACCGACGTCGCACAGGCCCGCGAAGCCGGTCGCGCGCTCGCGCAGCTGCACCGGGCTGCGGCCAGCTACTACGCACCCCAGCGCAGCACCCATCTGCTGGTCGCACGTGACGATCTGATCCGCGCCGACGATCCAATCTCAGCGATCAAGGCCGACCTGCCTGCACGCCCGGGGCTGGCCCGCTATCTCGCGCGCATCCCGTGGGAAGCGCAGCTGCGCCGCGATGTACTGCCCTGGCATGCGGGCCTGGCCGAACGCCTGCGCGACGAACCCGCGTTGTGGGCGCACAACGACTGGCATGTCTCCAACCTGCTGTGGCGCGACGGCCAGGTCAGCACCGTGCTGGATTTCGGCCTGGCCTCACCCACCAGCGCACTGTTCGATCTTGCCACCGCCATCGAGCGCAACGCTGTGGCATGGCTGGAGCTGGAACGCGGCAGGGACGCGGTGCGCATTGATATCGCGCTGGCGTTGCTCGAGGGCTATCGGCAGGTGCTGCCGCTGTCGGCCACGCGCGTGCAGCTGCTGGCTGACCTGCTGCCGATGGTCCATTTCGACTTCGCACTGTCCGAAGTGGAGTATTTCGAAGGCGTCACCGGCTCCACCGCGAACGCCGACGTGGCCTGGCAGCCCTTCATGCTGGGGCATCCGGCGTGGTTCCACAGCGCGCCCGGGCAGGCACTGCTGCAGGCGCTGCACGCCGCCGCGTGACCCGGTTGACGGACCGCCGGGGACCCATCATGGGGGTCAGAGCCCTTTCCTGCGGAAAGGGATCCGACCCCGGGCGGCGCTCGCAAATCCGTACCATTTGTAGTGAAATGGTCATCTGAAGCGGGGGTGCCTGGATCTGCCAGGCTGAGAGAGTCCCTTGGAACCTGATCCGGTTTGCACCGGCGTAGGGAGCTTTGAGCCGCAGCCACACCCCCGTTCCGGGCCGGTGCACCTGCGCGCCGTCGCTTCGTCTCCCTTGTTGTCCGAAGACGAATCGAATGAACCGCTGCCTGCGCCCCACCCTGCTCGCCCTCGCCCTCTGTGCCGCGCTGCCGCTGCATGCCAGCCAGGCCGATGCCTCCCCCGATGCGGCTGCCACCGGCGCCGAACGCTCGCCGACCGAACTGGCGGCGGTGCGCGTGCAGGCCGGCAAGCCGAAGACCGATACCTCGCGCGTCAACGCCTTCGGGGGCGGCAGCTGGAAAGACACGCCGGCCTCGGTGAACGTGCTCGAACGCGATTACCTCGACCGTCGCCAGGTGCGCACGCTGTCCGAGCTGGCCAGCAACGATGCCTCACTGGGCGATGCGTATGCGCCGGTGGGCTACTACCAGAACATCGCCATCCGCGGCTTCGCGCTGGACGCAGCCACCGGCTACCGCTTCAACAGCCTGTCCATCGCCGGCGAGCAGCGCCTGGCACTGGAGAACGTGCAGTCGGTGGAGATCCTCAAAGGCGAAGCCGGGCTTGCTGCCGGTGTGATGGCGCCGGGCGGCATCATCAACTACATCGGCAAGCGTCCGGCCGAAGTGCGCACCGCCACGCTCGGCACCGATTCGGAAGGCTCGCGCTACGTCGCCGTCGATGTCGGTCATTGGATCACCCCGCGCTTCGGCCTGCGCCTGAACGCTGCGTGGGATTCCAGCAACGCCTATGTCGAGCACGCCGATGGCCGCCGCAACTTCTACTCGCTGGCCGCCGACTGGCTGATCGGCGAACGCGGCAAGCTGGAAGTGGACGCCAACTACCAGACCAGTTCGCAGCGCTCGGTCTCGGGCTACCAGCTGCTGGGCGCACGCGAACTGCCGCGTGGCGTCGACCGCGAGCACCTGCTGGGCTACCAGCCGTGGCAGCGCCCGGTGGATATCGCCAGCACCAACATCACCGCCCTGCACACCTACGATTTCAATGACGCCTGGCAGTCGCGCGTCTCGGTTGGCCACAGCCGCTCGGTGATCGATGACAACGTCGCCTTCGCCTACGGCTGCTACTACGCCGTGCAGTGTGCCGACGGCAGCGTGCCGGGCAACTACTTCGCGCCCAACGGCGACTACGACGTCTACGACTACCGCAGCCCGGACGACACCCGCCGCAACCAGCAGGCGCGTGCCGAGCTGCGCGGCCGCTTCGAGACCGGCAGCGTCGGTCACCAGCTGACCGTCGGTGCCGACTACTTCCGCCGCACCGTGGACAAGCGCCCGAGCGTCAACGAGTACGTCGGCACCAGCAACATCCACGACGCACAGGTGCCGGTGTTCGAGCCGTCGCCGAAGATGCCGGGTCCGTCCGCACGGCGCCTGGACAGCCGCCAGACCGCGTTCTTCGCGCTGGACCGGATGAGCTTCGGCGATGACTGGCAGTGGCTGGCCGGTGGCCGCTTCGTGCGCCTGGACGAGCGTGCCTACGACAAGCGCGGCGTCCCGCAGCGGCACAGTCGCCTGTCGCGCTTCCTGCCGCAGACCGCAGTGGTGTGGAAGGCCACCGACCAGCTCAACGCCTATGCCAGCTACGTGCGCGGCATTTCGCTGGGCCAGGAAGCGCCGTTCTGGACCAGCAATGCCGACACCTTCCTGCCGTCGGTGCAGTCGCGGCAGCTGGAAGTGGGCGTGAAGTACGTGCCGGTCGAAGCACTGACGCTGGGCGCGGCGGTGTTCCGCATTTCGCAGCCGTACCAGTACGCCCAGCCCGACAACAGCGACGTGGGCTACACCTTCGTCGAAGAAGGCACCCAGACCCACACCGGCCTGGAGCTGACCGCCAACGGCCAGCTGACGGATGCATTGCAGATCGTCGCCAGTGCCAGCGTGCTGCAGGCGCGCGCGCGCGACACCGGCACGCCGGCCTATGAAGGCCATCAGCTGGTGAATGTGCCGAAGGTGCGTGCCAGCGTGCATGTGGCCTACGCGCTGCCGTTCGCGCAGGGCCTGGATGTCACCGGCGGCTGGCGCTACGCCGGTGCCAACGTGGCCCGCGCCGATGGCGGCGTGCGTGCACCGGACTACTCGGTGTTCGATGCCGGACTGCGCTTCCAGCATCGCCTGCACGAACGTGCGGTGACCTGGAACCTGTCGGTGGACAACGTGTTCAACCGCTTCTACTGGCGCGATACCGGCAGCAGCGGCGGTGACTACTACCTGTTCCCCGGCGCACCGAGGCAGGCGCGCCTGTCGGTGACCTTCGCGCTGTGAGCGGCGCCGTGCTCGAGTGGACCGCCGCGCTGTGCAGCGTGCTGGGCGTCTGGCTGATGGCCCGGCGTCAGCTTGCCGCGTGGCCGGTGGGCCTGCTGTCGGTGGCGCTGTACGGACTGGTGTTCGCCGAGGCCAAGCTCTACTCGGACACCTTGCTGCAGGTGATCTTCGGCGGCTTCCTGGTCTATGGCTGGATCAACTGGCGCCAGCATGCGGCCGACGAAGGCAGCATCCGCATCGTGCCACTGGCGCGCGGCAAACTGCTGCGCGACCTGGCCATCGGCGTGGGTGGCGGCCTGGCGCTGGGGGCGGTCATGCACAGCTTCACCGACGCCGCGCTGCCGTGGCTGGATGCCCTGCTGACCGGGCTGAGCCTGGTCGGGCAGTGGTGGCAGGCGCGCCGGCACGCCGCCTGCTGGTGGGTGTGGATCGCGGTGGACGTGGTGTATGTGGGTGCCTATCTGTTCAAGTCACTGCACGTGACCGCCGCGCTGTACGTGTTCTTCCTTGGCCTGGCCGTGTTCGGCCTGCGCGCGTGGCAGGCGGCGGCACGCGCACCGCAGGCAGCAACCCGGTAGATCCACGCCATGCGTGGATGGGGTTTACCGGTAGTTGCCAACCTTGGTTGGCGTGCGTGCCGACCAAGGTCGGCATCTACCCAGCACATCCACGCGTGGCGTGGATCTACCGGGTAAGCACCAAGCCCAGGCGCAGCGGCTGGCGCATGTCCGCCGGTGGCGCCGGCAACGGGCTGGCCTGCAGCGTCGCGCGCAGATCGGCATCCACCTGGGCATCACCCAGGCTGTCGAATGCCAGCTTCGAAATGCGCCCATCGGCGGTGATCCACAGGCTTACCGGCAGCGGTGCCGGCATGTCCGGGTGCGCCTGCAGCCACGCCAGCACACGCTGCGCCTGCGAGTCCTGTTCCTGCTGCAGGCGCTGCTGCAGCTGCCCACCTACGGCAGCGGCATAGGCCATCCAGTGCGCAGGTGCCTCCTGCGCGGACACGCTGCCGCTGCCCAGTGCCAGCGCACCGAACAAAGCAGCCAGCGGCCGCCACCAGCGGCGTGCGCCGTTCCTGTGTCCTGCTGCAGCCATCGCCGGCCTCCTCCACTCGCATCCAGCGCGTCATGGTCGGCGCGGTAGATGACAGGCAGATGGCGGGCCGTGATGATGGGGCGCGTCGAGCTTACCCGACGGAGGAGGGTTGCCTTTGATCAGTCCAGGCAGGTCTTCAGATCATCGCGCGTCCAGCCGGTGAGACCTGCGCCCTTCCAGTAGCGTGCAGACGTACCGGCCGGGGCAGAGGCAAGCTCGACAATGGCAATCACCCCATGGTTTACAGGGTTGTCGATGACAATGCGCTGCCCGGATTCGGTGGGCAGGACGCGCACAACCTTGTTGCGCTGGGTCCACGTCTGGGACAGGCACACGGTGACCTGCTGCACCGATTTCGAAGAATCAAATGACTCGGGTGCTTGTTCAAGCAGACCAGGTGCTGTCGAGCAGCCAGCAATACCCATGAACAACGCCGCCAGGAAAGGGCCTCTCAATACAGACATACGTCCTCCAGATGCATACGCGTGCGTGGATCACTCGCCCAGGTCGGCCAGCACCTTGCGCGCCGGCGCGAAGAAGGTTCCGCCGGTCACGGCAGTGGAGAAGTCGAGGATGCGGTCGTGCAGCGGTGCTGGATTGCCGATGAACATCCGCTCCAGCATCGTCTCGATCACCCACAGGCGGCGCGTGTAACCGATGAAGTAGGTGCCGTACTCACCGCGGCCCGGGTTGGCGAACGGCATGTTGTCACGCAGGATCTCGTGCTCGCCGTCGGCGTCTTCGATGGTGCACAGCGTCTTGTGCGACTTCTGCGCGTCGGCTGGCGCGTCGTCCAGTTCGATGTTGTCGTGCTTGGTGCGGCCGATGATCGCTTCCTGTGCCTCGGTCTTCTGCGCGCGCCAGGCATCGAGGTTGTGCAGGTACTTCTGCACCACCACGTAGCTGCCGCCGGCGTGGTCCGGATCCTCGTCGCCGACGATCGTCGCCTCCGGCAGCGACAGCCCTTCCGGATTGGCGGTGCCATCGACGAAGTCGAGCAGGTCGCGGCCATCGAAGTAGCGGAAACCGGCCACGTCATCCACCGCCTCCACCGCATCGCCGAAGGCCATCAGCAGGTTGCGCTCGAACGCCACGATCAGGTCCATGGTGCGCGCCCGGATGTGGTACAGCAGGTCGCCCGGGGTGGACACCGCGGTGTGGATGGCGCCCTTGATCTCGCGGAACGGGTGCAGTTCGCGCGGCGGCGTGGTGCCCACCAGCGGCTGCCACACGCGATGACCAATGGCCACGTTGCAGGTGAAGGTGCGCTCGATCTCGCGGATGGCGGTGTTCTTGATCAGGTCATCGGTGCTGGCCAGCACCTCGCGCGCCTTCGCGATCGAGGCCTCGTCATCCTTCACCTTCAGCACCAGGAACGCGGCCGAGTGGGTCAGCGGCGCAGTGATCTGCTGCGGCTCGTTGTCGAGCGTGTGGTTGAGGGCGGTGATCGGTGCGGGCTGGGAGTTCACGGCTGTTCCTGCTGGCTTGAGGCGGGCGCATCGCGTGGCGATGTGCGGGCGATCATAGCCGAACCACCTGCGCGCGGCCGGAGCGGTTCTCGTTCCGCTGCCAGCAGCGCCGCACTACGCCCGGGTCAACTGGAACTGCTGCGGGCCCGTCCAGGCGATGCGCAGGTACGCGCCTTCCAGCAGGCCGCGTTCGCGCAGCCAGGCGAACACCTCGGCCGGGCACCACTCGCGTCCCGCCGAGAAGGCCACACCCAGATCACGCAACGCGACGAACATGCGGGCCTTGGCAGCATCGTCGGCGACACAGGCATGCAGGATTGGCGGCACGCCCTGAAGACCAAGCGCACCCAGCGCCGGCTGCGCGGTGGTGTCCACAAGCACCACCTGCACGGTGTTGCCATCGGCCTGCTGCACGTAAGCGCAAAGGGAGGTCTGCATGCGGAATCCGCTATCCGGTGGGCTGACAGTATGCCCGCGCATGAGCGATGCCTCAGTGGCCCCGGAAAAAGTGAAGCCCGGCGCGAGGCCGGGCTTCGGTTGGCGTGTGGGAGAGAGAGTCACACGCCAGCACAACACGCACTAACGACAGGCGTTTGTTACCAGGTGAAGCGCGGGCCCACGAACCACTCGCGGTCGCCGGCCTTGGCCAGCTTCACTTCGCCACTCAGGCCCCAGTTCTGGTTGAACTTGGCGGTGGCGCCGACGCGGCCGTAGAACTCGCCGTCCGGGTTGATGCCGTGCTTCTTGCTGAAATCTTCGTAGCCGGCCAGCACATAGCCTTCCACGTACGGATTGAACGCGGTGCGCACGCCCACTTCAGTGGAGTAGCCGTTGAAGTCCAGGCCACGCTTTTCGTCGTACTTCTGGTACGCAACACGGGCCACCAGGTCGGTGTTCGGTGCGATGCCGTAGTTGTAGCCGACACCCAGGCGCCACTGGTCGACGTCATTCTTGAACTTGTCGGTCTCCTGGGCGCTGTAGTCGCCGAAGACGTGGAAGTTCGGATGCACCGCCACCGAACCCTTCACCTTCCAGCCGTCGGCGTCGCCGCCCTTGGCATCGGTGTTCACGTAGCCGCCTTCAACGTAGTTGTACGACAGGCCGTCGGTTGCCGATGCAGCGAACGGCAGAGCAGCCAGAAGACCCAGGGCGAGCAGCGAATTCTTGTTCATCGGGACACACCTTTAATTATTTTGGTTTCGCCGACCGCCTCCCGGGAGGGGGAGAGAGAGGAGGCGGTCGACAGGTGTGAATTATCCGTTAGGGGGTCTAATCGACCCTGAATATTGAACTGACTGGTATATAAATAAGGCTGGCGTTCAGGGAACTCTTCGCGGGCCGCTTGGGGCGAACACCATAGTTGGTGCAGTTTTGGAGGGACTATGGTGACGGGAGACCTGCACAACTATGGTGTACAGACTGGCTCGCCTGACCTGAGCGGTGAGAATCCTAGCTGAGTGACCATTCTGGGATACCCGGCGAGGGGCCTGGTAGCTACTGTGGGCAGCGTCGGTTGGACCACCACGATGCGCACAGGCACTGTTGGATGTCGAGGCAGCGCTAGCGTTGGTCTAGCGCCCGCGAGCAGGCTTCAGAGGAAGCCACGATATTGGGCGCTGTCCGATCCGGCGGCCGGCCCGAGCACGGGCCTTGGGCCTGTTGCCGCGTAAGCTGTGTCCTTCAGCTAGGCCATGTCTGGTCCTGGCCGAAAGCGGGACCCGCGCGGCGCGGACCGAAATTGAGTTCGATGCCAGATAGAGCCTCTGCTGAGCACCTGCGGTCTATACGCATCAGGTAGCTTTTACTATTCGGTCGCGGTCGGCTCCCCTCGAACTGTGAGGATCTGGGTGATCGATGCGAGGGGATGGAAACCGCCGTCCCATTTGGTTGACATCATTCCATCCCGCTGCAGTTGGTGATGAACGGCAGAGGGAAAGTGATCTGGATCGAGCGGATGTCGTGCACGGGGATTGTGGTAAACCTCAAGCCCCTCGGACCAAGTCTCCTCGTAGTCCCCATCTACTTCCATTGCAAACTTGAGTGGTTCGGCAGCATTGGGATCAGGATCTAGGGCCGTACCAATGTGGAACATTCGTACGTGTTCCGAGCCCATGCCGGCGACAGAACCCATCCGATTGAACTTGCTCAGAGTCGCGCTGTTGTTGAAAAGAACGGCGCTGACATTCTCTGCCTCGGGCAGATCAAAGAAACCTGATGGGATGACCTTGTTTAGCCAACGATGCTCGACGACCCTTTGCGGCAAAATCTCCAAGTTGCCATCCTCGTCTCGATGCCACTGGTAGTCGTATCCGTAGAGGTAGATGCTTAGGCCAGTGCGAGCAAACATCATTGAAGCTGGCGCATGAAAGTCTTGAATCACGAAAACAAGCGGCTTGCCGGCTACATGAGGCAGCTCCCAGTAGCGCTTGCGTAGTTTGGACGTTAGCGCGCTGCCAAACTTGATGGGGATGTACTCTTTCAGGTAGGTCGTCTGCTCTTCGCGTGACCGCGGCTGCGGCGCAGGCACGGCGTTACCAAAACCGTCCAGTGTGGGGTTGCAGGTGGTGACCTCAATGGCAATCTCAGCAATTCCATCGTTGGCCATGAAGTCGGGCGCGAAGTTTGTCTGATCGAGTGAGAACCTGTTCTCCACTAGCAGGCCGAATACGTAAAGCTCCAGAAGGCGAGCGTCAAAAGCATTGGACTGAAACTGCTCAACGTAGTTCCCGTCGATGTCTTCGTGCCACCGCATCATAGAACTGATCAACTCGCGGGCCGGACTGTAGCCGCTACTGTTACTCAGCGATTGAAAGCTAGGATGCAATCGCGCCTGCGGAACGCGCAGGGCAAAGAAGTCCATTGCCTCCGAAGGCTCATCCCCTTGCTCACGTTCCTCTTCAAGACCTTCTGAAACGCCAGCTTGCTGTCTACGAAGCTCGTCTAGCGCCAAACCCGGCTCATCAAAGAAGGAGGTTCCGTGCACCCAACGAAAGCGCTCTGCTCGGTCCCGGGCGAACAGCACCCCTTGATAGTCCCCATCTTGGCGGTCGCGCAAGATCAGTCCTAGAAGCCGTCCGTCGTCAGACTCGTACCAGCCGCACTCCTCAATAAGCCACATCGCTGGCCCCAGCCGGCAGTAGCCACCTAGGGCGTCAAAGCGCGCGAGGGTAATCGGAGTCATGGACAATCCGGAGACATGGAATGGGGGGATTCGGTCGACGCCATACAGGCTAGGTGGATAGTTAGCCTGTGAAAGTGTTGCTGACTCCGTAAAGGTACCCAGTCCCGAAGAAGATGCCTTGGCGCGGGTGGCTGAATCCGGTCTGAGTTGGAACTTCAGCTCTACCCCTTACGCCGCCAATTGGGGCTCGAGATAGGTGCAAGGAGATCTTCATCGACGCCTTCGTCTTCCCGTTCCCATCTTGGGATGGCTTCAGGAAGTTCCAAGATGGCCAGCGTATAGCCGTAGTTGCCTCCAGACACATAGACGTGTTCCCTGAGCGACATGTCATGTGGCTCCTGCGGAAACCAGATGCGTGCTGGGAGTTCAGTACTGACACCATTGTCTTCGACCGAGCACTCATACAGCGACGAGGCGCTAGGCACCTCTACCAGATTTCGCTTTGGTGCAAGGTATGCGCCAGACATCGCGGCCGCACGGTTTGAGCGAGCCCATAGGACAAACCCATCGCGCACCGCCAAGACAACTGCACGTTTGGGAGCAATCTCGGACCACTTAAGAGCTGCGGCCATGGGCGAAACGCCATACCGCGCCGCGCAGTGCAGGATCAGTTCAATCCCGACAGGCTGCCCCAACGTCTGCCGCCTGAAATCATCAAGCGGCATCAGTAAGTAGGATGCAAAGACATCCGCCTCAGACTCGATAACTCGCTGCACCGAATCCCAATCGTACATATCCTCATCAGTGCACTGGAAGTCAGTTCGGAGTGTTCGATGCAGCAGGTAGTGCCCGAACTCATGGGCGAGCGTGAAGCGGATTCGTCCTGCCGACTGGATCTGATCGTTGTAGCCAATCTTCCACTTGCTCTGGCTTGGATGTTTTACAAGCATCCCCTCAAAGCCAGGAGCTACCAGCGCTTTCACGCTGGAAATTGGTTCGCCCGGGAATCGCTGACGAGAGTACTCAAGCGCAAGTTCTTTCACATCCACTGGAAAGCGTTCCGCCCCCAGAACCTGGTTCAACAGTGAAGAAACGCTGTTTGCTTCTGCGATAGGGCTCTTGGCCATCGGCTATCCCTGTCAGTCTTCGTCGTCCCACATATCCATGAACTTCTGCACTTTCTCTTTGTGACGCGGGTCAAGATTTTGGTATCGCCTGAAGAATGCCTGATCCAAAACTGATTGACCAGCATCCACAGTCGAACCCTCCAGCAAGAACTCCATTGTGAGATCAAGCGCCGCGGCCAGCTTTGTTAGCTTCTCGGCGGACGGGTTCGGCTTGTCCCTGTTCTCCAATTCCCATAGGTACCCCTTGCTTGAGCCGGTGCGCTTGGCCAACTCTTCCAAGCTTAGATTCAAAGCGATTCTGCGGTTTCTGATCTTCTCACCGAGCATGGAAGGCATATCGGGTCCTAAGGCGCAAAGCCGCCTATTGTATTGTTATAACGAACGAAATCGTAGGGGTTGACAGAACAATGGGCAAGGAGCAACCTGTGCCCGTCGCGTTCGGTGTGCCGAACGATGACGACCCTTCCTACAGGACTTCCGCCATGACCGACGACATCTCGCAACAGTCACACCAGCCTCCGGATAAGGCCACTGTGGTCGTAAATGACCGCTCGTATGTTGTAGCTGATGCTACGCCTACGGGGCGTCAGATTCTCGCGACCGCCGGCCTCCGTCCGGAGACCGCTTATGCCCTGATCGCCTGGCCTGCTACCGGGCCTACCCGTGAGATTGGCCTGGATGAGGTGCTCCACCTCCGCCATTCTGAGGAGCCTGCTACGTTCTTCGCCGCCGAGTCCGACGGCGTGTCTTACTTCATGCTCGATGACGAGCGTTTCGCGTGGGCCGGCCCGCTGACTCTGAAGATCACCAAGCGGATCGGTCGGATTGGTCCCGAAAGGGAGGTCTGGATCGAGCGGCAGAACGTCCCTGACCAGCCCTTCCATCAGGAAGTAACTGTCGATCTTGCTGCTCCCGGGCTCGAGCGCTTCTACACTAAAGTGGCTCGCCGTACCTGGTACCTCGACATTCAGGGAGAGCGCACCGAGTGGGACAAGCAGCTAGTGCCTGTGCGGGAGGCCATGGAAGCGGCGGGTGCAGATCTGACCAAGGAGTACACCATCCTGTTCAAGTTTGTTGGCGGCAAGCGCGAAACTGTGGAACTGACCGACACGCTTGACTTGGGCCGCGAAGGGATCGAAAGGCTGTGGTACCGGCCGCGCAAGGTGAACAATGGCGAGGCTGCCAGCATGCGGCGAGCATTTAGCTTGCTCGATCAGGATGTGGAGTTCCTGGATGGCACTGCTTGGGGCTGGCAGACCTTCGACGAAGGCCGCCGCTGGCTTGTAGTGGACTCATATCCACTTCCTGCTGGATACACCACGAACGCGTGCAGGATTGCAGTGGAGGTGCCCGCTCAATATCCGACCGCTGAGATCGACATGTTCTACTGTCACCCGCCTCTGGCCCTCGCCAGTGGCGTACCGCTCGCTGCGTGTGAACACATCGAAACCATTGATGGACTGCAGTGGCAGCGCTGGTCGCGCCACCGCGATCCGACCGCGCCTTGGGTGCCGGGCAAAGACAACGTGCGGACTCACTTTGGTTTGGTGGAAGAGTCGCTCGGCCGTGAGGTGGGGGCGTGATCCGGGCAAACACCCTGGTCCTTGCAGGCGCGGATTTTCAGCACCTGCAAGGACATCTGTTCCCTGGAGACGGGCTGGAGGCTGCAGCTATTCTTGTCTGTAGTCGCGTGACGAACGAAGGCGTAAAGCTCCTGGTAAAAGAGGTGGTCACCGTACCCCACGCCGAATGCGAAAGGAGCAGCAGGCGTCTTACCTGGCCAGGGGACTACATCGATAAAGCCATCGGCATCGCGGATCAGGAGGATCTCTCCCTGGTTTTCATTCACTCCCACCCCAACGGATACGAAGATTTCTCTGATCTGGACGACGAGTCCGACCGTGAGATCATCCCCCCAGTCTTCGCGTCACGTCGCAGATCGCATCCTGGAACGATAGTTCACGGCAGCGCAATCATGCTGCCATCAGGCGCCATTCGGGCAAGGCTGTATGGCGGCAACGGGAGGTCTGAACCCGAAACGGTCAACCTCGTTGCCATTTACGGATCGGACGTCTACTTCTTCTGGGATGACCAGCCGTTGACGGCCAATAGACCCCTGGCCTTCTCCTCCCAAATGACGGCCGAGCTTGGGAGACTGAGCGCAGCTGTTATTGGTGTATCGGGCACGGGTAGCATCGTGGCTGAGCAGCTCTTGCGCATGGGGATGGGTCAGCTGATTCTGGTCGACTCGGACCATGTCGAGCCGAAGAACCTCAACAGAATCCTTAACACGACTCCAGATCATGCGCGGAACGGAGATTTGAAGGTAGAGGCCTTCAGGTCAGCTGCATCGTTGATCAGTCCCGATACAGACATCATTGCAGTGCCTCGAGATATAGGGTGTCGGATCGCTGTGGAGGCGGTAGCGCAGGCAGACTTGGTCTTCAGTTGCGTTGATAGTGAAGAAGGGCGCCACGTAGCCGACCGAATTGCACGAGCAATGCTTCAGCCTTTGTTCGATGTTGGAGTCACTATTCCGGTAAGGAAGCCAGGGGGAAAGACCAAGATTGCTAGCATTGCGGGACGCGTTGATTACGTCTATCCGGGCAGCCCAACATTGTTAGATCGAGAGGTATACAGCGCAGCCGGGCTTCGCGCTGAAGATCTACGAAAGCGCGACACTGCTGCTTATGAGCAGCAAGTTCAAGAAGGTTACATGCCTGGAGCAAACGAGGAGGCGCCCTCGGTAATCTGCGTCAACATGCGTGGAGCAAGCGCGGTGGTCCTAGAGGCAGTGGCGAGGCTTTACCACTATCGCGCGGACGCTAACGAGGGCTTCAACCGATCCGAGTTTGATCTTGTCGTCAGCGAAGACACGGAAGAATCCTTTCGGGACCTCACTACCAGCGAGATGCTGCCACTGGCATACGGGCTACGCAAGCCGCTCTTGGGGATGCCAGCTCTTGAGGATGAGGCATGAGAATTTTAGATTCAATACTCAATGCCTTCAGGCGCGCAACCTCCTATATCAGGGGCGATCTGAAGGTGATCTCAATGCAAGGCGATCAACTGCCAGAGCGTTTCAGGAACCGGCATGCAGTCCTTATGTTAGATCACGGGGAGCAATGGTCGCTAGGTCTGAACTGTCCCTGCGGCTGCGGCGAGGTTATTGAACTACTACTTGTCGAGGAGGTCGATCAAAATTGGAGCCTGCACATTGACCAAATTGGCAGGCCAACTTTGAAGCCATCAATCTGGAAGTCTACCGGTTGCCGATCTCATTTCTGGGTAACAAATGGTCAGATTAAGTGGTGCGCATGATCTGGTCGATGCCGTCGGAGGCGAGCGAGACTGGAACGGGGGCAGCGGCATGCAGTAGCAAAGTACTCAGGGGACGGTATTACGAGCGAGATACGTACCTGTCGCGCGGAATGACGCCTATGCCCGAAAGACGACAACACTTAGCGCTCAGCAGGGCGTGGATTGGAGATGGGCAGCCATATCAGCCTATTCTTGTTCATCGAAATTATCATCTAGGCGACCGGTTGAGACCATCCATGCCATGCGAAGGGCATTCGCATCGACCAATGCGTGATGGCGACTCAAGAGTAGGTCTGGGTGTTTAGAGAACCAACTCTCTAAATGGGAAGTGGTGAAGCGATCCCTTTCCATCAAAGTACATGGGACGCTTTGTAGCTCTTCCAGCCGGCACCCTGCTCCAGGGCGGCACCACGATATGACCTGGCGGAACAGTCGAAGGTCATTCGGATAGTCAGCGATGATGTGAGGGGATCGCTGGCCCCTCAGGAAGGCTAGAAGTGCCTCCGCAAGGCTGTGGTCTGGCAGGGTGTGACAGCCCCTCTGCAGTAGAGGATAGACCGTTGTTTTCACGAACGTTGTTGGTGCCAACGGCAGCGGGTCGCGCTCCGCATAGAAGGTACTCGCTCCATCTTCGCTCACTAGCGCGATGCTCGCCAGTTCGAGCCCTTTGGGGAACCTGATGAAGCTGTCATCCGTTGCATCACACGTTGCGCCGCGCCGCCTCTACGGATTGCTGCAGGTATTGCTGCCCTGGATCCTGTTTGCTTCAGCGCTGCCCGCGCAGGCCGCCGCTCGCGCGCCTGCCGCCGAACACGTGGTCATCCAGACCGGGGATGTCGCGCGCTTCTTCCAGGTGCTTGATGCCAACCAGGGACGGCCGAGCGCGCAGGATCTGCAGCGCCATTACCTGGATCCGGGCAGCAAGGCATTGCACGGTTTCACCGCAAGCCGCATCGGTTCGATGGAACGGCTCGCGCGCGCGATCCAGGACAAGCCGGCGCTGTTCGAGAAGGCACGCCGCTGCGCGACTGCCCTGCCCGCCGTCCGCACCCGCGTCGCCGCCGCGCTCGGCCGGCTGGGCACGCTGCTGCCGGAGGCACGCTTCCCCCCGGTGACGGTGCTGGTGGGCCGGGGCAACAGCGGCGGTGTCACCACGCCCGAGGGTGTGGTGATCGGGCTGGAAGCGCTGTGCAACGCAGACTGGATGCAGGCCGATGTGAGCGACCGCTTCGTGCACCTGATCGCCCATGAGTATGTGCACATCCAGCAGCCCGGCGCGAGCGCGGACGTTGCGCAACCGACCCTGCTCTATCAGACGCTGCTGGAAGGAGGCGCCGAGTACGTGGCCGAACTGATCTCCGGGCAACCGGCCAACGCGCATCTGCGCCGCTGGACCCAGGGCCGCGAGTGCGCGCTGGAACGCCAGTTCGCCCAGGACAGCGCCGGCACCGACCTGTCGCAATGGCTCTACAACGGACCCGGCGATGAAACGCGTCGTGGCGATCTTGGCTACTGGATCGGTTACCGCATTGCGGCTGACTACGTTGCACACGCGTCCGACCAACGCAGCGCGATTGCCACGCTGCTGAACGTGCGTCCGGACAGTGCGCCGGCGCTGCTGGCTGCAAGTGAATGGCGCCCGGCGTGTGGGCCGGTGGGAAACAGGTAGAAATGACGCCGCCTTCAGGCTGATGAATTGGACGATTCGAGCAACCGCGAGGCCATCGCCTGTGTGCGCATCAGCTCGCCTGATCTCACTCGTTAAGCTTTGCTGACGAACATATTTCACAACGCTTCCACGTCTTCCAATTTCAGCTGAAAGCGCTTGTCAGCGTGGGGAACAAACGCCGCTATATTCCAGCTTCCCCAGACGAAGGAGGGAGTGCAATGAACCTGAACCCGCAACACATGAAGACGGCCCGCGCACTTGCTGTAGCGCTCATCGCAACCGTCAGCCTTGGCGCTTGTGCGTCCTACAAGAACGAGTTTGCCACCATCAACTCGCGCCTCGACCAGCTCGATGTAAAGGTGCAGGGTGCCGCACAGAGCGCTGAATCGGCCAACCAGTCCGCACAGCAGGCCAACCAGCGTCTGGATCAGATTGAAGGTCGCGTGCAGCAGCTTGAACGGGCACCGTCCGGCCGCAAGCCGCGCGGGTAACCGCTCCCTCACTGTTTGAATTGATCCACATCTGTACCGGGAACCAGTGGCCTTCGCCGGCCACTGGCCTCCTTCCACCGAAGATTGCATTGCAAGGAGCCGTCCCATTCGTACTTCCTCCTCCCCTGCACGCCGCGCCCTGCACGCCGCACTGGCCCTGGCGCTGGCCGTCGCGTGCAGTGGCGTAGCCCACGCAAAGGACGCGAAGGACGACGCACCCGTACAACCGGTTTCGGCTGCCGATGAACTGCCGCCGGACCAGCACGTTTCCGAGACGGTGATTGAACTGGCTGGCTGGGTTGTCGCCAGCAAGGACAACCAGGGCTATCCGTTCGCCGTGATGGACAAGGCCGCAGCACAGGTACTGGTGTTCGGCGGTGACGGCAAACTACGCGGCGCCGCCCCGGCGTTGTTTGGTTCGGCCATCGGCGATCATTCCGCACCGGGCGTGGCCAAGCTCGCACTGAGCGCGATTCCCGGCCGCGACCGCACCACTCCTGCTGGCCGCTTCATCGGCGGCTACGGCCCCTCCGACGATGCCGGACGCGTGCTGTGGGTGGACTACGATTCGGCCGTCTCGCTGCATCCGCTGCCGCCGGGCACGCCGAAAGAGAAGCGCGCCGAACGACTGGCCTCGCCCTCGCCCGACGACAACCGCGTCACCCACGGCTGCATCAATGTTTCCGCCGCGTTCTACGAGCAGATCGTGGCGTCCACGTTCCAGAAGGGCGGCGTGTTCTACATCCTGCCGGACAAGGATTCGATCGCCAAGACCTTCCCGGAGTTCGCGCAGAGCCGGGGAGAGGGACAGGGTGAAGATGGCAAGGACGAGCGCAGCGCAGGCAAGTAGCGTGACGCAGGATGCACGCGTAGAACTCGAGCTCACCTTCCTCACACCGGAACAGGGCGGGCGCTCTCAACCGGCCTCGGCCAACGGCTATCGGCCGCACCTGCGCGTGCCACCCGATGACACGCTGCTTGGCGTTGCGTTCGTGGGCGCCGACACTGTTTTCCCGGTTGGGCGTCCACTGACTGCCGTGGCCACACTGGTTTACGCGCCTGCCGTTTCATATGCGGCGCTGCAGCCGGGGGCCCCAGTTGAGATATGCGAGGGTGCACGCGTGGTCGGTCATGGGCGCGTCGTCCGGCCTCTGACCTGACCCTTCGAGCGTGTGAGGTCATGTCGTCATTGGCCTCTGGGCGCGGTGGCAGACTCGCGTCAATCACCAACCCTGTCGCATATTCCCCGAACGGCGGAGGCCATTGCGCCGCCTCGGCCTGCGGCCACTTAACCGCATGCGAGAATGCCGAAAGCGTCTTCGGTCAGGCGCTGTTTGCAACTGTTCTCATTGGCGTTGCGCGGCGACAGCGGTACAGATGGCGGGCCACCGGAAAGGGTGGCCGGGCCTCGAAAACCCGTTAGATCACGTCCGTTGTTTGCGCTCGCCCGCCGGCGTCACCTTGTGTGGCGCCGGCGGGCAATCCGTCTGCCGGCCATGGTGGGCGGAGCGTGGAGGCCTTGTGCCTGCCGGTCTTATGCGTGATCTCCCGGTTTTCGAGCCACGTCTCCGCCCGCCACCTTTGTGTGGCGGCTACCGTCTGTCCTGCACGGAGCCTTGCCATGAGCACACCGGAATTCCCCCGTACGCACGCGCACCACGCGCCCGCCAACGCAGACGCGCCAGCGGAACCCCCACGCAAACGCGACCCGCTCGGCTTCCTCGCCACCCTCGACCGCATCGGCAAGGGGGCCGCCGCCGATGGCCAGCCCTGGCCTGAGCGGCACCCGATGCCCGGCCGCCGCATGGCGCTGGGTGACGCAGACTGCGCCGTGGCAGGCCAGCGCGTCACCCTGGAACTGCTGCTGGCCGCCGAACGCGTTCGTCAGAACGGCGCAGACAGCGAATACGTGGGCGACCGCGTGCTGGAAGGATTGGCGATGGCATCGCTGGCGTTGAACGCGCAGATCGGCACGCGGATGCGTCCGGAGGAGTGATACGGGCACGATTGCCTGCGGTCCCGCCGGGCATGGCCCGGCGCTACCGCGAGCCCCGCATTACTCGCAGGCATCGCCTTCGTTCTTCAGCAACGCTTCGTCCAGCGGCCGTTCGCGTTCAATCAGCGCGCGCTGTTCGGCATTGGGCTCACCCAGCCACCACACCTTGCAGCGCGCGGTGAGGCGCCCGACCATCTTCGTCTGCGTGGGCGAGTACAGCATCGCCAACGCCGTGCCAGGGCAGTCGTGGGCCTGGCAGGCGGTGTAGAACCACCAGGGTTCGCCCTGCAGCACCGTCAGCTCGCCTGGCCCACTGGGCCCGCTCAACAGGCGTTCGCGCAGCGGCGGGATGTCCTTGTCGGCGGATTCGGCGTCCTGCGTGCCCTTCATCAACGCATCGAACGCGGCCAGCACCTTCGGGTCCTTGCGGCCGCAGTCGTCCACCGTGTTGCCGCCGACCAGGGTGAAGAAATGGGTCGCCAGCGGATTGTCCTTGCAGGTCAGCTCGCCGCCGGCGCCGGGATCTTCCGGCTCGCCTTCGTTGTCCCACACCGACGGGTCCACGCCCTGTTCGATGGACGCTTCGTTCCCGGCCACGGTGGCGGTGGCCGCCGGCGTTTCAACGGGTGCGGCGGCGGCCGCCACAGGCGTCGTTTCGACAGCTGTTTCTGGTGCCTGCCCGCAGGCTGCCAGCAGTGCGATCGTCGATGACAGCGCAATCGTTCGAATTTTCATTCCCTGTCCTGTTCCTTCCATTCGATGCCCGACGCAGACGCACGTTGCGCAGCCGCCGGAGACACGATTGTACGGATACAGGCCACGTGCGGCGGCGACCACCCGGTCGCCGCCGCTGCATCGATCACGGCGGCAGGGTCTTCTGCACGCTGATCTGGATGCCCTGGTTGTCGCGGCTGCTGCTGTCGAGCTGGTTCTGGTACTCGGCGCGCAGCGTCCAGCCCTTCAGCGTCTGCAGGCCGATGCCAGCGCCCAGCAGCGTGTGGTTGCGCGACTGGCGATCGAGCGTGGCGCGGTACACCGGCCCGGACATCAGGTCCACATAACGCATGAAGGCCTGGCTGGAGCCCTGCATGTCGTGGCCGAACTCGGCGCGCAGCTGCGGCGTCCACATGCCGTAGTCGCGCTTCACCAGCCACTGCGCCAGCACGCCGGCGGTGGCGGTGCTGGTGTTGACCGTCTGCCGCTGGTAGTCGAGCGCGTACACCTCGTCACCATGCTCGCGATAGCCATCCAGCGTGGCGCGTGCCAGATCCAGGCGGCCATACGGGGTCAGCAGCAGGGCATCGCTGCGATGCTGGTAGCCGGTGGAGAACGAAGCAAACCACTGCGTACCATCGCGGCTGCCGTAGGCGGTATTGCCGTTGTCGGTGATGAAGCGGCGCGCGTCGAACTTCAGCCACTGGTAGCCGAGCAGGCCATCGACGTAGAACCCACCTTCGGGATGGAAGCTGCCGTAGGTGGCCACGCTGTAGCCATCCACGGTGCTGCGGCTGCCGTTGCGGCCGATATCCGAGGCATCGTGGCCATAGCCCAGGCCGGCGCCCAGGCTCAGCGACGGGCCGATCTGGCGGTCGGCACCCAGGCTGACGCCGGAGGTGGTGAAGTCGATGCCGTTGCTGCCGGCACCGGGCTTGAGCGTGCCGAAGTTGACCGCACCGCCGGTCCAGAACGCGAAGCCATCGACCGTGCCGGCAGCAGGCGCGACACCGCCCTGCAACGCCGGTTCGTCGATCATCGACAGCGCTTCGCCGCTGGCGCCGATGCCCTTGCGCAGCAGATCGTCCTGCGGCGTGCGGCGCTGGCTGCTGGCCGAACTGAAGGTGATGCCGTTGCTGAAGCCGGCCGCAGCACCGCCCGCGCGCAGGCTTTCCAGGCGACGCTGGAAGTTGTTGATCTGGCCGATGGCCATGCGCCGCGCACCTTCGGCCTGGGCTTCCAGCACGCCCAGCACTTCGGCATCGCGCGAGGGATCGCTGCGTGGCTTGACCATCACATCGACCGTGCCCGGCGCCGAGGTGGCGAACGCGTTGCTGAGCGTATAGGTGATGCGCACCGCACCACCGAAGGTCGCCGCCGAGGTGAACGCCAGCGTATAGCCGGCACCGCTGGCGGCGATGGTGGCGCTGCCGGCATCGGCCGGCGACACCGAGACCACGGCTGCGGCGGTGAACGGGCCACCACGCGCGCCGGAGGTGAGATCCACAGTGACCTCGCGCCCGGCAATGGCGGTGGCGGTGAGCGCGGGGGCCACCGGCCGTGGGTTGACCGTCACGCTGATCCGCGCCGGCGCCGAGGCGCCGAACGGATTGCTGAGCGTGTACTCGAAGTCCACCACGCCGGAGGCATCGGAATCGGCGCTGTAGACGATGCTGGCGCCCTGCACCACCGCCGTGCCGGACGACGGCGCGCGGCTGATGGTGATCGCAGTGAACGGGCCATTGATCGCCCCGGCCTCGGCCTGCACGGTCACCGACTGCCCGGCCAGCACGGTGGCACTCTGCGCGGCCGCCACCGGCACCGCCAACGGCGTCACGCTGACGCTGACCGTGGCCGCCGCCGAGGTGCCACCCGGGCCGGTGGCGGTGTAGGTGAAGCTGTCGTTGCCGAAGAAGTTGCTGGCCGGCGTGTACACCACGTTGAGCCCATTGACCGTCGCCGTACCGTGCGACGGCGCCTGCGCGATGGCAATGCTGGTGATCGGGCCGGTGTCGTTGGCGGTGACGTCGATGCTGGCCGCTGCATTGGCCGGCGTAGTGGCCGTATCGTTCACCACCACCGGTACCGGCTGGTTGATGCCCACGGTGAACGGCTGGCTGCCGCTGAAGCCGAAGCTGTCGGTGGCGGTGAGGGTGAAGCTGTAGCTGCCGGCAGCGGTAGGCGTGCCGCTGATCGCGCCGGCGCTGCTGAGCGCGATGCCCGGCGGCAATGCGCCGGCGCTGAGGCTGTAGGTGAAGCTGCCGCTGCCACCGCCCGCGCTGACGGTTTGGCTGTAGGCCACCGCCACTTGCCCGCCCGGCAGGGTGGTCTGCACGAACACGATGGCCGGCGCGTTCACGGTGACGGTGTAGGCCTGGCTGCCGTTGAAGCCGAAGCCATCGGTGGCGCGCACGGTGAAGCTGTAGCTGCCGGTGGTGGTCGGCGTACCGCTGATCAGACCGGCACTGCTCAGGGCAATGCCCGGCGGCAATGTGCCGGCGGTCAGGCTGTAGGTGTAGCCGCCATTGCCGCCGCTGGCGCTCAGCGGCTGGCTGTAGGCGATGCTGCCGGTCGCCGCTGGCAACGTCGCCGGCGTGAGGGTGATCGTCGGCGCAGCCACGTTGAAGGTGTAGGCCTGGCTGCCGGTGAAGCCGACGCTGTCGGTGGCGGTGACGGTGAAGTTGAAGCTACCGATGCTGGTGGGCGTGCCACTGAGGGCGCCGGCACTGCTCAACGCGATGCCCGGCGGCAGTGCGCCCGCCGACAGGCTGTAGGTGTAGCTGCCGACACCGCCGCTGGCGGCAAGTGCCTGGCTGTAGGCCACACCGCCGAACCCGCCCGGCAGCGTGGCCGGCGCCAGCGTGATGGTCGGTGCGTTGACCACCAGGGAATAGGCCCGGCTGCCGGTGAAGCCGTTGCCGTCGGTGGCCTGCACGGTGATGTTGAAGGTGCCGGCCACGGTCGGCGTGCCCGACAGCGCGCCCGCGCTGCTCAGTGTCATACCGGCCGGCAGCGCGCCGCTGACCAGGCTGAAGCTATAGGTGCCGTTGCCGCCGCTGGCCGTGATCGTCTGCGAGTAGGCCACGCCACCGGTCGCCGCCGGCAGCGTGGTCGGATCGACCACAACGGTCGGTGCCGACACCGCCAGTGTGTAGTTGTTGACGATGAAGAACGGTGCGCCGGTGCCGGTGGTGCTGTCGGTCGCTCTCACACTGAAGCTGAAGGTGCCGGCCTGCGTGGGCGTGCCGCTGAGCACGCCGGTCGACGACGAGAACGACAAGCCGTTGGGCAGGGTGCCGGTGAGCTGGTAGCTGTAGCCCGGGTTGCCACCACTGGCAACGAAGGTCGCGCTGTAGGCCGTACCGGCGGCGGTGCCTGCCAACGAACTCGGCGACAGCGACAGCACCGGCGCGCTGACCGTGCCTCCATAGCTGCGGTTGCCGGTGAAGCCACCGCCATCGGTGGCAGTCACGGTGAAGCTGAACGGACCGGCCTGGGTCGGTGTGCCGCTCAGTTCACCCGTTGCAGCGTCGAGGCTGAGACCGACCGGCACCTGCCCCGCCGTGATGGCATAGGTGAAGGTAGTCGGCTGGCCGGAGCTGGCGGTGATGATCTGGTTGTAGGCAACGCCCGCCGCCGGCTGCGGCAGACCCGCCGGCGACACCGTGATGGTGGGCGCGGTGATGGACAGGACGTAGTTCTGCGTTCGCCTGAAGGGCGCGCCGGTACCAGTGGTGCTGTCGGTGACGCGCACCGAGAAGGTGAAAAGACCGGACTCCGTCGGCGAGCCGGACAGCGTACCGGTGGGCGACAGGGTCACGCCGTTGGGCAATGCTCCGGCACTGATGTCGAACGTATACGGCGCGGTGCCATTGCCCGCGCTGAAAGGCACGTTCAACGGAGCACCCGCCGTGCCGGAGAGGCTGCCCGCCGGCGGCGTCAACGTCAGCGACGGCGCAGTCACGTTGAGGGTGTAGGGCTGGCTGCCGGTGTAGGGGCCGCTGCCGCCACTGCTGTCGGTGGCGGTGATCGTCAGCGGGAAGCTGCCCGCAGCCGTCGGCGTACCGCTGATCACGCCGGCAGTGGACAGGGTCACACCCGGCGGCAACGCACCTGCGGTAACCGCATAGGTGTAGGTGCCGCTACCGCCGGCAGCGGTCAGGTTCTGGTTGTAGGCGACGCCGGCACTCACCGTTGGCAGCGTGGGCGGGGTGATCGTGATCGTCGGTGCATTCACCGTCAGCAGCAGCGGGCCACTGGTGGCGCTGACCGGTCCGCTGCCACCACTGCTGTCGGTCACGCTGACCGTGAAGTTGAAGCTGCCACCTGCGCTCGGCGTGCCGGACAGGGTGCCGTTGCTGGCCAGGGTGATGCCCGCCGGCAGACTGCCCGATGCAATCGTGTAGGTGTACGGCGCGACGCCGCCGCTGACGCTGGCCAGCGACTGGCTGTAGGCCACGCCGACCGTCGCCGCCGGCGGGTTGGCCGGTGCATAGGTGAGCGTTGCGGCGGCAATGGTCAGCGTCAGCGGGCCACTGGTGGCGCTGAACGGCCCGGTGCCGGTGCTGCTGTCGGTGGCGCGCACGGTGAAGTTGAAGGTGCCGTTGGCGCTGGCCGTGCCGGACAGCGTGCCATTGCTGGCCAGGGTGATGCCCGGCGGCAGGCTGCCGCTGGTGATCACATAGGTGTACGGCGCGGTGCCGCCGCTGGCGCCGGCCAGCGACTGGCTGTAGGCCACCCCGACCGTGCCGGCTGCCGGGCTGGACGGTGCGTAGCTGATGGTGGCCGGCGACACGGTGATGGTGACGGTGGCCGGCGCCGAGGTGCCGCCGGCATTGGTGGCGGTGTAGGTGAAGCTGTCCGGACCGGAATAGCTGGCAGTGGGTGTGTAGGTGATGGTGGTGCCGCTGGCGGTGGCCGTGCCGTGCGTGGCCTGGGTGCCGACCGCGACCGAGGTGGCGGTGCCGCCGGTGATGTTCAGCGTGATCGGGTTGTTGCTGCTGCCATGGGCCACGGTGGCGCTGGCCGCGCCGGCCACCGGCGGAATGACGTTCTGCACGTTGATCGACAGGTTGGCCGCCGCGAAGAACGGCGTCGGCGTGCTGCTGTCGGTGATGCGCACGGTGAAGTTCTTCAGGCCCAATGCCGTCGGCGTGCCGCTGATGGTGCCGTTGCTGGCCAGTACCAGCCCGGCGGGCAGGGTGGTGCCACCATCCAGGAGGTAGGTATAGGGCGCCGTGCCGCCGGCACCGGTCAAGGTGAACGAGTACGGCGTACCGATCACTGCAGGGCCAGGTGCGTTGGTCACGCTGATGGTCGGTGCGGCGATGGTGACCGAGTAGCTGGCCGTGCCGGTGAGCGGCGTGCCCGCCGTGCTGTCGGTGGCGGTGACCGAAAACGCGAAGGTGCCCTGCGTGGTGGGCGTGCCGGACAGCACGCCACCGCTGCTCAACGTCAATCCAGCCGGCAGTGCACCGGATGTGACGGCATAGCTGTAAGGCAGGGTGCCGCCACTGGAACTGAGCGTGACACCGGCATAGGGCGTGCCCACCGTTCCACCGGGCACGGTGGCCGGCGAAATCGTGATCGGCGATGCGGCGGCCTGGATGTACACGGTGACCAGCACATTGTGCGAGCCGGTACCGTCGTCGAAGGCAAAGGTGTCGGTGGTCGATCCGTTGCCGCTGTGGGCATAGGAGATCTTCGAGGCGGCATGGCTGGTGACGGTGGCCGTACCGTTGCCGGCCGGCGTGGTCACGTTGCCGATGCCGAAGCCTGCAACGCCCTGGCAGCTGGAGGCATCAATGACGATCGTACTGCCGGCAGCCATCGGTGAACCGGCGCTGGCATTGGGCGGCGTGAAGGTTGCGCACGCCGCGCGTGCGATATCGGGCAGGGCGAGGGTAGCGCCCAGCAGCAGGATGGCTCCCAGGTGGCCCCAGAAACGACGGCCGAGCCCATGGCGCATCGCGTCGCGATGCATCGACTCTGCGTGCCACATGTTGTGCCCCCTGCTTGCCCGCCGTCCCGACGGGCGCTGCGCCGTGTGGCGCGAGTGAGAAAACCGCCGTGGCCCCCGGACGGGCGCCGCGGTTCCTGACCTCCCCACCCTGCAGACTCCCTGGCCCTGCCTGGCGGTCCTGCCCCCCTTGAATCCCTGCATCCCTTGGGCTGGCAGCGCGATATTCTTGCTCATGGATACCGGCACTTGTCAACACCCAGAATAATGCGCCAGAGTTATGTCGCCGGCCGGGGGCTGAGTGCCGGCGCCTATCCCAGGGGGAATATCGTATGTCGGAACCCTTTCTCGGGCAGATAATGCCCGTGGCGTTCAACTTCGCGCCCAGGTCTTTCGCTTTCTGCAATGGCCAGGTGCTGCCCATCGCGCAGAACCAGGCGCTCTTTTCGCTGCTGGGTGTTTCCTACGGCGGCAACGGCACAACCAACTTCCAGCTGCCCGATCTGCGCAGCCGTACGCCCCGCGGATCCATCAGCGGCACCAACACCGGTGAACGCCAGGGCGTGGAGAACGTAACCCTGCTGGCCACGCAGATTCCCCAGCACACGCACGTTTTCGGCGGCACCACCGCCGACGGTACAACACGCATTCCGCAGGGCAATGTGCTGCTCGGAAAAACCGGGACGCAGAATGTCTACGGCGCATCCGGCGGCGCCCAGATACCTCTGAACGTGCTCGATAACAGCGGCCAGACGCAGCCCCATGCAAACCTGCAGCCATACCTGGTCATCAATTTCTGCATCGCACTCAGCGGAATCTACCCCTCGCGCAACTGACCGGAGTTTCTGCCATGTCTCAACCCTTTGTTGGCGAAGTCCGTCTGTTTCCCTATAACTTCGCGCCGGTGGGGTGGTTCGACTGTGATGGCCGGCTGCTGCCCATCTCAGAGTACGAAGTGTTGTTCACCCTGATCGGCACCACCTACGGCGGCGATGGTGTTTCCACCTTCGGCCTGCCCAATCTGTGTGGACGCGTGCCGGTGCACCAGGGCACTGGCGGTGGTCTGGGCACCTACATAGTGGGCCAGGCGGCCGGCAGCGAATCGGTCACCCTGACCACCGCCCAGCTGCCCGCACACACTCATGCGTTCAACGCGGTGAATTCGGCGGCCAGTTCGCCATCACCCGGACCGGCGTTGCAGCTCGGTGCGGTCAGCGGCGACACACTCTATACCGACAGCATCACCGGCCTGGGCAGTGGCAACCTGGCGCCCGCCTCGGTGAGCGCGGTCGGTGGCAGCCAGCCACACGACAACACCATGCCCTCGCTGGTCGCCCGCTACTGCATTGCATGGGCCGGCGTCTTCCCGTCGCAAGGCTGACGATCATCGAACGCCTACCAGGACCCACATCATGAGCGATCCCTTCCTCGGCGAAATCCAGATCTACGGTTTCAACTACGCCCCTTACAACTGGGCGATGTGCCAGGGCCAACTGATGCCGATCCAGCAGAACACCGCGTTGTTCTCGCTGCTGGGAACCACCTTCGGCGGCAACGGCACCAGCAACTACCAGCTGCCGAACTACACCAACAACATCGCATGTGGCCAGGGCACGGGACCCGGCCTGAGCCCGCGCGTGATGGGCGAAACCTTCGGCAGCGACAGCGTCACGCTGCTGATCAACGAGATGCCCAACCACACCCACGGCGCACGCATCTACAACCAGCCCGATACCGCGCACCGCAGTGGCATTCCGGCCAGCGGCAATGCACTGATCACACCGGAGTCGAGCCCGATCCTGGCCGCCACGCCGACGGTCACCAGCACCTTCCCGCTGACCACGGTGGGCGCTGCGGGAGGCGGCCTGCCGCACGAGAACCGCCAGCCCTATCTCACCTTGAACTTCTGCATCAGCCTGTCCGGCGTCTTCCCGCAACGGCCGTGACTGCGAACGTAACGCTGGCCTTTCCCCCGCTGCGCGCAGCCTGGCTGCCGGTGGCGGGGGACGGTCTTCCTGCAGGCCTCAGCGTGCGCGAAGCGGAGGACAGCGACCTGCCCTTTCTGCAGCAGCTCTATGCCGAATCACGTGCCGCCGAGCTGGCCAATGTGCCGTGGCCGGATGCGTTGCGGCAGGCGTTCCTGGACAGCCAGTTCGCACTGCAGCACCTGCACTACACACGGCATTACCAGCCGGCGCACTATCTGCTGGTCGAGCAGGCCGGCGAACCGATCGGGCGCC
This sequence comes from Stenotrophomonas maltophilia, assembly GCF_023518235.1. Classification (NCBI taxonomy): domain Bacteria; kingdom Pseudomonadati; phylum Pseudomonadota; class Gammaproteobacteria; order Lysobacterales; family Lysobacteraceae; genus Stenotrophomonas; species Stenotrophomonas maltophilia. The sequence continues at coordinate 3,160,141 of NZ_CP090423.1, forward strand.
TCTACCTGCACTGCGACGAGCACGAGGCGACCCTGATCGACATCGCCCTGCTGCAGACTGCACGCGGCCGTGGCATCGGCTCGGCCCTGGTGCGCTGGGTGCAGCGCGCGGCACACGGTGTGCAGCTGCACAGTGTGGTGCTGCATGTGGCCTGGGAGAATCTGGCCGCGCGCCGGCTCTACGAACGCCTCGCGTTCCACACCGAAGGCGATACCGGCAGCCACCTGCGGATGCGCTGGCTGGCCACCGCCGTCAGTTGAACAGCGCCTGGTAGATGAAACCGGTGCGGTCACGTGCGATCGGCACCAGGAAAATACCGAACTCGCCCAGGCCGTGATGGCGCATGGTGTAGGTGCGCTGCGGGAACAGCACCGCCGATTCATTGCGGAACAGCAGCGAGAACGGCGCGCGCATCTGGCCGGTCAAGCGCTGATCGGGCAGCGGTGCTGCCTCGACGAGCACGAACGGTACGCCGGTGTTTTCGATGTCGGCACTGAAGGTTTCGTTGAGATGACCTGCGAACTGGTCCAGCTGGAAAAAGTGCATGCGTCCCCTCCCCCGGTTGTCAGCGAGCATGCCCAAGCCGTCGCACGCTTTCAATGGGGGCGGCGCAAAGGCCACGCGGGCGTGATTGGGGGATACTCGCGCTTCCCTTGCCCGGCACATCAAAGGACCGAGCCCATGCGTATCTGCCTGCTGTTGTTCGCCCTGTGCGGCCCCCTGCTGGCAACCGCAAGCCCGGCCGCCACCCGGCTGCCTGATGCCGCCCTGCCCGCGCCGCTGGAACGCGTGCTGCGCGATTACGAGCAGGCCTGGCGCGCGGCTGATGCCAAGGCACTGGCTGCGCTGTTTGCCGAGGATGGTTTTGTACTGCAGAGCAACCAGCCACCGGTGCGCGGGCGCAGTGCCATCGAGGCGGCGTATGCCGGCCAGGGCGGCAGCCCGTTGCGGTTGCGTGCGCTGGCCTACGCCGTGGAAGAGAACACCGGTTACATCATCGGTGCCTACAGCTACGGCAACAACGCGGGCGATACCGGCAAGTTCACGCTCACGCTGAAGCGCGTGGGTGATGGGCCGTGGTTGATTTTCTCGGACATGGACAACGGCAATGCGCCACCGCGTGCGCGCTGATGGTTTCCGCCGGGCATGGCCCGGCGCTACCGAAAAAAACCCCGGCATGTGGCCGGGGTTTTCGATTTACTTGAACAGCGTGTCCGGATATTCCGGTTTCTGTTCCCGCGCCAGCAATGCGCGCAGACCTTCTTCCGGCGTCTGCTCGCCGTGCAGCACGGCACGCACGCGGTCGGAGATCGGCAGGTCGATGCCATGCCGGCGTGCCTGTCGCATCACTTCGTCGGCGGTCTGCACCGACTCGACCACCTGGCCGATTTCGCGCACGGCATCCTGCAGCGTCTGGCCACGGCCCAGGGCCAGGCCCAGGCGGCGGTTGCGCGACAGGTCACCGGTGCAGGTCAGCACCAGATCGCCCAGGCCGGCCAGGCCCATCAGCGTTTCCGGCTTGGCACCGATCGCAGCGGCCAGGCGCAGCATCTCGTTCAGACCTCGGGTGATCAGGCCGGCACGGGCGTTGAGGCCCAGCTGCATGCCATCGGCCACGCCGGTGGCCACGGCCAGCACGTTCTTCATCGCGCCGCCCAGCTCGGCGCCGACCATGTCGTCGCCGGTATAGGCGCGGAACGCCGGGCCGTGCATGGCCTCGGCCACCGTCTGCGCGAACTCGGGCACGTCGCCGTGCACGGTGATCGCGGTCGGCAGGCCCTGGGTCACTTCCTTGGCGAACGACGGGCCGGTGACCACGGCCAGCGGCACGTCCTCGCCCAGCACCTCGCGCGCCACCTCATGCAGGAAGCGGCCCGAGCCGGGTTCGAAGCCCTTGGTGGCCCAGGCCACGCCGGCACCGGCCGGACGCAGCGGCGCCAGCGCGCGCACGGTTTCACCGAAGGCGTGCGACGGGGTCACCACCAGGATCCAGGCCGCGCCCTGCACCGCCGACGCCAGGTCGGTGGTGGCACGCAGGCTGTCCGGCAGCGGGATGCCCGGCAGGTAGCGCGGGTTCTCGTGGCGCTGGTCGATGGCTTCGACCACGGCGGCATCGCGCCCCCACAGCACGGTCGGGTGACCGTGCCGTGCGAGCAGGCTGGCCAGCGCGGTTCCCCAGGAACCGGCGCCCAGCACGGCGATCTTGTCAGCGGTAGTGCTCATCCGTGACGTCGCAGCAGGGATCAGGCGTTGCCGGCCGGCTCGGAGTCAGCCAGCGACGGTGCGTCGCCCTGCTCCTGGCGCTGGCGCAGGGTTTCTGCGTACAGGCCTTCGAAGTTGATCGGCTGCAGGAAGAACGGCGGGAAGCCACCGGCCTGGATCAGGTCGCTGATCAGCTGGCGCACGTACGGGAACAGGATGTTCGGGCACTGGGTGCCGAGCAGCACGTCGATCGACTGCGGGTCCAGGCCGACCAGGCCGAACACGCCGGCCTGCTTCACTTCGGCCACGTAGGCGGTGCGCTCACCGGCCTGGCAGGTCAGGGTCACGGCCAGCACGACTTCGAAGGCGTTCTCACCCAGGCGCTGCACCTGCTGGTTCAGGTTCAGCTGCAGCTCCGGCTGCACCTGGTCATTGAAGATGGTCGGTGCGTTCGGCGACTCGAAGGAGACGTCCTTGACGTAGATCTTCTCGACGGTGAAAGCGGGGCCGGTGGCGGCATCGACCGGCGCAGCGGCGCCGTTGGTGATCTCTTCGGACATTTCCAGTAACTCCAATGAATGCAATGAAAACGAGGGTCGAACTACTGCGATGGGGGCGGCATCAGGCCCATACAAGGCCAGATCCGCCACCTGCGACGATCAGTTGCGGCCCTTGACCAGCGGCAGCTCGGCCTGCTGCCAGGCGGGGATGCCGCCGTCGAGTACATAGACCTTCTCGAAGCCGGCCTTCTTCAGCGCCTTGGCGGCGGTTTCCGAGGCGTTGCCGCTGCGGCACACCAGCACCACCGGCGACTGTTTGGCGTTGGCCACCAGCTTGTTGTCCGGGCCGAAGGCACTGGCCTGGGCGTTGCGGCTGCCGGCAATGTGGCCCTTTTCGAAGTCACCGCTGGCCGACAGGTCGACCACCACCGTGCCGCCCGCGTTCATCAGCTGGGTCAGTTCGGCGGGCTTGATGCCCTTGAAGCCCCGGAACAGGCGGCGGATTTCGGTGACGATGATGGCCACGGTCAGGCCGACCAGGGCCGCGGACAGCATCGGGTTTCGGCCTGCAAAGGCCAGCAACTCTTCGTAATTCACTCAGGTCACGGGTCGATTAAGCGGGCGCCGATTGTCGCACAAGCCGGACGCCGCCCGTCACTGCCCCTTCCACAGGTCCGGCAGGCCGGCGGTCTGCCACCAGCGCTTGGCTTCCGGGTCCCAGCGCCAGCGCTCGACCACCACCACGGTGCGCTCGGCCTGGGTGTTCTGGTTGATCACCCCGATTTCGACCCGGCGCTCGACCACGCCGCCATCCAGCGAGGCACTGCTGCGCTCGCGGTAGGACGACACGCGCAGCTGCGCATAGCGGTTGAGCTCGAACTCGGTCGGCGGCCGCTCCTTGCGCAGCTTCGGGTCCAGGTAGCCGATGGCATCGTCCATGCTGCCCCAGCGGATGGTCGCGCCATAGGCGATCTGGGTCTCTTCCAGCAGCTTGCGCTGCTTGCGGCTGAGGTCATCGGCCGAGGCCACGGCGCTGGCCAGCAGCAGGGAACACAACAGGAACTGGATGAGGCGGCGCATCGGTGGTTTCCGCAGGGCGTCAGCCTGCCATCCTAACCTTTGGCGAAGGCAACGAAGCGACCGCTGAACTCGGCAGCGGCCCGTCCGTCGGCACCGGGCTGGGTGGCGATGATGCTGATGCGGGCCTTGCGGCGCTGGCGGAAGGTGTTCAGGAAGGCGTCCCAGCCAGTGGCTTCGGCCGCTTCGGCATGCGCATGCAGGTCTTCGTACACCGGCGCCAGGTAGCGCAGGTTGCTGTCGGCCACGTAGACCTCGGCGTCATGGCCGGCCAGGCGCAGGCGCAGGCTGACCAGGGCCCAGCCGGACAGGGTGAGCACCGAGGCCAGGCTGCCGCCGAAGGCGTTGCCCTTGTCGTTGACGTTGGCGGCCAGCGGCGCGGTGATGCGCAGCACGCCATCGGCGTAGCCGTCCAGGCGGATCTGCATGGCACGCACCGCCGGCATGCAGTCCAGCACGTCCTGCAGGGAAGCCAACGAGGAAGTCAGGGCATCAACGGACATCGGAGCAGCGACCACGACAACGAAGGGCCCGCATAATGCAGGCAATGGCCGACCATACGATACCCACTGGCGCCGCCGGTTCCGATGCGGGCTGGACCTTCATTTCACTGCGCCCGCAAGGGCAGCATGCGGCGCTGCGCCGCGCTGTTGCTGGGCTGGGCGGGCAGCTGCTGGCGCTGTCGCCCTGGCGGCTGCAGCGCCTGCATGGCACGCCCGTGCTGCGCCAGCTGCAACGCGCGCTGAACTGCGATCGGGTGGTGTTCACCAGTCCGGCCGCGGTAGCCGCCGCCGCCTCGCTGCTGCCCCTGGCCGATGCCCAGCGCAGCCCGTGGCTGACCGTGGGCGAGGGCACGGCGCGCGCGCTGCAGGCGCAGGGCGTGGCCGAGGTGCATGCACCGCAGCGGATGGACAGCGAAGGCTTGCTAGCGCTGCCGGTGCTGGCCGAGGTGCAGGGCCTGCGCATCGGCCTGGTCACCGCGCCCGGCGGACGTGGCCTGATTGCCGCCCGCTTGCAGGCCGCCGGTGCCACCATCGAGCGTGCCGATGTCTACCAGCGGCGCCTGCTGCGCCTGTCGCCGCGCGCGCGGACGCGATTGACGCATTCAGCCGCACCGTGGGTGCTGGCGGTAAGCAGTGGTGACGCGCTGGATCACGTCTGGCAGCAGCTTTCGCCGGCGTTGCGCCAGCGCCTGCAGGCCCACGCCCGCGTGGTGGTGGCCAGCGATCGGCTGGGCGAGCAGGCGCGCGGCCTTGGCCTGCAACATGTCGTGCGCAGCGCCGGGCCCACCGCTGAACAGTTGGTGGCGGCTGCACACGCCACGCTCACCGGCCCGGCAGCGACCTGAACAGGGACGGGCGTCACGCTTGCCGCTGTCGTCGGCAGCGGTGATGCTGTGCATAACGCGGCCTGCCGGAACCGACTGGCAACACAGCCGACAAGGAAGCCCGATGAACGACACACCGCCCGTTGCCCCACCCCGTCGACCCCTGCGCTGGCTGCTGCCGCTGGCCGGCGTGGTTGTGCTTGGCGCGGGCGGCTATGCCGGCTGGTACCTCTGGCAGACGCAAAAGGACGCCCAGCACGCGCAGGCACAGACCACCGCCGTGCAGCTGCAGGGCCTGGAGGCCACGCTGGATGCGCTGCGCCGCGACCAGCGCGCCACCAGCCAGCGCCTGCAGGATGCGGCGGCCACCAACCGGGTGCTGCGCGACGAGATGCTGGGGCTGTCGCAGCGCAGCGCGTTGCTGGAAGAAAACCTGGCCAAGCTGGCCGACAGTGCCAACCAGGGCCGGCAAGCGGTGCAGCGCGATGAGGCCGAGCTGCTGCTGACCCAGGCCGCGCAGCGCCTGAACTACGCCGACGATGTGGAGGGCGCGCGCCGCCTGTACGCGCAGGCCGCCACCGTGCTGGCCGATCTGCCCGACAGCGAGGGCCTGAACCTGCGCCAGGCACTGGTGCAGGAGCGCGACGCGCTGGATGCACTCGGTGCCGGCCCGCGGGTGCAGTCGCTGCAGCGCCTGGATGCGTTGGCCAAGGCGTTGCAGGGCCTGCCTTCACAGATCAGCGGCGATGCCGCGCCGCGCGCAGGCAAGCTGTGGTGGCAGGCCACGCTGGCGCCGTTCGTGGACATCACCCCGAGCCGCCAGAACGGCCCGTTGACGGCGGCCGAGCGACGCAATGCCGATGATGCGCTGCAGCTGGAACTGACCCTGGCGCGTGCGGCGATCGAGCGCGGCGACCGCGCTGGCCGCGATACCGCATTGCAGCGCGTGGAGCACTGGGCACAGCGGCGCTGGCCGGATTCACCGGCCCTGCGCGCGCAACGTGCTGAACTGAAGGCCTTGCGCGAGCTGCCGTTGCAGGCCAGCAACACCGTTCTTGGCAGCACCCTGCAGCAACTGCGCACCCAGACCGACCGGAGGTAATCCCGCATGAAACCCCTGCAATCCCTGGTCGTGCTGTTGCTGGCCGTGGCCATCGGCGTGGTGGCCGCGCAATGGCTCGGCACCGATGATCTGAACCGCTACGGCGAAGTGACCCTGCGCTATGGCGGCTATGACTACCACAGCAACCTGCCCAAGGTGGCGCTTCTGAGCGTGATCGGCGTGCTGGTGCTGTGGCTGCTGTGGAGCCTGATCGCGGCGCCGTTCCGCGCCTGGGGCCGCTACCGCCGCAAGCAGGGCCGGGTGCGCCTGATCGATGGCCTGCAGGCCTATGAGCATGGCCAGTGGCAGCGTGCGGAAAAGCTGCTGGACGGTGCCGCCAAGGACCCGGAAGTGAGTGCAGTGGCATTGGCCAATGCGGTGCGCAGTGCGCAGGCGCGTGCCGACGGTGCCGCGGGCGACGCATTGCTGCAGCGCCTGGGCGAAAGCGATGCCACGCTGCAGGCGCTGCTGCGTGCCGAACAGCTGCTGGCGCGCGATCTGCCGGTGGATGCGATCAACGCCCTGGACGTGGCGGCCATCCAGCCGCTGCCGCCGCGTGGGCTGTGGCTGCGCACCGAAGCGCTGGCCCGTGCCGGCCGTGCCCACGAGGCCTATGGGCAACTGGGCGCACTGCGCCAGAGCAAGGTGCTGCCGGCCGACGCCAACGGCGAGCTGGAAGCGCGCCTGGCTGCACAGGCCCTGCTGGAAGCGGCCGACGTCAACGCGCTGGCCGCACAGTGGGAGGCCACACCGAAGGCACTGCGGCCGACGGTGGACGTGGTGGGCGCCTATGCCAGCCGCGCGGTGGCCCTGAACTGGGATGAGCCGGCGCTGCTGGCGCTGGAACACGCGCTGGATCAGCGCTGGGACGACGAACTGGTGGCGTTGTACGGACGCCTGCCGGCCGAGCGCCTGGCCACCCGCCAGGCCAATCTGGCGCGCTGGCGCAACGTGCACGACGGCTCGGCGGCGCTGCGCCTGGCCCAGGGCCGGGTGGCGCTGGCCCAGCAGCAATGGGAGGCCGCCGATGCGTTCCTGCACGAGGCGATCGCCGCCGGCGCCGGTGCACCGGCATGGGAAGCGCTGGGCGAGCTGTTCGCACAGCGTGGCGAGCATGCGCTGGCCGCGCAGTGCCTGGCCAATGCGCTGCGCCTGCAGCGTGGCGAGGACAGTGTGGAACTGGTGCGCGGCACCGAAGCGCCGGCACGTGCGACGGTGGAAGAGCAACCGCTTGCCGCGCAGCCGCCGGTGTATGACGCCAACGAAGAGCGCGATGAATTCGGCAACCCGCGGTTGCCGTAAGCATGGCTGGGGTGTGCCGACCAACGGTCGGCACCCATCGGAGAAAAAAAACGCCGCCCGATGGGCGGCGTTTTTTCTTGTTCGATGGATGCGATCAGCGTTCTACGATCGCCACCACGCCCATGCCGCCGGCGGTGCAGATCGACACCAGCGCGCGACCACCGCCGCGTTCGGCCAGCTGCTTGGCCGCCGTGGCGATCACGCGTGCGCCGGTGGCGGCGAACGGGTGGCCGGTGGCCAGCGACGAGCCCAGCAGGTTGATCTTGTCCGGGTCGATGCGGCCCAGCGGTGCGTCCAGGCCCAGGCGGTTGCGGCAGTAATCCTCGCTCTCCCACGCACGCAGGGTGCACAGCACCTGCGCGGCGAAGGCTTCGTGGATCTCGTAGATGTCGAAGTCCTGCAGGGTCAGGCCATTGCGCTTGAGCATCTCCGGTACGGCCACGGTCGGCGCCATCAGCAGGCCTTCGCCATGAACGAAGTCCACCGCCGACACGTGCGCGTCGCGCAGGTAGGCCTGCGGTTCGTGGCCGTGCGCGCGCGCCCATTCCTCGCTGGCCAGCAGCACCGCCGCGGCACCGTCGGTGAGCGGGGTGGAATTGGCAGCGGTCAGCGTGCCGCGGCCGGAGACCTTGTCGAACGCCGGCTTCAGCGTGGCCAGCTTTTCCAGCGAGGTATCCGGGCGCAGGATGTTGTCACGCTCGACGCCGCGGAACGGCGCGATCAGGTCGTTGAAGAAGCCACGCTCATAGGCGGCGGCCAGCTTCTTGTGCGAAGAGACGGCCCACTCGTCCTGCGAATCGCGCGAGATGTTCCATTCCTTGGCCATGTCCTCGCAGTGGTCGCCCATGCTCTTGCCGGTGCGCGGTTCGGCCACGCCGGGGAACTCGGGCTTGAGCTCGGAGAACTTGAAGCCGGAGGTGAGTGCGCGGATCTTGTCGCCGGTGCTCTTGGCGCGGTTGGCCGCGAGCAGGCGCGCGCGCAGCTTCTTGCCGTACACGATCGGCACGTCGGAGGTGGTATCCGAACCACCACCGATGCCCGATTCGATCTGGCCCAGCGCGATCTTGTTGGCCACGGTGATGATGCTGTCCAGCGAGGTACCGCAGGCGCGCTGCAGGGTGATGCCCGGGGTCAAAGGCGACAGGCCCGAAGACAGCGTGGCCTCGCGGCCCAGGTTCCAGTCGCTGGAGTGCTTGATCACCGCACCCATCGCCACTTCACCGAGCTGCTGGCCATGCAGGCCGAACCGTTCGACCAGCGCGCCCAGCGTACGGACCGACATGCCGAGGTTGCCGACATCCGAATACGCGGTGTTCTGGCGGCAGAACGGAATGCGGACGCCACCGAGGATGGCGACGGGACGAGCGTTGGGCATGGAGATACCTGGCATGGATGAGGGTGTCTGCAACATGGCCTGCACGACGGAGCAGGCATAATGGAGCCAAGTGTAGCTGCCGCCCTGTGATGGGCCAACCGTGGAACCATGAGCAAACCCGACCCCGCGATGAATGCCCTTGGCGTGCTGGCCCTGGAGCTGGCCGGCGGCGAAATCCCCCGCCAGGCGGTACTCAGCGCCGAACAGGCCGGTGAACTGGCCGAACGCGTCGGCCGTGACCTGTCCAAGCTGGTGCCGCAGGTGGCCGAGCTGGATCTGGTGTTCGCCGCCGCGCATTTCGACCCGGCCGAAGTACTGCGCCCGGGCTGGCCGATCCATCGCCGCCTGGAAGAACTGCAGATGCGCGCGCCGGGCCGCAGCCAGGGCCCGCGCCTGCTGGCCTTTGGTGCCGACGCCAAGGGCGATGTACCGCTGCCGTTCCAGGCCGATGCCAGCCTGGTGGGCGGCGGCCTGCGCGTGGTGCCGTTCCTGCTGACCGGCAGCAACGTGGCCACCACCCAGGCGGTGGCCGATGCACTGGAGGACACGCTGCTGGCCAACGGCATGGCCCACGCCGACACCGCGCTGATGGCACAGAACACCTTCGGTGCCCGCATCGAGCACGCGCGCTATTTCACCGTGAACGATCTGGCCGCGATGATGTCGATGCAGTACGACAACCAAGGCCTGGCCGCGCTGTGGCCGCTGATCGAGACCGCGATCATGGCCCCCGGCCAGGACGAGTGGCTCAATGCCGCGCCCGAACCGCTGCTGCGCTACACCCATGGCGAGGCACGCATGGCCTTGTTCGATCCGGCCGGCTGGTGTGCGCACTACAACCACGGCAAGAACGACTGCGACCGCCTGAAGGGCATCTACGAGCAGTTCCTGATGCGCCAGCGGCAGATGGCTGCAGTGCTGGAAGCGCACGGCGTGCCGGTGCTGTTCGTGCACTGCGAGGCCGGGCAGGACGCGCGCGAGCTGCTGGCGCGCTGAAAGCGGGTAATGCCGGCCAGCGGCCGGCATTACCGACAAAGAAGAACGCCGGCCTGCGCCGGCGCTTCCTGTTTCTTACGGAGCCTTCTGGATCACCGCGCAGGCCAGGCGCGCGCCGGCGTTGCCGGTCGGCTGGGTCTTGTAGTCGTCCGCATCGGCGTGGACGATCAGGCCGCGACCGATGATGTCGAAGTCATCGCCCTTGCCGATGTTGACGTTGCTCGACACCGGGCCATCGATGGTGGCCACGCCCTTGTCGTCGGCCTTGATGTTGGGCATGTCGCCGCCGTGGTGCGGATCGGTGGCGACGTTGCCGTGATCCTGCTTGCCCGGGTTGAAGTGGCCGCCGGCGCTCATGCCGTCCGGCGCGCTGCAGTCGCCCTTCTCGTGGATGTGGAAGCCGTGCTCGCTGCCCGGCTTCAGGCCGCTGATCTGGCCGGTCACGTGGACCTTGCCGTCAACCACCTTGAAGGTGACGCTGCCCTTGGCTTCGTTGCCCTGGGTCGGTGCCAGCTCGGCAGTGGCCGAAGCATCGGCGGCCGGCGCTGCAGCCGGTGCCGGTGCGGCCGCCGGTTCGGTGGGGGCCTCTGCGGCCGGGGCGGCCGGGGTGGTTTCCGCCTGCGGAGCGGCGGGCTGCTGGCCGCAGGCCGCCAGGCCCAGCGCGGTGATGGCGGCAAACAGCGAAGTGTGGATCAGACGCATGGATTCTCTCCCTGGATGAAGCCTGCAGTGATCAGCGGACAACCCGGATCACGCCACAGGCAATGCGGACGCCGGCATTGCCGGCGGGCTGGCTGCGATAGTCGTCGGCGTTGGCATGCACGACCAGTGCACGTCCGGCGATATCGGTGGCGGCGCCTCCGCCAAGGGTAACCCCCTTGAGGTGGATATCGACGTTGGCGCGGCCCTGGGCATCGGCACGCAGGTTGTCCATGTCGCCCAGGTGATGCTTGCCGGTACCGGCGCGGCCATGCGCGGCGCCACCGGGGTTGAAGTGGTTGCCGGCGCTGCTGGCGTCCACCGCGCTGCAGTCACCGCGCTCATGGATGTGGAAGCCCGCCTGCTGCATCGGCTGCAGGCCACCAATCAGGCCGGTGATGTGCAGGCCACCGGGTTCGGCCATCAGCGCCAGGCGGCCGCTGACAATGCTGGCCGACGCCGGCGACAGATTGGCCTCGGCCTGCTTGGCCGCGCTGACCACGGTGGGCGGCGGTGGGGTGGGTTCGGTCTTCTTCGGTGCGCTGCCACAGGCAGACAGCAGCACGGCGGCGGACAACGGCAGGATGGCAAAGGACAGACGCATCGAAGACTCCTTGCAGGTGACACTAGTGGTTGCATCGTCCATGAACGATCAACGGTTCGGCAAGCGGGCGCGAGGATGGTGTGCAGGGACCGTTCAATGGCCCCCGCGACGGCGCCCGGCGCCCAGCTTGCGGGTGAGCGTGTTGCGACCCAGGCCGAGGCGGGCAGCGGCTTCGGCGCGGCGGCCGTGGGTAATCTGCAGTGCGGCCTCCAGCAGCGCATGGTCGACCCGTTCGCGCACCTGCGCGTGCAGCCCTTCGGCGCCTTCGGCCAGCTGCCGGCGTGCCCATTCGGCCAGCAGCGCTTCCCACTGCCCGGGGTCGGCCGCGTGCGCGTGGCTGCGGCGGCCGCGCTTGCGGTTGAGTGCGGTATCGACATCGGCCACGCCGATGGTGTCGGCAGCGGCCAGCGCGGACATCCGCCAGCACACGTTCTCCAGCTCGCGCACGTTGCCCGGCCAGTCGTGCTCGCGCAGCGCCTGCAGAGCGGCGGCGGTGAGCTGCTTCGGTGGCGTGTCCAGCTTGCGCGCGGCCGCGGCCAGGAAGGTGCTGGCCAGCTGCGCGATGTCCTCGCGGCGTTCGCGCAGCGGTGGCAGCTGCAGGCGCACCACGTCCAGGCGGTGCAGCAGGTCGGCGCGGAATTTTCCCTGCGCGACCAGCCCTTCCAGGTCCTGGTGGGTCGCCGCGACCACGCGCACATCAACGCGGATCAGCTCGCGGCCACCGACGCGGAAGAACTCGCCCTGCGCGAGCACGCGCAGCAGGCGGGTCTGCAGCGGCAACGGCATGTCGCCGATCTCATCAAGGAACAGTGTGCCGCCGTTGGCCTGCTCGAAGCGGCCGATATGGCGGCGCTGTGCACCGGTGAAGGCGCCGGCTTCGTGGCCGAACAGCTCGCTTTCCAGCAGTTCAGCGGGAATCGCCGCAGTATTGAGTGCGACGAACGGCCCATGCGCACGCGGTGATTCGCGATGCAGCGCATTGGCCACCAGCTCCTTGCCGGTGCCGGTCTCGCCGGTGATCAGCACCGCCAGCGGCGCCTGTGCCAGGCGACCGATGGCGCGGAACAGCGCGCGCATCGGCGGCGTATCGCCAACCAGCTGCGGCGGCTGGTCGCTGTGCGCTTCCGCAGCGGGCGTGGGCGCGGCCAGTGCCGGTGCCACTGCTGGCAGCACGCGCTGCGCCAGCGCCACCGCATCGTCCAGATCGAACGGTTTGGACAGGAATTCATGCGCGCCCCCACGGAACGCACCGGCGGTGCTGGCCACATCGGTATAGGCCGACATCACCACCACCGGCAGCTGCGGCAGCGCGGCCTTGAGCTTGTCCAGCAGCACCAGGCCGTCATCGCCAGGCATGCGCACATCGGTGAAAAGCAACGCCGGTGGCGGACCTTCATTCAGAGCCTTCAGCGCGGGCGCAGCACTGTCGAAATCAACGACCTGATAGCCCGCCTCGCGCAGCGCGGTGCACAGCACGAAGCGCACCGCGCGGTCGTCGTCGACCACCCAGATGCGCTGCGCGGCGATGGAAGATTCAGACATCGCGCGGGGTCTCCTCGGCCGGTGCCGCGCCGTTGCCGATCGGCAGCAGCAGAGTGAACACGGTATGGCCCGGGCGCGAACGATAGGTCAGCGTGCCGCGATGTTCGCGCGCCACCTGCTGGGCCAGCGCCAGGCCCAGGCCGGTGCCTTCGGCACGGCCACTCACCAATGGCAGGAACAGGTGTTCGGCCAGTTCTTCGGGCACGCCGCGGCCGTCGTCGGCAATCTCCAGGCGCAGGGCCAGCGTGTGCAGCTGTTCGGCGATGCGCACGCCATGCTCCACGCGGGTACGCAGGGTGATGCTGCCGGCGCCGGCCTGGATCGCATTGCGCACCAGGTTCCACACCGCCTGGGTGAGGCGGTCGGCATCGCCATGGAATTCGGGAATGCTGGGGTCGTAGTCGCGCTGCAGGCGTACCGCCCAGCCCGCCTCGTTCTCGGCCAGGCGCAGCACGCGCTCCAGCGCGGCATGGATGTTCAGTTCGGCGTGCGGCGCGGCCGGGGCCGGCGACAGCAGCTGGTCGAGCAGGCCGTTGAGGCGCTCGATTTCCGAACCGATCAGCTCGATCAGCTCGCGTTCGCTGGCGTCGCGCTGGGCGGCACGCCGGGCCAGCAGCTGCGCCGCGCCCTTCAGCCCGGCCAGCGGATTGCGCAGTTCGTGGGCCAGCCCCTTCAGCGCCGCGCTGAGGGCGCTGGGCAGCGCCTGGGTCGGGTCGAGCCCGGGGAATTCATCGACCGGGTGCGCCTCCAGCAGCCAGCCACCGTCGTCGCGGCGGCTCATCCAGCCCTCGGCGAAGCGCGGCGCCTCGCCGGGCACCGCCAGCGCCAGCCGGTTCAGGCGCAGGCTGTCACGCTCATCGCGGGCCAGGAAATGCGCCAGCGCCTCGCCCTGCACTTCCAGTGCGGCCAGCGGCCGGCCCAGCAGGCGCCGGACACTGACACCCAGCCAGCGGGCAAAGGCCGGATTGCAGCCGGCAATGCAGCCATCGGCCCCGGCCCAGGCCAGCGGCGTGCCCAGGGCATCGAGGGACGGCGGGGGTGCGGGGTCGGACATTGCACCAATGTAGTGCAAAACGTGGGTTCGGGGTCGGATCGCTTTCCGTCAGGAAAGGGCTCTTACCCCGGCCGGGCAGCGTTACACCGGGTAGCCGGTGGCTTCCCTGGCCTTCTTCCAGGCGCTTTCGAATTCGCGCGCGGAGATTTCGTCGTCTTCGTCGAAATCCAGGAACGACACCGGCTGGTCGGCCAGCAGGAAGCGGTCGTCGCTGTGGGCATGCTCATCGGCCCAGACCATCTTGGTGCCGTAGATTTCCACCTGGCGCACGATCTTCTCGCCACGCGCTTCCATCAGCACGTTGCCCTTGCCCAGGCCCGATTCGGCCCAGTGCTTGTAGTACTTCTTTGCGGCCGATTTCGCGCCGGATCTTGCGTTGTGCTTTGCGTAGGTCATTGCAGGGGTCCTGGCCGCAGGCGCGGCCGGAAAGTTCGGAATGGCGCCATTATCAGGTATCCGGGGGCCAACCTACTGCGGCAACGCCACGCCCTTCGGCCACAGCATCCAGAGGTTGCCCTTCTGCTTCATGTCACCGGCCAGCTTGCCGGCGGCATCGCCGCTGCCCCAGTACAGGTCCGCGCGCACTTCGCCGGCAATGGCGCCGCCGGTATCCTGCGCGGCCACTGGGCGCACCACCGGGCTGCCGTCCGGGCGCGTGGTGGACAGCCACAGCAGGCTGCCCAGCGGCACCACGGTGCGGTCCACGGCCACGCTGTAGCCGGCGGTGAGCGGCACGTTCAGCGAGCCGCGCGGGCCCTCCGCGCTGTCCGGGTTGCGCACGAAGAACACGTAGCTGGGGTTGCTGCGCAGCAGTTCCGGCACCCGCGCAGGATTGGCCCGGGCCCAGGCGCGGATCGCGTCCATGGTGACGTCTTCCTTCTTCAGCTGGCCCTGGTCGACCAGCCAACGGCCGATGGCGCGGTAGGGGTGTCCGTTCTGCTCGGCATAGGCCAGCCGCACCTGCGTGCCGTCGCCCAGGCGCACCCGGCCCGAGCCCTGGATCTGCAGCAGCTGCAGGTCCATCGGGTCGGTCAGCCAGGCCAGCACCGGTGCCTTGGCGCCCTTGGCCGCGATGGTGCCCGCGTCGTCATAGGGCTTGAGCACCTTGCCCTCGACGCGTCCACGCAGGCGCTTGCCCTTCAGTTCCGGGTACACGCTGTCCAGCTGTACCACGACCAGGTCATCCGGCGTGCCGTACACCGGCACCGTGGCCTTGTCCGTGCGGGTAAGACTGCCGGGGTAGATCGGCTCGTAGTAGCCGGTGATCAGCCCATCGGCCTGGTGACCGCCGGCGCGCAGTGCGTAGACCTCGAGGTCGCGCTGCAGGAACTGGCGGATCGCAGCCGGGTCCTTGTCGGACACGGTCAAGGCGGTGGCGCATGGCCGGGCCCAGATCGCATCGTTGTTGAGCCGGGTGCAGCTGCTGCGCCAGGCTACGAAGCCGGCCTGCAGGTCGCTGTCGGAGACCGGCGGCAGTGCGTTCCATGCGACCTTGGCGTAGGTCGCCGCCGGCGGTGTGGCTGCCGTCGGCACTTCGGATCCGGTGCGGGGAGCGGTGGTGGAGCAGCCGGCGAGCACGGCCGCTGCCAACAGGGTCCAGTGCTTGCGCTTGAAGAAGGTGGCGGAATCGATCATGCCGCCATGGTGGAGCGCCGACCGCTGGGCGGCAACCCAGCGCCTGGTCAAGCGTTCATGCGCCGGCTCACGGGGTCTGCAGCAACAGTGAATGCAGGATGCGGGCGTCCTCGGCGTCGAGCACGGTCGGCAGATCGTCGCGGCCACGGAAGCGGCGATGGAACGCGGCCACGGTGGCGTCGCGGTTGTCCAGCGGATAGCCGAAGCGGGCCAGCGCTGCCCACGCATCGAAGCCTTCCGGCGCGGCTCCGTCGGCGGCGCGCGGCCACACGCCAAACCCGGCCTCGGCCAACTGCTGCCATGGGAAGAACCGGCTCGGGTCCTGCTTGCGTGTTGGCGCCAGGTCGGCATGGCCGATCACCTGGCGCGGCGGGATGTTCAACCGCTCGCTGAGATCACCCAGCAGCACGATCAGCGATGCGATCTGTGCCGGAGCGAACGGGCTGCGTCCATCGTTGTCCAGCTCGATGCCGATCGAGGCCGAGTTGAGGTCGGTGATGGTGCCCCAGCGCCCGGCGCCGGCATGCCAGGCGCGGCGCTCATCGCTGACCAGCTGGTAACGATGGCCATCGGCACCGATCAGGTAGTGCGCGCTGACCCGACCACCGCTGTTGGCAGTGCGCAGTGTGTGCAGGCTCTGCTGCACCGAGGTCTGCTCGGTGTGGTGCAGGACGATGATGACCGGCGTGCGCGCGTTCTGGTTGGGCGATGGCACCCAGGTGGCGAGCGGGTTGCGGGCTTCCGGCGGCGTGGACGCGCAGGCCGCCAGCAGCAGGCAGGCCGAGAGCATCAGGGACGTGCGGATCGGGTGCATGGCCTGATTGTGCGCGATCGGGCGCAAAGGTGCATGCCACAAGGAAGATTCTGTAGATCCACGCCATGCGTGGATGGGTTATCGGCTGTGCCGACCAACGGTCGGCACCCACCAGAGCAGTCCCAGGCCCTGTGCCAAGCAAGCTTGGCACCCATCAAGGCATCAAGGCTTCTGCAGCAATATCCAGCAAGCAGGGGCGGCCCCGCAGGGCCGCCCGCCGCCACCTCAGGCCTCGTAGGCCGATTCGCCGTGCGAGGTGACATCCAGCCCGGTACGTTCGGCCTCTTCGGTCACGCGCAGGCCGACCACTACCTTTACCAGCAACAGGATGACTGCGGTCACCACCGCCGACCACAGCACAGTCAGGCCAACACTGACCACCTGCACCCAGACCTGGTGCCCGATATCCAGATCGGCCTTGGTGCCGCCCAGCGACTGCGCACTGAACACGCCGGTGAGAATCGCGCCGACGATGCCGCCAACACCGTGCACACCGAACACGTCGGCGGTGTCGTCCACCTTCAGCAGGCGCTTGAGGCCGGTGACGCCCCACACGCAGACCACGCCGGCCACGAAACCGATCACGATCGCGCCGAGCGGGCCGACCGTGCCACATGCCGGCGTAATGCCGACCAGGCCGGCCACCGCGCCCGAGGCCGCGCCCAGTGCCGACGGCTTGCCCTTGCTGATCGCTTCCACCAGCGTCCAGCCGAGCACCGCTGCGGCAGTGGCCAGCACGGTGTTGAGGAAGGCCAGCGAGGCCACGGTATCGGCCGCGGCCGCCGAACCGGCATTGAAGCCGAACCAGCCCACCCACAGCAGCATCGCGCCGATGTAGGTGAACGGCACGTTGTGCGGCTTCAGTGCGGTCTGGCCGTAACCCAGGCGCTTGCCGACGAACCATGCGGCGACCAGGCCGGCGACGCCGGCGTTGATGTGGACCACGGTGCCACCGGCGAAATCGATCGCGCCCAGCTCACCCAGGTAGCCGCCGCCCCAGACGATGTGCGCCATCGGGATGTAGCTGAGGGTGAACCACAGCGCCGAGAACAGCAGCACCGCGCGGAACTTGATGCGTTCGGCGAAGGCACCGACGATCAGCGCGGTGGTGATGCCGGCGAAGGTCGACTGGAAGGCGACGAACAGATAGTCCGGCAGGCCCTTGATCGGCGTGTTGCCCACCGACTCGGGGGTGAAGCCCTTGAGGAAGGCGAATTCGGTGAACGAGCCGAAGAACGGATTGCCGGCACTGAACACCGCGCTGTAGCCGTAGGCCACCCACAGCAGCAGCACCAGCGAGAACACCACCAGGATCTGGCTGAGCACCGACAGCACGTTCTTCGAGCGCACCAGGCCGCCGTAGAACAGCGCCAGGCCCGGCACCACCATCAGCAGCACCAGCAGGGTGGAGGTGAGCATCCAGGCCACGTCGCCGTGGTCGAACGCAGGCGCAGCTGCTTCAACGGCCGCCGGTGCGGCTGCGGCCGGGGCCTGCAGCGGTTCAACGGCCACGCTTTCGCTCGGCAGCGGCGAGACCTGGGCCTGGGCGTGGGCACTGCCCGGCCAGGCACCGGCGGCCAGCGCGCTGAGCAGCATCAACAGGCACACCAGGTGGAACCGGGCTTGCCACCCGGTGAGAAGGCGCATCTTCATGGGGGAGTCTCCGGAAGGGGGTTACAGCGCGTCGGCACCGATTTCGCCGGTGCGGATGCGGATGACCTGTTCGACGGCGGTGACGAAGATCTTGCCGTCACCGATCTTGCCGGTGCCTGCCGACGACTGGATCGCTTCGATCACCGCGTCGGCGCGCTCGTCGGTGACCACGGTTTCGATCTTGATCTTGGGCAGGAAATCGACGACGTACTCGGCGCCGCGATACAGCTCGGTGTGGCCCTTCTGGCGGCCGAAGCCTTTCACTTCGGTCACGGTGATGCCCGACACGCCGGCATCGGACAGGGCCTCGCGGACCTCGTCGAGCTTGAACGGTCGGATGATGGCGGAGATCAGTTTCATGCGCATGTCCCGATGGTGGATGGGGCCAGCGCGCCAGTGCGCGTTGGCTTCAGGCAACCACGGGCCATCACGGTGATGGCCGTGGCTGTTGCACCGGACACGTACTGGGCCGGGACGGCCGTGCCTCTCTCCTTGCACGACCGACGCGGGAGGGAGGGCAGCCCTGGTCGCGTATCCGGTCTCTCTCTTGCCCCTGGATCAGCGGACCAACGGTCCGCTCTACCAAGGCGGGCACACGGCCCGCCTCGCGGCTCCCCAGCCGCGAAAACCGAAGCGATGGCGGCGGGTGGGAGGGGGAAGCCCACCGCCATCGCGTCCGGTCAGCTGGCGTAGTACAGCTGGTATTCCAGCGGGTGGGTGGCCGCGCGGAACTTGGTCACTTCCTGCATCTTCAGCGCGATGTAGCCGTCGATGAAGTCATCGCTCATCACGCCACCGGCCTTGAGGAACTCGCGGTCCTTGTCCAGCGCTTCCAGCGCCTGGTCCAGCGAGGAGCAGACCTGCGGGATCAGCTTTTCTTCTTCCGGCGGCAGGTCGTACAGATCCTTGTCGCTCGGTGCGCCCGGGTCGATCTGGTTCTTGATGCCGTCCAGGCCGGCCATCATCAGCGCGGTGAAGGTCAGGTAGCCGGACTGGATCGGATCGGGGAAGCGCATTTCAATGCGGCGCGCCTTCGGGTTGGACACCCACGGAATGCGGCACGAGGCCGAGCGGTTGCGCGCCGAGTAGGCCAGCATCACCGGCGCTTCGAAGCCCGGCACCAGGCGCTTGTAGCTGTTGGTGCCCGAGTTGGCGAAGGCGTTGATCGCCTTGGCGTGCTTGAAGATGCCGCCGATGTACCACAGCGCCAGCTGGCTCAGGCCGCCGTAGCCGTCGCCGGAGAACAGGTTGGTGCCGCCCTTGGACAGCGACTGGTGCACGTGCATGCCGCTGCCGTTGTCGCCGACGATCGGCTTGGGCATGAAGGTGACGGTCTTGCCGTTGCGGTGGGCGACGTTCTTGATGACGTACTTCATCCGCAGCAGTTCGTCGGCCTTCTGCACCAGGGTGCTGAACTTGGTGCCGATCTCGCACTGGCCGGCGGTGGCCACTTCGTGGTGCTGCACTTCCACTTCGATGCCGACCTGTTCCAGGGTCTTGCACATTTCAGCGCGCAGGTCGTGCAGGGTGTCGGTCGGCGGCACCGGGAAGTAGCCGCCCTTCACGCCCGGACGGTAGCCGCTGTTGGCGCCGTCGTACTTGGCGCCGCTGTTCCAGGCAGCTTCTTCGGAATCGACCTTGAAGAAGGTGTTGCCCATTTCATTGGCGAAACGGACCGAATCGAAGATGAAGAATTCCGGCTCCGGGCCGAAGAACGCGGTTTCGGCGATGCCGGAGGACTTCAGGTAGGCCTCGGCGCGCTTGGCGATGCCGCGCGGGCAGCGGCCGTACGGCTGCATGGTGGCCGGGTCGAGGATGTCGCAGCTGATCACGATGGTCGGATCGGCGTAGAACGGATCGACGTAGGCGCTGGCCGGGTCCGGCAGCAGCACCATGTCCGACTCGTTGATGCCCTTCCAGCCGGCGATCGAGCTGCCATCGAACATCTTGCCTTCTTCGAACAGCGACGGCTCGATGATGCTGACCGGGAAGGTCACGTGCTGCTCGACACCACGCATGTCGACAAAGCGCAGATCGACGAATTCGATCTGGTTGTCCTTGATCAGCTTCTCAACGTTTTCCACGGACATCGGTACGACCTCGGATGGGGATGAATGCCTGCTGAGGTACAGCAACGACCGTGCCAACTTTTCGCAGGCTGCAAGTCATTGATTTCAAAAAGGCCGCCCCGTGCGGGTGCGGAACGGTGCGCACCAAACGGGTGCAACCGCCTGTTCGCGCACCCGTTTGGTGCAGCATGGATCGTCTATCCTCTCGGCCTTCTTTCCTCCTGCCGCGCGTGCCCGCACCGTCCATGTCCGACCTGCTCTCCGCCCTGCTGCTGGGCATCCTCGAAGGCCTCACCGAGTTCCTGCCGATCTCCAGCACCGGCCACCTGCTCATCGCCCAGCACTGGCTGGGTGCCCGTTCGGACTTCTTCAACATCGTCATCCAGGCCGGCGCGATCGTGGCCGTGGTGCTGGTGTTCCGCCAGCGCCTGCTGCAGCTGGCCACCGGCTTCGGCCAACGCGAGAACCGCGACTACGTGTTCAAGCTGGGCGCCGCGTTCCTGGTCACCGCCGTGGTTGGCCTGGTGGTGCGCAAGGCGGGCTGGTCGCTGCCGGAAACGGTCAGTCCGGTCGCCTGGGCATTGATCATCGGGGGCGTCTGGATGCTGCTGGTGGAGGCCTACACCGCGCGCTTGCCCAACCGTGACCAGGTGACCTGGACGGTGGCGATCGGCGTGGGCCTGGCGCAGGTGGTGGCCGGCGTGTTCCCCGGCACCTCGCGCTCGGCCTCGGCGATCTTCCTGGCCATGCTGCTGGGCCTGAGCCGCCGCGCGGCCGCCGCCGAGTTCGTGTTCCTGGTCGGCATTCCCACCATGTTCGCCGCCAGTGCCTACACCTTCCTGGAAATGGCCAAGGCCGGGCAGCTGGGCAGCGAGAACTGGACCGAAGTGGGCGTGGCCTTCCTTGCCGCAGCCGTCACCGGCTTCGTCGTAGTGAAGTGGCTGATGGGCTACATCAAGTCGCACAGGTTCACTGCCTTCGCCGTGTACCGCATCGCGCTGGGCGTGGCGCTGCTGCTGTGGTTGCCGTCCGGCAGCTGAACCGCGCCGGGGCGCGGCAACCCCGTTGCCGGCCCCACCCCGTTTCCCCCACGGTTCCCCAAGGAGAATCACCATGAACCGCAAGCTCACCCTGCTCCTCCCGCTGGCCCTGATGGCCGCCTGCAGCCAGACCCCGGCCCCGGCCGGCAACGGCGGCGACGATCTGGCCCCGGCCGCGACCAAGGCAGCAGACCAGCAGACACTGGCGCACCTGGATGCGCAGCGCCTGCAGAGCCAGCACTGGTTGCTGCAGCAGGCCACCGGCGCCGACGGCAAGCGCATCGATGCGCTGTTCGCCCGCGAAGACAAGCCGGTCACCCTGGACTTCGTTGACGGCCGCCTGTCGGTCAGCAACACCTGCAACCGCATGGGCGGTGGCTACACCCTGGCCGACGGCACGCTGACGGTCAGTGCGATGGCCTCGACCATGATGGCCTGCACCGACAAGGCGCTGATGGCGCTGGACGAGGCCGTGTCGAGCCGCCTGCAGGGCGAGCTGAAGGCCGAGCAGGATGCCGATGGCAAGCTGACCCTGACCACCGCCAAGGGCGAGGTGCTGGTGTTCAACCCGGAGCCGACCGCTGAAACCCGCTACGGCGGTGCCGGCGAAACCGTGTTCCTGGAAGTGGCCGCCAAGACCGAGAAGTGCTCGCACCCGCTGATCCCGGACTACCAGTGCCTGCAGGTGCGCGAAGTGAAGTTCGACGACAAGGGCCTGAAGCAGGGCGAGCCGGGCAAGTTCGAGAACTTCTACGGCAACATCGAGGGCTACACCCACGAAGACGGCGTGCGCAACGTGGTGCGCGTGAAGCGCTACGAAGTGAAGAACCCGCCGGCCGATGCGCCGTCGCAGGCGTACGTGCTGGACATGGTGGTCGAGTCGGCCATCGAGAAGTGATGTAGAGCCGACTGTCAGTCGGCTGACGTCAGAAGGGCGGCCGAAAGGCCGCCCTTCTTCGTTGGCGGTAGTGCCGGCCGCTGGCCGGCACTACCGGGTAAGCAGCGTCAGCCCAGCGCCGGGTTCAACGTGTAGGTGCCGTGCAGCGCCGCTTCGGCCAGCACGTGGCCGTGCATGGCACGGTAGGCGTCGACGGCGGTGAAGCGCGCCGGCAGCTGCAGCGACGCCACATCCAGCGCGAACACCCGGAAGAAATAGCGGTGCAGGCGCTCGTCGTTGAACGGCGGGTACGGGCCGTCGTAGCCCAGGTAATCACCGGCCATGTCCGGGTTGCCGGCGAACCAGCCGGTGAAATCGTTCAGGCCCTGGCGGCTGCCGGCCGGGCCGGCCGGGGCGGTCTTGCCCTTCACCACGAAGCCGTCGCTGCAGCTGCCGGCGGCAATCTCCCGCACCGAGGCCGGGATGTCGGCCATCACCCAGTGCACGAAGTCGCAGCGCGGCTGGTCGCGCGGCACGCTGATGTCACTGCGGCCGACCGTCTCCGGCACGGTCGGCACGTCCGGGTCCACGCACACCAGCAGGAACGAACGGGTGCCGTCCGGCGCGCCGCTCCAGGCCAGGTGCGGATTGCGGTCCGGGGCGAAGCCTGCGGCATCGCCGGCGGCGAACGCGCGGTCGATCGGTGCGCCGTTGGTCAGGCTCTGGCTGCTCAGTTGCATCGTCATCGGTTCACTCCTCCGGATAACCCAGGCGCACCGCGATCGGGGTGAGCTTGGCAAAGGCGGCGCTCATCACGTCGCGGTAATTGCGCCAGTGGCCCGGCGGGAAGCGCGGTGCGCCCAGCTGTGCGGCCGGCGGCATCGGGCGTTCGAACAGGCGGCCCAGCAGGTCAGCCATGGCATGCGGATCGTTGCCGATCTGGTCGATGCGCAGCAGCACCTGCGGGTACAGGTCTTCCTCGTGCAGGGTGGCGACCTGGGCCAGCGCACGCGCCAGCCATTCACTGGCTTCGGCCAGCGAGGTCATCGCCAGCGGTGCGGCGGCACCGTAGGCCACCCAGTCCAGCAGCATGTCGCGCGGGTCACGCAGCACCACCAGCAGGCGGCCCTGCGGCAACTGTGGGCGCAGCGCCCACAGCAGGGCATTGTCCCACCACAGCAGCCAGTCGATGACCGCATCGCCCTGCACGCCGCGCGCGGGCAGCTGCTCGCGCCAGCGCTGCACCAGCCGCTCCGGCGTCAGCACGCCCGAAGCGAGGTCCTGCAGCGTGTGGTAGTTCTGGAAGGCATCGTCCGGCGGCGTGTTGGTGTACCGGTCGCTGCGCAGCACCGGGCTGGCGGCGGCCAGGCCGGTCGCCACACGCTCCACGCCCGAGCCCGGCGCGCCCCACAGGAAGATCGGCGCGGAGCTGGCCTCAGCGTCGATCTCGCCCTTGTCCGGCCAGCTCGGCGGCGCCTTGGCCTGCGGCGGCAGCGGCAGGCGCTGCGGTGCCTGCTCGGTCTGCAGTGCCAGCCACGTCTGCAAGGCCTGCTCGGGCTGCCCGGCGCGATCCTGGATCTCGCCCAGCCAGGTACGCAGGTCGGCGCGATGCGCTTCGGGCGCGCTGTCGATCAACGCCTGCACGCGCGCCACGGCCGCGGCCGGATCGCGTTGCAGCAGGCCTTCCACCAGGCGGGTTTCACCGCTGACGCGGCCCGGCTCGAGGCTGACGATGCGCTCGGCGATCGCTTCGGCCTGTTCGTGCTCACCCACCATGTCATGCAGGCGCAGGCGTGCTTCCAGTGCCGGCAGATGACCCGGCATCGCGTCCATCCAGCGCTCGACGGTCGCCGCGGCCGTCGGGCTGCCCACGTCTTCCACCGCCAGCCGGGCCAGCCACAGGTCGTGCAGCTGCGGCTGCTGTTCCAGCGCGGCGTCCAGGCGCGCGCGCGCCTCGTCATCGCGGCCCAGGCGCTGCCAGGACATCAGCAGCAGCTGCAGCACCTGGCGGTCGCCAGGCAGCAGTTCCAGCAGCGGCAGCAGGTGCTCCAGCGCCTGCAACGGCTGGCCGCTGGCCAGCGCCAGTTCGCCGGCCAGGCGCCGCATCGACGGCGTGTCCTGGCCGGGCTGCTGCAGGGCGACCTGCATGGCTTCGGCCGCCGCGTCCAGATTGCCCTGGCGCAATGCCAGCTGCACCACCAGGCCATGCAGCGAACCGATGGCCGGGTTCAACTCCAGCACACGCCGGAAGGCCTGCTCGGCAAAGGCCAGCATGTCCTTGCCCAGGTAGGCGAAGCCCAGTGCGTACAGCACGCGGATGTCGTTGGGCAGCGCCTTGTTGGCGGCGGCAAGCAGCGCCAGCGCACGGTCGGCATCATCGCGGCGCAGCGCGATCATGCCATCGATGATCAGCAGTTCCGGATGCTCCGGTTCAACCCGCGCAGCCAGCGTGGAAAGGCGCTGGGCCTCGTCGAAATCGTTGCGGCCGATCGCCAGGTGGGCCTGCATCAGGTAGGCGGTGAAGGCGTTCGGGTCGAGCCCGGTGGTGCGCGACAACGCCTCGCCGGCCCCTTCGATCTGGTGCAACGCCAGCAGCAGGCCGGCATGCTGCAGGTGCAGCTGCGCATTGTCGGGGGCCAGCTGCAGGGCCAGCTGCAGGGCGTCCATCGCCTCGGCGGCATTGCCCTGCTGCTGCAGCGCAAGCGCCAGCCAGCGGTGGGCCTCGGCCTGGCCGGGTTCATCACGGGTCCACGCCTGGGCCAGCTGCACGGCCTGGCCGGTCTCGTTCTGGCGCAACGCTTGGATGATCTGGTCTTGCATGGCGGTCCGGTTCAAGGGCAAACCCGCATTGTAGCGGCCTGCGTGCCCGTGCCGGTTCAGCCGGGCAGCACCCGTTGCAGGCGTTGTGCCACCCAGCGTTCGGAGAAGCCGTCGCCACGCCAGTTTTCCAGGAAGCCGCAGTGCCCCCCCCAGCAGGCGGTCTCCAGGTGCGCATGGTGCGGCAGCTGCCAGCCGTTGAAGGTCGAGTACGGAATCACCGGGTCGTCCTGGGCCATCAGGATGTCGGCCGGCACCTGCAGGCCGGACAGGCGGTCTCCGGCAATCGAGTAGCCGTCGAAATAGGCCTGCAGCGAACCGAAGGTGGTGTGCCGTTCGACCAGCCAGGCGGTCAGCGCGCGGATGTCCAGCTTCAGGACGCGGTCGTCGCAGTCGCTGAGCTCGGGGAACAGGTCGCGCTTGCGGCGCAGCGAGCCGGCCCACTTGCGGCGGAAGTACCAGTCGTACATCGCCGGGCCGTTCTCGATGCTCTGCATGGTCAGCGCCGGATCCAGCACCGGGCATACCGAGGCCACGCGCAGCAGCGGCACACCGGCGGCCGGCGCACGCAGGGCCAGGCGCAGCACGAAGTTGCCGCCCAGCGAGTAGCCAGCCGCCACCAGCGGCAGCTGCGGCCAGCGCTGGGCGATATCGCCGGCGGCATGCACCACTTCGTCGATCAGGTTGGAGTGGAAGATGCCGCGGTTGAGATGGTGGGTATTGCCGTGATCGCGGAAGTTCAGCCGCACCACGTCGAAGCCCTGCTCGACCATGCGCGCAGCCGCCATGCGCATGTAGCTGGATTCGGCACTGCCTTCCCAGCCGTGCAGCAGCAGCGCCATGCCCTTGGGTTCGCGGCCTTCGATGTGGCTGTGCCAGCCCTGCAGGCGCACCCCTTCGCCACCGTCGAGAATCAGTTCCTCGCTGACCGCACCGGTGGCGGCCAGCAGCAGCAGCCCGCGCTGCAGGCGCATGCGGCTGGAGCTGAGCATCGACTGCAGATGCGGATTGCGCAGCCAGCGCGGCGGCTGGTAATCGGCCGCATGCAGCGTCGGCGTGCCGGCGTCCAGGACAGGTGGCGGAATCAGGGCCACCGCGTCCTCACCCGGTGCTCATGGCCGCCACGATGCGCGCGCGCGAGGTTTCCGCGATACGCCGACGGCCTTCCAGGTCCTGGGCGCCGATCGGCGCCAGGAAGTGCACTTCCGCACGTCGCGCCGGCTCACCGAGCAGGCGCAGGAAATTGGCGAAGAAACTCTCGCTCGGGCCGAAGGCGACAATCGTCTGCGCATCACCCTGCACGCCATACACCAGCGCCACCGGCTGCACCGGCACGCCGGTTTCCACTGCGGCCTGGAAGATGCGCGCATGGAACGGGCCGACTTCATGGCCACCGCGGGTGCGGCCTTCCGGGAACACGCCCACGGCCTTGCCTTCGCGCAGGCGATCGGCCATCACCTGCATCACGCCACCCAGCGATTCGGTGTTGCCACGCTGATGGAAGATGGTCTGCCCGCGTGCGGCCAGCCAGCCCACCAGCGGCCAGCTGGCGATCTCGCGCTTGGCGACGAAGCCCATCATGCGCTGGCTGTGCAGGATGCAGATATCAACCCAGCTGACATGGTTGGCGACGAACAGCACGGCGCCCGGCAGCGGCTGGCCGACGCGCGACAGGCGGAAGCCGAACACCCACATCAGGCCGCCCTGCCACCAGTTCACCACCTTGGCACCGAGCCGGTCCTGGCCCACGCGCAGGTTCGCCCACGGCGCAAGCATGCCGATCAGGGTCAGCGGCAGGAACACGATGATGTGGACCAACAGCAGCGGTACGCGGTACAGGTAACGGCACACACGCGCCACGCCGCCGCGGGGGGCCGGAGTGGGGGAAGTCATCCGCGCACGATACCGGAGGGCCGTCATCGCTGCCAGCCGATTTAGGCCATAAGCGTGATCGACCGGGGCAATCGGCGGGGAACACTGGGTTCTGCCGCCGTCACCGGCCCGGCCGGGGCTCAGCCGTGGCCAGCGGCCACCACTGCCAGGGTCAGCCGCGAGATGCACACCAGGCGGCCCTGGTCGTCCTCGATGCGGATCTCCCACAGCTGGGTGCTGCGGCCCACATGCAGGGCGCGGGCGGTGCCGGTGACCGTGCCCGAGCGCACCGCACGCACATGGTTGGCGTTGA
This sequence comes from Stenotrophomonas maltophilia, assembly GCF_023518235.1. NCBI lineage: Bacteria > Pseudomonadati > Pseudomonadota > Gammaproteobacteria > Lysobacterales > Lysobacteraceae > Stenotrophomonas > Stenotrophomonas maltophilia. The sequence continues at coordinate 3,187,011 of NZ_CP090423.1, forward strand.
TCTCCAGGCCCACGCAGATCTGCCTGGCAGTATCCACGCACAGGTTGCCGGCGCTGCTGCCCAGGGTCTCGGCCAGCACCACCGAGGCGCCGCCGTGCAGGATGCCGTACGGCTGGCGGGTGCGTTCGTCCACCGGCATGGTGGCCTGCAGCCAGTCCTCGCCGGCGGCGCTGAAGACGATGCCCAGCGACTGGATCGCGGTGTTGTGGCTGAGCGCGTTGAGCTGCTCGATGGAAACGGCTTCGCGGAACACCTGGGTCATGCGGGCACCTTCAGAGAATGGGAACGAGGCCGGCGCCGAATGCGGTCAGCATGCGTACCAGCAGCCACTTCGGGCCGACGTTGACCTCGGGGAAGTCACCGACGGCGACGTAGCAGCGGTGGAAATCCGGGCTCTGCCGCGGCAGCGGCTGCGGGCAGTCCGGGCCCGGCTTGAACTCGTAGTCAGTGGCATAGCGCCACGGCCAGAAGTCGAGAATCGGCAGGGCCTCGGAGGCCTTGCCGACGCTGTAGTTCAAGCCCGACAGCACCGGCGGCTTGGCCCGCGGCGCCACCGTCCACGCGTTCTGCGGATGGGTGTCGCGCAGGATGCTCTGCGCCAGCTGCTCGGCAAACACGGGATCGTCGATGATCACCGCGCCTTCGGTGTTGTAGTTCTCGCTGCGCGGATCGAAGTTGTGCGTGCCGACCACGCCGATGCGGCGATCGACCACCAGTGACTTGGCATGCAGGCCCATGCGCGCACCCTTGCGGGTGACCGGCAACGGCTTGTTGACCGCCTTGCTGCCCAGGAACGAGGGCCGCGTCTCGGTGCGCAGCAGGCGCGTTTCAACCTCGCTGCCGGCGGCGCGGCGGCGCTCGCGGGCATTCTGGTAGGCACTGCCGGTGCGCGGGTTCACCGGGCCCTTGGCGCTGGCCTCGGGCGCGGAGCCACCGCCGCCGCCGGCATTGCTGCCGGCCGCACTGCCGCCGATCAGCGGATTGCGGCCGTCCTCGTGGTCGGCCTCGGGCGCGGCGATCGGATCGGGCAGCAGGTTGCGGTAGTCGACCGGCGCATCCAGCGGGAACGGCTTGTACTCGAAGATGTTGAAGCCCAGTTCGCGCAGGTTGCGCCGCTTGTACTTGTAGGACAGCGCGTACACGATCGGGTTGTCGGTGGCCGCCAGGCTGTTGCTGGACACCACCACGCGCGGTGGCTCGGGGCGCTTGCGCAGCTCGCGGAACAGCGCCTGGGCCGGCTTGGACAGCACCAGGTAGGGCGTCTGCAGGATGACTTCGTGCTGCGCACCGGCAATCAGCGCATCCAGCTGCGGCTCGGTCACATGCTGCCCGGCCAGCGGCGCATCGGCCTGCTCGCGGCGGTGCTTGCGCGGCAGGTCGGCGACGTAGCGCACCGAAGCGACCGGCAGCGCGGTATCGACGAAGGAACGGGTGACGAAGTCCATGTCATTGGCTTCGGCACTGACCCGCTGCACCCGTTCCGGGCGGCGGAAGGTGGCCGGCGGCAGCGTTGGCACGCCCTCGCGCAGCAGGGTGCGGCCGACATCGTTCAGGCGTTCGGCCGGCACGCTGCGCTGGGCACGCCAGAACGCATCGAAGTTGGCAGCCATGGCACGCGCCTCCGGCCCGGCGATCATCACGTCGCGGTCGCGGAAGTTGTACTCGCGGTCCCAGTCGTAATAGTCGTCCTGGTAATTGCGGCCACCGACCACGCCGATCGCATCATCGATCACCAGCAGCTTGTTGTGCATGCGCTGGTTGAAGCGGCGGAAGCAGCACAGCACGCTGCCGGCATAGTCGAAGTAGTTCAGCCGGGCCTTGCCGAAGGTCGGGTTGTAGACCCTCAGCTGGAAGTTCTGGTGGGCGCCGGACAACGCGCCGAGGATCTGCAGGTCGGAGATCGCCGAGAGCTGGTCGATCAGCACGCGCACCTTCACCCCCCGGCGCGAAGCGGCCAGCAGTTCGTCGATGACCAGCCGGGCGCTGTCGTCCTTGTCGAAGATGTAGGTCTGCAGGTCGATGCTGCGGGTGGCGCTGCGCAGCAGGTTCAGTCGCGCCACCAGCGCACCCTCGCCTTCGTCCAGCAGGGTGGCGTAATGGCGTGGATGTTCGGGGGTGGATTCGGTGAACGCGCGGCCGGCCAGCGCCCGCAGTGGTGAGTCCTGCGCGCAGCGGTCAGCCCGCGTGCACTCGACCACGCTCGAGCGCGCCTGCACAGCGATCGCTTCGGCACGGTCACGCTCGGCATGCGACAGCGATGCGCAGCCGCTGCCCAGCAACACGGTTGCCAGCGCCAGTACACGCAGCAGCAGGTTCACGGTTTCGGCGCCTCGCTCAGGCGCGCTCGCAATACGAAGGTCACTCGGTCACTCAAGGCAAGCTGCCAGCTGTCCATTCCATACCGGCCTCGCTGCACGGTACCGCGGCTGACGACGTCGCAATCATAGCCCGGCCGGGCGCAGTCCGCCTTCTCCACCCTCAGCGCCTCGGGGTGGCTGATGCCGCGCAGGGTCAGCCGGCCATTGATGTCCCCGCCCTGTTCCACGGTCTCGGGCCAGTACGGCAACGAGTCGAACTCGACCACCGGGTGGCGCCCGGCATCGAAGAACTCCTCGCCGCGCATCCAGCCGGTGTAGCGTGCCTTGCCCGGGATCTCCACCGAACGGGTGAACATCTTCAGATGCACCTGGTGACGGCCATCGGACAGGATCTCGATGCGCCCCTCGAAGTGCGGGAACACCCCTTCGATGCGCTGGCCGAAGCGGGTGCGCACCTCGAACCCGATCCGCGAACGCTCGGTATCCAGGCGCAGCACGCGCTGTGCCTCGGCCACCACCGGCGGCAACGGGGTTGGCGGGGACGTCGCCGCCCAGGCCGGCCCCCAGGCCAGCAGCGCGGGCAGCAGGAAGCGGCCGCGCCGCGCCAGGCTCATCGGATCACGGCCACCAGAAGGCGTTCAGGCTGGCCACGCCCGGTTCGATCGAGGCCTCACGCGGGAAGCCGAGCACGGCGATGCCGGCCGGCGGCATGCCGCGGTAGTCACTGCTGCTGCCTTCGGTCATCAGCGCCACCAGGCGCTCCAGGCCCGGGTTGTGGCCGACGATCAGCACGCGGTCGAGATCGCGGCGGTCGTCCACCAGCGCGGCCAGCGTGCCGGGCGTGGCCTCGTAGATACGGTCTTCCAGTCGCTTTTCCACGTAGCCGATGGTGGCCAGCACGGCTTCCAGGGTCTCGCGGGTGCGCCGCGCCGGCGAACACAGCACGCAGTCCGGCAGCAGCTTGTTTTCTTTCAGCCACTTGCCGGCGGCTTCGGCCTCGGCCAGCCCCACCGGCGACAACGGCCGGTCGAGGTCGGCCTGGCCGGGCGTGGCCGGTTCGGCATGGGCATGGCGCAGCAGGATCAGTTCACGCATCGCGGGTTTCCATGGGAAGGAGGCTGCAGCAACAGGAGTGACGCACGCGTCACAGCTTCAACCAGGACAGCAGGGGTTCCCAGTCAGCCTGGTGTTCACGCACCTGTGCCGAACGGTAATCGAACAGGCTGCGGCCCAGGCCGGTCATGACCACATAGCTCTGGCTGTCGCGCAGCTGCGCCACCACCGGGTAGGGCCATTCGGCCAGCATCTGCAACGCCTGCTGCGAGGTCTGGGTCCAGGGCTTGGTGCGGTTGAGGACCAGCGCGACCGGCAGCTTGCGGCTGTGCACGCGCGGGTTCTGCGCCAGGCTGTTGAGGAAGCCGACGATGGCCTCGATGTCCAGCGCCGAGGGCAGCACCGGCACCACCACCGCGTCGGCTGCGTCGAGGAAATGGGGGATATCGTCGGCCAGCGCGCCGGCCGGTGCATCGATGATGACGGTATCGGTGCCGTCGGGCAGCTTCTGTGCCCACTGCTTCTTCCGATACACATCGATCGGCAGCACCGCGCTTTCCAGCCCGGCACGGCGTTGTGCCCAGCGGGTGCTGGAGCCCTGCGGGTCGGCATCGGCGATCACCGTGGCCTTGCCCTGCAATGCCGCGTACGCGGCCAGGTGGGTGGCGACGGTGGTCTTGCCCACCCCGCCCTTGGAACCGGCCACCAGGATCGTCTTCATGCCAGCCTCGCTTCCGGGTACGTGCCCCGAGCGTACACCGGCGGTGGTGACGGAAGGTAGCGCCGTGCTGAACCCGTGGCCGCCGCCTTTGCTATCGTGGCGCCCCCGAAGGATCGAACCGGCATGAGCGAACTGCAGGACCTGAGCGCACTGATCCGCGCCAATACCCCCCTGATCGTGATTGAAACCCAGGACGAGGGTCGTATCGTCGAACTGTTCCGGCAGACGTTGATGCATGTGTGGCGGGCCCTGCACCGCTGGTCGATCACCGAGGGCCTGCGCCGCATCGACCTGGACAGCGAGGACCCGCCGGTCGGGCCTGCCGATGCCAGTGCGGCACTGCAGATGATCCGCCAGGCCGAGCAGCGCGGGGTCTACCTGCTGCTCGATTTCCACCCCTACCTGGGTTACGCCAGCCACCAGCGCGCCCTGCGCGACCTGATCCAGCGCCGCCACAGCGAGCCGCACGTGCTGGTGCTGATCGGCGCCAAGGTGGAGCTACCGGCCGAGCTGGAAGCGCTGGCGGTACGCTTCAACCCGCGCCTGCCCGATGCCAACGCGCTGCTGAAGATGCTGCGCGAAGAGGCCGACGCCTACGCCCGTGAACACGGCGGCCGGCGCGTGGAGGTCGACAGCGAGGCGGTGAAGAAGATCCTGAAGAACCTGCAGGGCCTGAGCCTGGTCGATGCGCGCCGCATCGCGCGCCAGCTGATCTACGCCGACGGTGCGCTGCGCGACGACGACCTGCCGCAGCTGGCACGGCTGAAGTTCGAGCTGCTCAACCGCAGCGGCCACCTGTTCTTCGAGCATGACAGCGCGCGCTTTGGCGATGTGGCCGGCGCCAACCGGCTCAAGCGCTGGATCAACCAGCGCCGGGTGGCCTTCATCGCCGGCTCGGCGCCGGCCGGGTTGGACCCGCCGCGCGGCATGCTGCTGCTGGGCGTGCAGGGCTGCGGCAAGTCGATGCTGGCCAAGGCCACGGCCGCCGGCTTCGGCGTGCCGTTGCTGCGCCTGGACGTGGGCGCGCTGTACAACAAGTACCACGGCGAGACCGAGGCCAACCTGCGCCAGGCGCTGGCCTCGGCCGAGCAGCTGGCGCCCTGCGTGCTGTGGATGGACGAGATCGAGAAGGGCCTGGCAACGGGCGGCGAGGACGGCGGTGTCTCGCGCCGCGTGCTGGGCTACCTGCTGACCTGGATGGCCGAGCGCAAGGCACCGGTGTTCATCGTGGCCACCGCCAACCAGGTGCGTGAGCTGCCCGCCGAACTGCTGCGCAAGGGCCGCTTCGACGAGATCTTCTTCGTCGACCTGCCCTCGCCGGAGGTACGGGTGGAGCTGTTGCGCCTGCACCTGGGGCGTCGCCAGCTCAACGCCGACGACTTTGCACTGCCGGCACTGGCCGCTGCCGCCAACGGCTTTTCCGGTGCCGAGATCGAGCAGGCGATCGTGGCCGGCCTGTATGCGGCGCACGCCGAGGGCCGGCCGCTGGATACCGAGCTGCTGATGAACGAGATCCGCGCGACGCGGCCGCTGTCGGTGCTGATGGCCGAGCAGGTGGCGGCATTGCGGGAGTGGGCGTCGGGGCGCACGGTTTCCGCGGACGATTGAGGTTTCCCGCGAACGGCGCAGCCCCTCGTGGCTGGTCGCTCAACGCAACAGCCGTGGTTGGCCGGGCGGGGTGAGTTCGCGGGGGACGCCGTAAACCCGTCCTTGGGGGCTTGGCCGCGGCATCCATGCCGCGGACACCCCCGCGAACCCACCCCGCCCGGCCTCTGACAATGTCCGAGTGCGTCCACCACGGAAAAGAAAAAAGAAGAGCAAAAGCAAAGGCAAAATCAGGTCGGCTGGCCGCTTTTTGTAGAGCCGAGCCCACGCTCGGCTGCTCTTCGATCAGATTTCCAGTATTCGATTCCGATGCGGATTCATCCACGCATGGCGTGGATCTACCGTGTCGACCAAGGTCGACACCTACCAGCAGCCGCCGGAACCTGTCGAAGGCGGGGCACTGTGGGTTTGCGGGGTGTGAGCCGCATGGATGCGGCGACCAAGCCCCCATGGATGGGTTCACGGCGGCCCCGCAAACCCGCAGTGCCCCGCCATCCCACAGTAAACCCGCTGTTGCTGTTGCTTCGGCTGTTGCTTCGGCTGTTGCTGTTGCTTCGGCTGTCGCCTCTGCGGGTGCCGGGTGCAACCCGGCGCAACCGCCCCGCTCAGGGCCAGGCCGGCGGCGCTGCGGCCCAGGCCTGCTGCACTTCGGCCAGCGAGGCGCGCTCGTCATCACGCCACAGCGGCAGCAACTGCGCATAGCGGCTGCTGTCGCTCCACTGCGCCGGCTCGGTACGCACCGCCGCGGCATACCACCGCACCGCCTCCTGCTTCTGGCCGGCCCGCCACAACGCCAGGGCGTAGGTGGGTGGCAACCAGGCCGGTTTGCTCAACGAGCCCCCGGCGGCGGCCTGCCATTGTTCCAGCGCGGCCTCGGCCTGGCCCTGGCGCAGCAGGTCCCAGCCGTAATTCCAGCGCACGCCACGGCCCAGGCTGCCCTGTACCGGCGCGTCCTTCAGCGCCTCGCGGTACAGCTGTTCGCCCAGTTCGGTACGGCCCTGGGCGATCGCCACCGACGCCAGCTGTACGGTCGCCTCCACCACACGGCGGCCACGCTCGCGCTGCTTCAGCAGCTGCGCCACCAGCGTATCGCCCTCGGACTGGACCACGACCATCGGCACCGCGGCCGCATCGCTGTCGAAATAGAACTCCTGTGGTGCCGGCAGCGCCGGCGCGGCCCAGGCAGTGGCCGTTCCCGAGACCAGCAGCACGCTGGCCAGGATCTTTGCTGAAACTGACATCCCTTCTCCCCAGGCTGCAACCGCAGCCTCCCTCTCTCTCCCCGATCCTAACCGCAGCGCGGCCGCCGGCGCGAGTGCCGGGGGCTGCGGGGCCTCGCTGCTACAATTCGCGCCTTTCCCGTCGCGTGCCCGCACGCGGCCGGTGCCAGCCGATCCTACCGGGCCAGCCATGACCAGTACCGCGCAACTCACTTCGCCCTCTTCCGCCGACCTGATCGACCGCGAGTACTCGCTCGACCACAAGTACACCCGCAATGAGGGGCGGATCTACCTGAGCGGCGTGCAGGCGCTGGTGCGGCTGCCACTGATGCAGCGCCTGCGCGATGCCGCCGAAGGCATCGACAGCGCCGGCTTCGTCAGCGGCTACCGTGGCAGCCCGCTGGGCGGCTTCGACCTGGAGCTGTGGCGCGCGCGCAAGCACCTGGACGCGGCCAGAGTGAAGTTCACCCCCGGCCTGAACGAGGACCTGGGCGCCACCATGGTGTGGGGCACGCAGCAGACCAACCTGTTCCCCGGCGCCAACGTGCAGGGCGTGTTCGGCATGTGGTACGGCAAGGGCCCGGGCGTGGACCGCTGCGGCGATGTGTTCAAGCACGCCAATGCCGCGGGCACCTCCCGCTACGGTGGCGTGCTGGCGCTGGCCGCCGATGACCATGCCTGCCGCAGCTCGACCCTGCCGCACGGCAGCGAAGACGAATTCGTCAGCGCGATGATGCCGGTGCTGAATCCGGCCGGCGTGCAGGACATCCTCGACATGGGCCTGCTCGGCTGGGCGATGAGCCGCTATACCGGGCGCTGGGTCGGCTTCAAGACCATCGCCGAAACAGTGGAATCGTCGGCCTCGGTGCAGGTCGATCCGCTGGCGCGCCGCATCGTGCTGCCGGAGGACTTCGAGATGCCCGTCGGCGGCCTCAATATCCGCTGGCCGGACCCGCCCATGGACCAGGAGATGCGCCTGCACCGCTATGCGGTGAAGGCTGCGCAGGCCTTTGCCCGCGCCAACGGCATCGACAAGGTGGTGATGGACGCACCGCGCGCGCGGCTGGGCATCGTCACCACCGGCAAGAGCTACCTGGACGTGCTGCAGGCGCTGGAATACCTGGGCCTGGACGAAGCGGCCTGCGCCGACATCGGCATCCGCGTGTACAAGGTCGGCATGACCTGGCCGCTGGAGCCGCAGGGCATCGCGCGTTTCGCGCAGGGCCTGGAAGACATCATCGTGGTGGAGGAAAAGCGTGCCTTCATCGAGCGCCAGATGAAGGAACAGTTCTTCAACTGGCCGGCCAGCTGGGGCCAGCGCCCGTCCATCGTCGGCAAGTACGACGAGAGCGGCGAGTGGATCCTGCCGTCCACCGGTGAACTGACCCCGGCCACCATCGCCGGCGTGATCGGCCGCCGCATCCAGAAGTTCTTCAACAACGAATCGATCGAGCAGCGCCTGCAGTGGATGCAGGAAAAGGAAGCCGAGCTTGCCCTGCCGCGCGCCAGCTTCCCGCGTGTACCGCACTACTGCTCGGGCTGCCCGCACAACACCTCCACCACCGTGCCGGAAGGCTCGCGTGCGCTGGCCGGCATCGGTTGCCATTACATGGTGACCTGGATGGATCGCAGCACCGACACCTTCACCCACATGGGCGGCGAAGGCGTGACCTGGGCCGGGCAGGCGCCGTTCACCGATACCCCGCACGTGTTCCAGAACCTGGGCGACGGCACCTATTTCCACAGTGGTTCGCTGGCGATCCGCCAGGCGGTCGCGGCCGGCGTCAACATCACCTACAAGATTCTCTACAACGATGCGGTGGCGATGACCGGCGGCCAGCCGGTGGACGGCCCGCTGAGCGTGCCCGACATCGCGCGGCAGATGCGCGCCGAAGGCATCCACACCATCGTGGTGCTGTCGGACAACATCGGCAAGTGGACCGGTCAGCGCGAGCACTTCCCCAGCGACGTGGAGTTCCACGACCGCAGCGAGCTGGACGCGGTGCAGAAGCGCCTGCGCGAAGTGAAGGGCGTCTCGATCCTGATCTACGAACAGACCTGTGCCACCGAGAAGCGCCGCCGCCGCAAGCGCGGCAAGCTGGAAGACCCGCAGAAGCGGGTGCTGATCAACTCGCTGGTGTGCGAAGGCTGCGGCGACTGCGGCAAGAAGAGTTTCTGCGTGTCGGTGCTGCCGAAGGAAACCGAGTTCGGGCGCAAGCGCGAGATCGACCAGTCCAACTGCAACAAGGACTATTCGTGTGTGAATGGCTTCTGCCCGAGCTTTGTCACCGTGCACGGCGGCCAGCCGCGCAAGGGCAGCAAGCGCGATGCCTCCACGCTGCTGGACAACCTGCCGGCACCCAGTGTGCGCAGCACGCTGGAACAGCCCTGGAACATCCTGATCACCGGCGTCGGCGGCACTGGCGTGGTGACCATCGGCGCGCTGCTGGGCATGGCTGGGCACCTGGAAGGCAAGGGCGCTTCGGTGCTGGACCAGACCGGCCTGGCGCAGAAGGGCGGTGCGGTGACCACGCACATCCGCATCGCGCAGCGCCCCGATGACATCCATGCCGTACGCATTGCCGCCGGTGAGGCCGACCTGGTGCTGGGCTGCGACATGGTGGTGGTGAATGACTACTGGGCACTGTCGAAGGTGCGCGCCGGCCGTTCGCAGGTGGTGCTGAACACCTATGAGGCGATGCCGGGTACCTTCACCACTCGCCCGGACATGCAGTTCCCGGCGGCCGACATCATTGCCGGCGTGCGCGTCGCGCTGGGCGGCCAGCAGCCGTTGCTGCTCGATGCTACCCAATTGGCCACCGCGCTGCTGGGCGACGCCATCGCCGCCAACCTGTTCATTCTGGGCTATGCCTGGCAGCAGGGCCTGGTGCCGCTGTCGTTCGACTCGCTGATGCGTGCCATCGAACTGAACGGCGCCGCCGTGGCGATGAACCAGCAGGCCTTCGCCTGGGGCCGCCTGGCCGCCGTCGATCCGCAGGCCGTGCAGCAGGCCGCCGGCCTGGTGCGCAACCGCCACACCGATACCGAATCCACCCCGGGCCCGCTGCACCCGCTGCCGCCGGGCGAGTGGGAAGGCAACGAGTGGGGCGCCACTGCGGCGCCGCGCAACACCGGCGACGAACGCGAACTGCGTGGCCTGCCCTCGCATGGCGGCGACGTGGCGTTCCTGCCACTGGACGACGCCCGTCTGTCGCGCTCGCTGGATGAAATGATCGAGCGCCGTGCAGCGTTCCTGGTGGAGTACCAGGACGCTGCCTACGCCAACCGTTACCGCAGCCTGGTCGAGCGCGTGCGCGCCGCCGAAGCCGAACGCATCGGCGGTTCCACTGCGCTGACCGAGACCGTGGCTCGCTACCTGTTCAAGCTGATGGCGTACAAGGACGAGTACGAAGTGGCCCGCCTGTACACCAGCGGCGACTTCCAGCGCCGCCTGCAGCAGCAGTTCGAGGGTGACTACCAGCTGCGCTTCCACCTGGCGCCGCCGCTGTTTGCGAAGAAGGACGAGCAGGGCCGGCTGCTGAAGAAGGAGTATGGCCCGTGGATGTTCAAGGCGTTTGGTCTGCTGGCGAAGCTGAAGTTCCTGCGTGGCGGGCGCCTCGATGTGTTCGGCCGTACCGAGGAGCGCCGCATGGAGCGCCAGCTGATTGCCGACTACGAGGCGACGGTGCAGGTGCTGCTGGACGGCCTGGAGGATGATCGTCTGTCGCTGGCGGTGGAGATCGCCAGCGTGCCCGAGCACATCCGTGGCTTCGGTCACGTCAAGGAAGCGCATTTCGCCCAGGCCAAGGCGCGGGAAGCGGCGCTGCTGGCGCAGTGGCGCAACCCGAAGGCGCTGCATATCGTGCAGGTCGCTTGAAGGTGGTGCCGGCTGCTGGCCGGCCTGTTCCTGGCCATCGATTGCCGGCCAGCGGCCGGCACTACCGGCGGTTCAGCCCAGCCGCCACAGCAGCAGCCGGTTGTTGGCCGGCATCGCCACATCGCGCAGGCGGGTGAAGCCGTTGTCCGCGGCCAGCGCCTGCACAGCCTCGCTATCGCGGATGCCGCTGCGCGGGTCGCGCGCCTTCAGCCAGCCATCGAACTGCGCGTTGCTGTCGCTGGTGTAGTGGCCGCCGTAGTTGAACGGGCCGTACACCGCCAGCAGTGTGCCGTGGCGCAGCACCGGCGGCAGCGCGGCGAACAGCGCCTGTACGTGGTCCCAGCTCATGATGTGCAGCGTGTTGGCGCTGAACGCGGCGTCGAAGGTGCTGCCCTCGGGCAGCGACAGGCCGGGTGCCGGCGGCAGTTCCACCTGCAGCGCCAGCGGCGGCAGCAGGTTCAGCAATGCCGCTTCGGCACGCCACGCCTCGATGCCGGGCAGGTGGTCCGGGTGATCGCTGGGCTGCCAGCGCAGCCAGGGCCAGCGCTCGGCGAAGAAGGCCGCATGCTGGCCGGTGCCGCTGCCGATTTCCAGCAGCCGATGACGGTCGCCCATCCACGGGTCGAGTGCGGCGGCGATCGGCTCGCGGTTGCGCTCGCAGGCTTCTGAATACGGCTTGCTCGACATCAGGACGGGGTCCAGGCGGGGTCGGCCCCATTGTGCACGAGGGCGGATTGTTGGGCAGGGCTTGCAGCCCTGCACCCGCAGAAGCCGGAGCAACATAAAAAAGCTGGCATTCCGTGGGTTGGCGGGGTGGGTCCGGTTGCGGGGGACGCTGCAAGTACGTCCATGTAAGCTCGGTCGCCGCATCCATGCGGCTCACGCCCCCGCAACCGGACCCACCCCGCCTTCGACAGTTGGCTGCGTTCTGTCAGGACAGCTATTGGGGTCAGATCCGTTTTCCGAAGGAGAACGGATCTGACCCCATTTTTATGTATCGATATCTGACAGATGTGTCGACTAGGGTCGACACCCACCAACAGCCACCCGGAATCTGTCAGAGGTGGGACGGTGTGGGTGGGCAGGACCGTTGGCGCCATGGATGGCGCCATCGAGCCCCCATGGACGGGTTTACGGCGTGTCCTGCCCACCCACACCGCCCCGCCATCCCACGGATAGCCTGCTTTTGACGTTGACGTTGCCCTGGCTTGAAGCAGGTGCAGGGCTGCAAGCCCTGCCGAAACCCTCCCCACCCATGACTGCAGTCACTTGCCCGGACGCCCCGCGCTGGCGAAAGTCGAGCAGTTGACGTGATCGGTCCGGCGCGTTGCCAACCGCGCGCAAGCGAGAGAGAGAGAAACGCTGTGCAACGACGTGAGTTCCTGGCTGTATCCGGTCTGGGCCTGGCGGGCCTGCTGCTGCCGCATTCCCGTGCCATCGCCGCCGAACAGCTGCTGGCCCCGGTCGACAGCGCCCAGCGCCGGCGCCTGGCCGAAGTCGCCCTTGCTGCCGCGCGCAGCGCCAAGGCGAGCTACTGCGATGTGCGCATCGGCCGCTACCTCAACCAGTCGGTCATCACCCGCGAGCACCAGGTCGGCAATGTGACCAACCGCGAATCGTCCGGCGTGGGCGTGCGGGTGATCGTCAACGGGGCCTGGGGCTTCGCCGCCACCCATCAGCAGAGCGAAGCCGCCGTGCGCGCCGCAGTCGAGCAGGCGGCCGCCATCGCGCGCGCCAACGCCGGTATCCAGACCCGGCCGGTGCAGCTGGCACCGACGCCTGCGGTAGGCGAGGTGCGCTGGCAGACGCCGGTGCGCAGGAACGCCATGGCGGTGCCGATCCAGGACAAGGTCGAGCTGCTGCTGGCACTCAATGCCGCCGCACTGAATGCGGGCGCCGACTACATCAATTCCACCCTGTTCCTGGTCAACGAGCAGAAGTACTTCGCCTCCAGCGACGGCTCGTTCATCGACCAGGACATCCACCGCATCTGGCTGCCGTTCACCGCCACCGCCATCGACAAGGCCAGCGGCAGGTTCCGCACCCGCGCCGGCCTGTCCTCGCCAATGGGCATGGGCTACGAATTCCTCGACGGTGATGCGCGCGGCAAGGTACAGCTGCCCGGCGGCATCACCGCCTACCGCGATTCCTATGATCCGGTCGAGGACGCCATCGCCGCCGCCCGCCACGCGCGCGAGAAGCTGAAGGCGCCGTCGGTGAAGCCGGGCAAGTACGACCTGGTGCTGGACCCGTCCAACCTGTTCCTGACCATCCACGAGAACGTCGGCCACCCGCTGGAGCTGGACCGCGTGCTCGGCTACGAAGCCAACTACGCCGGCACCAGCTTCGCCACGCTGGACAAGCGCGATGCCGGCTTCCGCTGGGGCAGCGACATCGTCACCTTCTTCGCCGACAAGACCCAGCCGGGCAGCCTCGGCGCGGTCGGCTACGACGATGAAGGGGTGAAGACGCAGCGCTGGGACCTGGTGCGCGACGGCATCCTGGTCGACTACCAGGCCACCCGCGATGAGGCCCATATCCTCGGCCGCGATGCATCGCACGGCTGCAGCTATGCCGATTCGTGGTCCAGCGTGCAGTTCCAGCGCATGGCCAACGTCTCGCTGGCACCGGGCCGGACGCCGCTCAGCGTGGAGGACATGATCAAGGACGTGGAGAACGGCATCTACATCCACGGCCGCGGTTCGTACTCGATCGACCAGCAACGCTACAACGCGCAGTTCGGCGGCCAGCTGTATTACCAGATCAAGGACGGAAAGATCGCCGGCATGGTCGAGGATGCGGCCTACCAGATCCGCACGCCGGAGTTCTGGAACGCCTGTACCGCCATCTGCGACGAGCGCGATTTCCGCCTCGGCGGTTCGTTCTTCGATGGCAAGGGCCAGCCGGGCCAGGTCTCGGCGGTGTCGCACGGTTCGTCCACCACCCGCTTCAACGGCATCAACATCATCAACACCGCGCGCAGTCTCGGCGCATGAGCCACCCATCCTTCGACATGGAGAGCAGCCTTGCAAAGACGTGACTTCCTGGCCCTGACCGGGCTTACCGCGGGCGGGCTGATCGTGCCCTCCTTCTTCGGCAAGGCGATTGCCGCCGAGCAGCTGCAGTCCACCCTCGACCCGGCGCTGAAGAAGCGCCTGGCCGGCGCCGCGCTGCAGGCCGCACGCAGCGCCGGCGCCACCTACTGCGATGTGCGCATCGGCCGCTACCTGCGCCAGTTCGTGATCACCCGCGAAGACAAGGTGCAGAACGTGGTGAACACCGAGTCGACCGGTGTGGGCATCCGCGTGATCGTCAACGGCGCGTGGGGCTTTGCTGCCACCAACGCGCTGAGCACCGCCGACGTGGCCCGCGCCGCGCAGCAGGCCGCGGCGATCGCCAAGGCCAATGCCGGCGTGCAGACCGCGCCGGTGCAGCTGGCCAAGGCGCCGGGCGTTGGCGAGGTGAGCTGGCGCACGCCGATCCGCAAGAATGCGATGGAAGTGCCGATCAAGGACAAGGTCGGCCTGCTGCTGGACGTCAACGCCGCGGCGATGGGCGCCGGTGCCAGCTTCGTCAACTCGATGCTGTTCCTGGTCAACGAACAGAAGTACTTCGCCTCCACCGACGGCTCCTACATCGACCAGGACGTGCACCGCATCTGGGCGCCAATGACGGTCACCGCCATCGACAAGGCCAGCGGCAAGTTCCGCACCCGCGAAGGTCTGTCCGCGCCGATGGGCCTGGGCTACGAATACCTGGACGGCGCGGCCAGCGGCAAGGTGCTCACGCCCAACGGCGTGGTGAACTACGGTTCGTCCTACGACATGAAGGAGGACGCCATCGCAGCGGCCAAGCAGGCGCAGGAGAAGTTGAAGGCGCCGTCGGTCAAGCCCGGCAAATACGACCTGGTGCTCGACCCGTCGCATACCTGGCTGACCATTCACGAGTCGATCGGCCACCCGCTGGAGCTGGACCGCGTGCTCGGCTACGAGGCCAACTACGCCGGCACCAGCTTCGCCACCCTGGACAAGCGCGAGCAGCATTTCCAGTACGGCAGCGAGCTGGTCAACATCTTCGCCGACAAGACCCAGCCGGGCAGCCTGGGCGCGGTCGCCTACGACGACGAAGGCGTGAAGTGCAAGCGCTGGGATCTGATCAGCGACGGCAAGCTGGTCGATTACCAGACCATCCGCGACCAGGCCCACATCCTGGGCAAGACCGAGTCCGATGGCTGCTGCTACGCCGATTCGTGGTCCAGCGTGCAGTTCCAGCGCATGGCCAACGTGTCGATGGCGCCGGGCAAGAAGCCGCTTAGCGTGCCGGACCTGATCAAGGACGTGGAGAACGGCATCTACATCATCGGTGACGGCTCGTTCTCGATCGACCAGCAGCGCTACAACGCGCAGTTCGGCGGCCAGCTGTTCTACGAGATCAAGAACGGCCAGATCACCCGCATGCTGGAAGACGTGGCCTACCAGATCCGCACACCGGAATTCTGGAATGCCTGCACCGCCGTGGCCGACGAGCGCGACTACCGCCTGGGCGGTTCGTTCTTCGACGGCAAGGGCCAGCCGGGCCAGGTCTCGGCGGTCTCGCACGGTTCGTCGACCGCGCGCTTCAACGGCATCAACGTCATCAACACCGCACGCAGCCTCGGCTGACCGGTCAGGAGCCCTTACACCATGAGTATCTTCACCGAAGCCCAGGCCAAGGCCATCCTCGACAAGGTCATCGCCCTGTCCAAGGCCGACGAGTGCACCGCCGTGCTGGCCGGCGCGATCAGCGGCAACATCCGTTTCGCGCTGAACAATGTTTCCACCAGCGGGATTGTCGACAACACCGAACTGGCCGTCACCGTGGCCTTCGGCAAGCGCGTGGGCACCGCCTCGATCAACGAGTTCGACGACGCCGCGCTGGAACGCGTGGTGCGCCGTGCCGAAGACCTGGCCCGCCTGGCGCCGGAAAACCCGGAGTTCATGCCCGCCATCGGCAAGCAGAGCTACCGCGCCAGCCCGACCTTCAGCGAATCCACCGCCGCGATCGATCCGGCCTTCCGCGCCAAGGTCGCCGCCGATTCAATCGCACCGTGCCGTGGCAACGGGCTCATTGCCGCCGGCTTCCTCGAAGACGGCCAGGGCTTCCAGGCCACCGCCAACAGCAACGGCAACTTCGCCTACCAGCGCACCACCAACTTCGATTACACCTGCACCGTGCGCACCGAAGATGGTCGCGGCTCGGGCTGGGTCGGCCGCAACCTGAAGGACGCCGCCGACTTCAAGGCCGAGCAGGACATCCGCATCGCCATGCGCAAGGCCACCGAATCGGCCGAAGCCAAGGCGCTGGAACCGGGCAAGTACACGGTGATCCTGGAGCCGGCCGCGGCCGCCGGCCTGATCAGCTTCATGATGAATTTCTTCAGCGCCCGCTCGGCCGATGAAGGCCGCAGCTTCCTGTCGAAGAAGGGCGGCGGCAACAAGCTGGGCGAGCAGGTCTACGATCCCCGCGTGACCATGTTCGCCGACCCGTGGCACCCGGATGCGCCGGTACTGCCGTGGGACAACGACGGCTTGCCGCGCGAACGCATGGCCATCATCGAGAACGGCAAGGTGGCCAACCTGGACTACTCGCGCTTCTGGGCACAGAAGCAGGGCAAGACCGCCAAGGCCTCGCCGGGCAACCTGCTGATGAGCGGTGGCGAGAAGAGCACCGCCGAGCTGGTGCGCGGCACCCAGAAGGGCATCCTGGTCACCCGCACCTGGTACATCCGCATGGTCGATCCGCAGACCGTGCTGCTGACCGGCCTGACCCGCGACGGCACCTTCTACATCGAGAACGGCCAGATCAAGCACCCGGTGAAGAACTTCCGCTTCAACGAATCGCCGGTGATCATGCTCAACAACATCGAAGAGCTGGGCAAGCCGGTGCGTGTGGCCGGTGATGAATCCAGCTACGTGATGATGATCCCGCCGATGAAGCTGCGCGATTTCACCTTCACCTCGCTGTCCGACGCGGTCTGATGGATCGCCGGGCCTGCCTGCGCTGGTTGGCTGCTGCCGCTTCGGCGGCGGCGCTGCCGGCCTGGGCGCAGGCAGGCCCGCGCAGTTCGCGCTACGACTTCTGGTTCACCCGCCTGCAGTACGACTCGGGCGACTGGGACGTGGACGCGCGCATGCCGTCCAACCTGATCACCTCGCTGATCGACTACACCTCGCTGCGGGTGGACCCGCAGGAACATGTGGTGGCGCTGGCCGATCCGCGCATGCTGGAGGCGCCGTTCTGCTACCTGGCCGGGCACACGCTGGTCGAGTTCAACGCCGCCGAACGGCAGAACTTCGTGCGCTACGTGCGCAACGGTGGCTTCGTCTTCGTCGATGACTGCAACCATGACATCGACGGCCTGTTCGCCACCTCGTTCGAGGCGCAGATGGGCCGCCTGTTCGGCCCGAAGGCATTGCAGAAGCTGCCCAACAGCCACGCGCTGTACCGCAGCTTCTTCCACTTCCCCGACGGCCCGCCCGCCACCAGCTTCGAGCTCAACGGCTGGGGCGACGACCTGGTGCACGACTACCTGAAGGGCATCGACGTCGATGGCCGCCTGGGCCTGCTCTACAGCAACAAGGACTACGGCTGCGAGTGGGACTACGACTGGCGCAACAAGCGTTTCCTGGCCGAAGACAACACCCGCTTCGGCGTCAACATCGTGATGTACGCGTTGAACAATTGATAGGACCTGCACGCCCATGACCGCCCCCGACCTCGATTCCCTGCTGCCGCGCCTGCACGATCTGCGCGCTGCGCTCGCACGTGCCGTGGTGGGCCAGAACACCGTGGTCGAGCAGCTGCTGATCGGCCTGCTGGCCGGCGGCCACTGCCTGCTGGAAGGTGCGCCGGGCCTGGGCAAGACCCTGCTGGTGCGCTCGCTTGGCCAGGCACTGGAACTGCAGTTCCGGCGCGTGCAGTTCACCCCCGACCTGATGCCCAGCGACATCCTCGGCACCGAACTGCTGGAAGAAGACCACGGCACCGGTCATCGCCATTTCCGCTTCCAGCAGGGCCCGATCTTCACGAATCTGCTGCTGGCCGATGAACTCAACCGCACCCCGCCCAAGACCCAGGCGGCGCTGCTGGAGGCGATGCAGGAACGCACGGTCAGCTACGCCGGCACCACCTATGCGCTGCCGGCGCCGTTCTTCGTGCTGGCCACGCAGAACCCGATCGAGCAGGCCGGCACCTACCCGCTGCCGGAAGCGCAGCTGGACCGTTTCCTGCTGCACGTGCTGGTGGATTACCCCAGCGAGGACGAAGAGCGGCAGATCCTGGAACAGACCACCGGCGGTGCCACCGACGCGGTACCGAGGGTGATGGATGCCGAGGCGGTGATCGCCTTGCAGGCGGCCGTGCGCCAGGTGCATGTCAGCCCCGATGTGCTGGCCTGGATCGCCCGCCTGGTACGCGCCAGCCGGCCCGGCGACGGTGCACCTGCGGCGATCAACCAATGGGTGAAGTGGGGCGCCGGCCCACGTGCCGGGCAGTCGCTGGTATTGGCGGCGAAGGCACGTGCACTGCTGCAGGGCCGTTTCGCCGCCACCCGCGAGGATGTGCAGGCCCTGGCCGCGCCGGTGATGCGTCATCGCCTGCTGCTGTCGTTCGCCGCCGAGGCCGAGCAGAAGCGTGCCGACGACGTGGTCGCCGCCCTGCTTCAGGCCGTGCCGTTCCCGGGTTGATCCACGCGTGAACGCAGGTGCCCCGCTGACGTTGCCACCGGAACTGCGCGCGCGCCTGCGCCTGCTGCGGTTGCGGCCGCGCCTGGCCAGCGGTGCCAGTGGCATCGGCCAGCACGCCAGCCGCAGCCGTGGTGCCGGCCTGGAATTCGCCCAGTACCGCGCCTATGAGCCCGGCGACGAACTGCGCCAGATCGACTGGAAGCTGTACGCGCGTTCGGACCGCTTCTTCGTGCGCGAATCCGAGCGCGAGAGCCCGATCACCCTCTGGCTGCTACTCGATGCCACCGCCTCGGCCGGCCAGGCTGATCGCGCGGCACCACAGCGCACGCGACTGGACCATATGCGTGGCGTGGCGGCGTGCCTGGTTGAACTGGCCCTGCAACAGGGTGATCGCTTCGGCCTGTTGGCCGTCAATGGCGACGGCCTGCAGCTGGTGCCGGCCGCGAGCGGTGCGCGCCAGCGCGACCGTGTGTATCTGCAATTGCAGGCGCTGCAGGCACGGGGCGGCTGGCCGCTGAGCGAGCGCCTGCGCCCACTGTGGGAACGCGTGCGCCCGGGCGACCTGCTGCTGGCCATCGGCGATGGCTTCGACGAGGCCGGTATCGTGCTGCTGGAGCAACTGGCCAGCGCCCGCCGCGAAGTGGCACTGCTGCAGATCCTGAGCGCCGACGAGCGCGACTTCCCGTTCGATGCCGGCCATCGCTTCCGCGACCCGGAGACCGGTGAGGAGCTGCTGGGCGATGGCGCAGCGATCCGCGCCGATTATCTGCAACGGTTCGCCGGTGCGCGCAGCGCGCTGCAGGCGCGCCTGCAGGCCGGTGGCATCGCCAGCGCCACCGGCTGGCTCGACCAGCCGTTGGACCAGCCCCTGCAGGCCCTGTTCGGCCGCGGAGGCGGCGCATGAACCTGCTGTTTCCACTGGGGCTGGCGGCACTTGCCGCCTGGTTGCTGCCGCTGCTGATCCATCTCGCTCGTCGCCATCCGTATACGCCGTTGGATTTCGCCGCACTGCGTTGGCTGCGCGCACAGATCCGGCCGCGCCAGCGCATCCGCTTCGATGATTGGCCGTTGCTGCTGGTACGCATGGTGCTGCTGGCCGCGCTGGCGCTGCTGCTGGCGCGGCCTGCGTTGACCGGCCCCGCGCCGGTCCCCGCTGCGTGGACGGTGGTGGCCCCGGGCCTGGATGCTACGGCACTGCGTGGAACGGCCGAGGATGGCAACTGGCACTGGCTGGCACCTGGCTTTCCCGCTGTCGATCAGGCGCCACCTGCATCAACCGCCTCCCTGCCCAGCCTGCTGCGCGAGCTGGACGCGCAGCTGCCCGCAGGGACGGTACTGACCGTGCATGTGCCCGATCCGCTGCCCGGCCTGGACGGTGCACGCCTGCAGCTGTCGCGCGATGTGCAATGGAAACCGCACCCGCTTACGGTCACCACCGCGGCGGTTGCAGCACCCCCGCCGCGATTGCGCGTGCCTGCCGATGCACCCGGTGCCGCCCGGCATTGGCTGCACGCGCTGCAGCGGGCCTGGGCCGTGCAGGCGCCACCGGCACCGTTGGCGGCCGGTGCCCTGCCCGAACCCGGCGAGATCGGCACCTGGACCCGCAACGATGCGCTGCCACCGGCCTGGCAGGCGTGGCTGCGCGATGGTGGCACGGTACTGACCGCCGCCAAGCCCACCGCCGAGGCCGCGGTACTGCTGCGCAGCCCTGAAGGCACACCGCTGCTGTGGCAGCAGCGCATCGGCCACGGCCGCCTGCTGTCATTGCCCGGCGACTGGGACATCGCCGGCAATCCCGCGCTGCGCGATCCCGGGCTGCCGCGTTCGCTGCTGCTGGCGCTGCACCCGCCGCCGCCACCGCGTCTGGCCGATGCGGCAGACCACGCGCCGCAGCACGCGGCATTGCCTGCGGCAACACCTCCGCTGCGTGAACCCATCGCCTGGCTGTTACTGCTGATCGTGCTGCTGTTCGCACTGGAACGCTGGATGGCCAGCAGCGCCCGCCGCAGGGTGCCTGCATGAGTACCCTGCAGCACGCCTGGCAGCGCGCACGACGACGACGCGCGCTCATCACCCTGCTGCTGGGCCTGCCCTGGGCATTGGCCGCCACGGTGCTGGCCCTGCGCCTGGCCGGCTTCGACCTCGCCTGTGTGGTCGGCACGGTCAGCCTGCTTGCCTGCGCGGCGCTGGCCACTGCGCGCGCGCGCCGGCTGGACCGGCAGTGGCTGCAACGCCAGCTCGATGGCAGCGGTGCCAGTGAGGACAGTGCCGATCTGCTGTTCGCCGACACCACCGCGCTCAATCCGCTGCAGCAGCGCCAGCGCACGCATGTGCTGGCGACGCTGCAACATGCCATGCCGGAGCTTCGCCCGCGCTGGCCGCGCACGGTGCTGGCCGTGAGCTGGATCGCAGGCCTGGCCATCGCGCTGCTGGCACTGGGTTGGCCACGCCCGGGCAACGGCCCCGGCGCGGCTGTCCCCGTGGTGCCAGGCACCTCCCTGCCCGCCGGCCCGTTGCGTCTGCAATCGAGCCGCCTGCGCATCGACGCACCGGCCTATACCGGCCAGGCCACACTCACCCAGAACGCGCTGGATGCCAAGGTGCCCGCCGACAGCCGCCTGTCCTGGTCGCTGCGCTTTGACCGTGCGCCGATCAGGGCGTGGTTGCAGTTCCACGATGGTCGCCGCCTGCCGCTGCGCGAGCAGGACGGCCAATGGCAGGCCCAGGACGTGGCACGCGCGCCGGTGCTGTATCGCGTGGTGAGCGAACCGGCACTGGCCGAAACCCGCCTGCATCGGCTGGACGTGGTGGCCGATCGCGCGCCCAGCGTGCGCGTGCTGGAACCGGCTGCCAGCCTGGTACTGGGCACGCCCGGGCAACGGCAATGGGCGCTGCGCTTCGAGGCCAACGACGATTACGGCGTGGCCGCACAGGCGACCCTGTCGATCACCACCACCCAGGGCAGCGGCGAGAACATCACCTTCCTCAAGCGCAGTGTCCGCCTCACCGGCAGTGGCGAGCCGAGCGCACGGCGCTTCGCGCATACCCTCGATCTGGCCGCGCTGGGTGCGCAGCCCGGCAACGATGTGATCGCCCAGCTGGAGGTGCGCGACAACCACGCACCGGTAGCGCAGGTGGGACGCAGCAGCAGCGTGATCCTGCGCCTGCCCAGTGCCGAAGTGGCACTCGGCGCCGAGCTGGAAGGCCGCATCAAGAAGACGCTGCCGGCCTACTTCCGCAGCCAGCGCCAGATCATCATCGACGCCGAGGCGTTGATCCGCCAGCAGCGCAGCCTGGGCGCCGAGGACTTCGTCAAACGCAGCGACGCTATCGGTGTCGACCAGCGCATCCTGCGCCTGCGCTATGGCCAGTTCCTGGGCGAGGAAAGTGAGGGCGCGCCCAGGCCACCGCCGACCAGCGACCTGCCCACCAGCGATACGCCTACCGCAGACCGCCATGACGACGATCACGATCACGATCACGACCATGGCACAGACGCAGGCGCACACGACGAGCATGGCCACGATCATGGCGGCAGTGCCGGCAACGCCGATACGCCGCCGGTGTTCGGCAGTGCCACCGATGTGCTGTCCGAGTACGGCCACACCCACGACCACGCCGAGGCAGCCACCCTGCTCGACCCGCAGACGCGCGCCACACTGAAGGCGGCGCTGGACCAGATGTGGTCGGCCGAAGGCGAGCTGCGCCAGGGCCGCCCGCAGCAGGCACTGCCGTTCGCATACAAGGCGCTGGGCTTCATCAAGCAGGTGCAGCAGGCCGAACGCATCTACCTGGCGCGGGTCGGGCCGGAGCTGCCGCCGATCGATGAAAGCCGCCGGCTGGGCGGTGATCGCGCCGGACTGGCCAGCCGCGAACTGCCGTTGGCCGCACGCACGCCGCCGGATCCGGACATTGTTGAAGCCTGGCAGCGACTCGGCGACGACGCCGGCGCCCTTGATCTGGATGCACTGGCCGGCTGGCAGCAGCGCAACGCCGCCTACCTGCCCGACGCACTGGATCTGGCCGCCGCCATCGAACAGCTGCGCATCGAACCCGGCTGCGGCAACTGCCGTCAACGCCTGCGCGCGCAGCTGTGGCGTGCCCTGCAGCGACCGTTGCCACAGGTGATGCGGCGCAGCGCCGCCGATGCGATGGGGCAGCGCTATCTCGACGCGCTGGAGGCGCAGCCATGAACGCCTCCGGTTTGAACCTGTGGATTGCGCTGGCACTGGCCCTGGTCGTGGCCATCGCCAGCGTGCGCCAGTTGCGCGCACGCACGGCGCATCGTGGTCGGCCGTGGATCATTGTTGGATTGCAGGTCGTGGCTGCAACGTTGCTGTACTTCTGCCTGCTGCCACCGAGCCATCAGCAGCCTGCGGCGGGCCTGGTGGTGCTCAGCGCCGAGGCCGACAACGCCGGCGCGCTGCCGGCCAGCGACAGCCCGCTGCTGCTGTTGCCGGAGGCGACCCATGTGGCGGGCGGCCAGCGCGTGCCCGATCTGGCCACCGCGCTGCGCCAGCATCCGGCGTCCACGCTGACCCTGGTCGGTGCCGGCCTCAGCGCGCGCGATCGCGACGCGGTGCTGCCCGGCGACGTGCGCTGGCAACCGGCGCCCGCACCGCGCGGCTGGATCGCACTGCAGCCCCCGGCCGATGTCGCCCCGGGCGCGCGCTTCGAGGTGCA
The DNA here is from genome assembly GCF_023518235.1 of Stenotrophomonas maltophilia. Taxonomy (NCBI): domain Bacteria; kingdom Pseudomonadati; phylum Pseudomonadota; class Gammaproteobacteria; order Lysobacterales; family Lysobacteraceae; genus Stenotrophomonas; species Stenotrophomonas maltophilia. Next base: position 3,210,212 of record NZ_CP090423.1, read on the forward strand.
GGCGCAGGCGCGCGGCGTGGCCAACGCCAAGGCCGAACTGCTGGACCCGGCCGACAGCGTGATTGATCGCGCGGATCTGCCCGGTGACGGTAGCGTGCGGCTCAGTGGCGTCGCCCGCGCTGAAGGCCGCAGTGTGTTCCGCCTGCGCCTGCTCGATGCCAGCGGTCACGTGGTGGACACCGTACCGGTGCCGCAGCAGACGCTGCCAGCCGCACCGCTGCGCCTGCTGGTACGCGCCAGTGCACCGGGGCCGGAGCTGAAGTATCTGCGCCGTTGGGCCACCGATGCGGGCATCCGTGTGCAGGTGCAGGCCGATACCGGCGCCGGTCTCAGCGTCGGCGATGGCGCGGTGTCGCTTGATGCGGCCTCGCTGGCCCGCGCTGACCTGCTGCTGCTGGACGAACGCAGCCTGGCGGCATTGAGTGCAGCCCAGATGGCCGGCGTGCGCCAGGCGCTGCGCGATGGACTGGGCGTGCTGGTCCGCAGTGCCGGCGCACCGTCGGCCGGGGCGCGCCAACGCCTGCATGATCTGGGCCTGCCGCTGCGGGGTGACGGCAGCAGCCGCGCCCTTGAACTTGCGGGCGATGGCGAAAGCGCGATGCTGGCCGCTCGGCGTGGCCCGCTGGCCGCCGGCACGTTGCCAACCCGCGACGGCGAGGACGCCGACCGCAGCTCGCACAGTGCCACCCTGCCCGCGCTGGAAGCACTGGTGCTGCAGGCACCGGGCAGCAACCCTCTGCTGCTGGACCGTGGCGGCAACACCGTCGGCGGCTGGCGCGCGGTCGGCAAGGGCCGCATCGGCCTGCTGCCAGTGACCGACAGCTGGCGCTGGGTGCTGGCCGGTCGCGATGATCGACATGGCGAACTGTGGAGCGGCGTGGTCGCCACGCTGGCGCGTGCGCAGGCCAGCGGTGATGCGCTGTGGTCACCGCAGTCGATCGCCTGGGCAGGTGAGCGGCAGGCGCTGTGTGGGGTGCAGGCGCCGCTGCAGGTCTTCAACCCGCGTGGTGACGGCGTGCCGCTGATCGTCGATGGTGCGACATCGGCCCTGCGCTGCGCCGGCTGGTGGCCGCGCGAAGCGGGCTGGCAGCGCCTGCGCTACGGCGACAGCACGGTCTGGCGTTATGTGTTCGACCCGAAGCAGGCGCCGGCGCTGCATCGGCAGGCGATGATCGATGCGACCACGCAGTCGCTGGCATCGCACACCTCGGCCGACACCTCGGTCATGCAGCCGGTAACCGGCTCACGCTGGCCCTGGTGGCTGGCCTTCGTGCTGTGCGCCGCGTTGTTGTGGTGGCTGGAGCGGCGGCGGTAATTCCGGGGTCGGATCCCTTTCGCCCGCGAAAGGGCTCTGACCCCATCCATTGCATCATCGTTTGTCCGCGCGCCGGTACACACCATTGAAGCGCACGTTCATGCCACCGCACTCTCCGTTGTCGGTCACGATCAGCACCTCGCCCAGCGAGTGCACGCGCACCCTGCAGGTGTCCTCGGCGAATTCCACATCGGCGCCGCGCGGCGTCGCACGCGCTTCCACCTGGCCCAGGTTCGGCCCATACGGGCGCTGCTCCGGCGTGGGATTGGCAGAGGGCCAGTAGGCGTCGCCTTCCACATGCAGTTGCCCCGCCTGCACCGAGATGCGCAGGCCGTTGTCGCCGTCCTTCCAGTCACCGGCCCAGTCCTGCAGCTTCGGCGTGGCCAACGGCAACGGCAACGGCAACGGCTGCAGCTTGCTGCGGTCCACCCAGCCCGCACTGCCGCCGAGCTTGTTCGGGAAGAATGCGCAGCGGTAACGACCCAGATCGCGACCGGTCACCACCGTATCGCCGTTGACCACGTAGCTGCGCTGGCGGCAGGCCGGTTCGCCCTTGGCGGGGCAACCGTCCATGTCGCCAAGCAGGTACAGGCGCGGTGCATCGACCACCCGCGCCAGCGCGAACCGGCTTTGTTCAGAGGGGAAGGCCCCGTTGCGGCAGCTGCCGTCATCGGCAATGTCCGAAGCGAAGGCGGAGGCCGGCAGTAGCGCGGCCAGCAGGCAGAACGTACGCAGGTACATGGCAGTCACATCCATGGGGACGCCGGCAGGATAACCGGGCTATCGGGATGGCGGCGCGGCGCAACCCTCCTGCGCCTGACAGAACTGCAGCGCGCGACGCTGTTGCTCGACACTCAGTTCCGGTGGCGGCCGTGCGATGGCCGACTGGATCTGGTCCGGCCCGCCGGTGAGCTTGTTCAACCCCCGGCCCGCCGCCAGCACGCCCTTGACCACGCCCATCATGATGTAGCCACCGCCCAGGCTGACCTGTTCGGGCGACGGCGGCTCGCTCCAGTCCCGGCTGAAGCGGTTGTCGCCGAACTTCACCGGGTTCTTGAAGCGGTACAGGTCCAGCGGTTCGTCGTCGGGCTTGAGCGCACGCACTTCGCCGAGGGTGGTTACATTATCCTGCGGCAGGGCGGCAGCTGCCGGCGCGGGTGTGGCCTGGGGCGCATCCTGTTGCGCCTGCGCAATGCCGGCCAGCAACAAGCTGGTCAGGAGTGCTCCCTGCGTTCCGAGTCGTGCCACCGCTATCCACCCTGTTGGTTGCGTCCTGCGGCAAGAATACGGATGCGAGCTTCAGATTTCGTTGCCGGTGCGGCGACGGTTCAGCCTGCGGAGCAGCTGCGACGCCAGCGCACTGAACGGTTCACTCCGTCCCACGCCGGTGTCTCACATCCTGAGACGTGGATGTGGTGCCATGTGAGCCCTCGCAAACCGTCCCGGCTCCACCTTCCATGGCTTACGAACTCGCCAAGCGCACCGCCGATGCGGAGCAGAAGCTCGCCACCCGCGACGGCCTGCCCGCCCGCGACGGTGCGCTGCTCAGTACGCGCCTGCAGCGCCGCTACCAGGACCGCATCACCGGCAGCTTCGCCATTCCGGGCCGCGAGGGCCGCTACGCGCCCATTCAGGATTCGGTGCCGCCGGCACTGGCGGCCGCGCTGAAGGCGCGCGGCATCGAGCAGCTCTACAGCCACCAGGCCGAGGCCTGGGAGGCCAGCCAGCGCGGCGAGCACGTGGCCATCGTCACCCCCACCGCCAGCGGCAAGTCGCTGTGCTACACCCTGCCGGTGGTCAGCGCGGCGATGCAGGACAAGGCCAAGGCGCTGTACCTGTTCCCGACCAAGGCGCTGGCCCAGGACCAGGTGGCCGAACTGCTGGACCTCAACCGCGCCGGCGATCTGGGCGTAAAGGCTTTCACCTTCGACGGCGACACCCCCGGCGATGCGCGCCAGGCCATCCGACTGCATGGCGACATCGTGGTGTCCAACCCGGACATGCTGCACCAGGCCATCCTGCCCCACCACACCAAGTGGGCGCAGTTCTTCGAGAACCTGCGCTACATCGTCATCGACGAAGTGCATACCTACCGCGGTGTGTTCGGCAGCCATGTCACCAACGTGCTGCGCCGGCTCAAGCGCATCTGCGCGTTCTACGGCGTGCAACCGCAGTTCATCCTGTGCTCAGCCACCATCGGCAACCCGCAGGCACATGCCGAAGCGCTGATCGAGGCGCCGGTCACCGCCATCACCGAATCCGGCGCGCCCAGTGGGCCCAAGCAGGTGCTGCTGTGGAACCCGCCGGTGATCAACCCGGACCTGGGCCTGCGCGCGTCGGCACGTTCGCAGAGCAACCGCATCGCGCGCATCGCGATCAAATCCGGGCTGAAGACGCTGGTGTTCGCACAGACCCGGCTGATGGTGGAAGTGCTGACCAAGTACCTGAAGGACATCTTCGACCACGACCCGCGCAAACCACCGCGCATCCGCGCCTACCGCGGCGGCTACCTGCCCACCGAGCGACGCGAGACCGAACGTGCGATGCGTGCCGGCAACATCGACGGCATCGTCAGCACCTCGGCGCTGGAACTGGGCGTGGATATCGGCAGCCTGGACGTGGTGATCCTCAATGGCTACCCCGGCAGCGTGGCCGCCACCTGGCAGCGCTTCGGCCGCGCCGGTCGCCGCCAGCAGCCCGCACTCGGCGTGATGGTGGCCAGCTCGCAACCGCTGGACCAGTACGTGGTGCGCCATCCGGATTTCTTCGCCGAGGCCTCACCCGAACATGCGCGCATCGCGCCGGACCAGCCGTTGATCCTGTTCGACCATATCCGTTGCGCGGCGTTCGAGCTGCCGTTCCGGGTCGGCGATGGCTTCGGCCCGATCGATCCGGAAGTGTTCCTGGAGGCGCTGGCCGAGACCGAAGTGATCCACCGTGAAGGCGAACGCTGGGAATGGATCGCCGACAGCTATCCGGCCAACGCGGTCAGCCTGCGCGCCGTGGCCGACGGCAACTTCGTGGTGGTCGACCGCAGCGATGGCCGCCAGCAGATCATCGCCGAAGTGGATTACTCCGCCGCCGCACTCACCCTGTACGAAGGGGCGATCCACATGGTGCAGTCCACCCCGTACCAGGTGGAGACGCTGGACTGGGACGGGCGCAAGGCCTACGTCACCCGCACCCACGTGGACTACTACACCGACAGCATCGACTTCACCAAGCTCAAGGTGCTGGACCGTTTCGACGGCGGCGTGGCCGGCCGTGGCGATTCGCACCATGGCGAAGTGCACGTGGTGCGCCGCGTGGCCGGCTACAAGAAGATCCGCTACTACACCCACGAGAACATCGGCTACGGCCCGGTCAACCTGCCCGACCAGGAACTGCATACCACTGCGGTGTGGTGGCAGCTGCCGCAGGCGTTGCTGCTGCGCGCGTTCGCCAGCAAGCAGGATGCGCTGGATGGCTTCCTCGGTGCCGCCTACGCGCTGCACATCGTCGCCACCGTGGCGGTGATGGCCGATGCGCGCGACCTGCAGAAGTCAGTGGGCAACGGCGATGGTGCATGGTTTGCGATCGCCGACCAGAGCGGTCGTGGCCAACTGCGTGGCAGCAATGGCGACCCCGGCGTGGTCGAGCTGCTGCAGGAATTCGTGCCCACCGTGTACCTGTACGACAACTTCCCCGGCGGCGTCGGCCTCAGCGAGCCGCTGTGGCAGCGCCAGGCCGAACTGGTGCAGCGCGCGCGCGAACTGGTGCAGCGCTGCGACTGCAAGGCCGGCTGCCCGGCCTGCGTCGGCCCGGTGCTGGCCGCGCAGGAAGTGGATGAAACCTCACCGCGCGCACTGGCGTTGCGCGTGCTGGACCTGTTCGATGCGCAGGCCTGCCAGCACGTACCCGATGTGGTGATGAGCACGCGCGACCCGATGGAGCTGCTGGCACCGTGAGCCTGAGCCTGGACAAGCTGCGCCTGCTGCGCAAGCAGGCCGGCGACCCGAAGGCGAGCACGCCGCCCACGGTCGAGCCGCCGCCCGCAGCACCTGCCCCGGTGGCCGCCAACGATGCACGACAGCCATCGGCTGAGCGTTCGGTATTCGCCTGGGTCGAGCAGGAGATCCGCCACAAGCCGACCGGCGCTGCGGCACCTGCCACGGCGCCGCCCGCGCTGCGTCGGCCCGAGGTGGGCAGCCTGCATCGCCTGCTCGGCCTGCGCACACGCGGTGGTAGCACCCCGGCACGCGCCAGCGCGCAGGATCGGCAACTGCCTGGCGAAGAAATCGCACCGGGCCTGTTCCTGATCGAGTCGCTGCAGCCGCAGCCGATTCCGGCGCAGCCGCTGTCGCTGGATTTCGCCCGTCGCGAAGGCCAGCACGTGGCCGCGCGCGACCTGCTGTTCTTCGATACCGAAACCACCGGCCTGGCCGGCGGCACCGGCACCCGTGCCTTCATGATCGGCGCCGCCGACTGGCATGCCTGCCCGCAACGCGGCGAAGGCCTGCGCATCCGCCAGCTGCTGATGTCCACGATGGCTGCCGAGGATGCGATGCTGGCCACCTTCGCCAGCTGGCTGCAGCCGTCCACCGTGTTCTGCAGCTACAACGGCCGCAGCTACGATGCGCCGCTGTTGAAGGCACGCTACCGGCTGGCCCGCCAGCCCGACCCGATCAGCGCATTGGACCATGTGGACCTGCTCTACCCCACCCGCCGCCGTTATCGTGGCAGCTGGGACAACTGCAAGCTGTCCACCATCGAGCGCCAGCTGCTGCGCGTGGTGCGCGAGGACGACCTGCCGGGGTCGGAGGCGCCCGGCGCATGGCTGCGCTTCCTGCGTGGCGGCGACGCGGTGAACCTGCGCCGGGTGGCCGAGCACAACCACCAGGACGTGGTGACCCTGGCCCTGCTGCTGCAGCGGCTGATCCGCGAGGAGCAGCGCGAGCGCGAGACGCTGGCGCTGGTGCAGCCGCAGGGCGTTGACATGCCCTGACGGTGGCAGCGGTGACACTGCCGCCACCATCCACGCCTGGAGCCCGACGATGCGCCTCACTTCCCTGGTCCTGCTGGCCCTGCTGCCACTGGCCGCGTGCAGCCACGCCGGCAGCAGCGGCGCCCACGATTCCACCCCGCCGCCGGTGGCCGACGCTGCGCACGAATGCAAGCCGGAGACGCTCGAGGCCTTCACCGGCAAGACCGCCGACGAGGCCACCGTCAAGCAGCTGGTGAGCGCCAGCGGCGCGCGCAATGCGCGGGTGGTCAAGCCGGGCATGGCGGTCACCATGGACTTCCGCCAGGACCGGGTGACCGTGCAGGTGGACGCGCAGAACAGGATCGAGCGCGCCAGCTGCGGTTGATATCCCGCTGGGTAGCGCCGGGCCATGCCCGGCGCTACCGCCGTTTCAGAGGCGTTCGGCCTTGCCGCTGGCCAGGGCGCGCGCGATCACCTGCTGCGCCTGCTGTGATGCCTGCGTATGCAGGCGTGCCTGGCGTTCGCCCAGCGCGGCCTGCTGGCTGCCCAGCGCCGCCTGGCGGCTGGCCAGATCGGCCTGCTGGCTGGCCAGCCGGCTCATGTCGCGGGTACGGGTGGACTGCGCGGCCTCGCTGCGGGCTTCCTGCATCGCACGACGCGCTTCGGCGGCGGCCTCGCGCGCGGCCTCGCGTGCAACGGCCGCATCGTTGGTCGCGCCGCGTGCCGCCTTTGCCGCTTCCGCCGCCGCTTCGCGATTGATGTCGTGCGCACTCATCGCACTGCGCGCAGCCTCAGCGGCGGCCATCGCCATCCGGCGCGCCTCCTCGCCCTGCATCCGGCCCATCTCGCCCAGCTGCTGGCCGAGCTCGCTCTGCTGGCGCCCCAGCGCACTCTGCTGGCGGCCCAGTTCGCTCTGCTGGCGCCCCAGGTCCGCCGCACCGGCATAGGCGCGCTGCAACGACTGGATCAGCATCGGGTCGCGCACGATATAGCGCTTGTCACCCTGGCGGAACCACAGTGCCGGGCCCTTGCCGAGCTGCTTGCGTGCCAGCGTCACATCGTCGATGCCACCGTTGGCGAAGGTCGAATCACCATCCACCAGCACGAACGCCTGCGACGGGGACTGGCCCAGATCCAGGCGGCCGTAGGTGGTGATGGACGACATGCGCGAGGTCGTGCGGTCAGCGTCCATGCCGGTGTCGACATCCACATCGGCATCGACATCGACCGCCACATCCGCGTCATCGGGGCCGGAGACCTCTTCGGCGCCGGCAGGTGCGACCGGCGGAGCCGGCGCGACCGGAACGGCCGGCAAGCGCGCGGAGGACGGCGGCGCCGGCGGTGCCTTGGGCGCCTTCGGCGGCAGCGGCGGTGCTGCGGTCGGCGCCGCGGGCGGGGCGGGTGGTGCCGGCGGCACCGGCGCGGCCACCAGCCGCATCGGCGCCACGCCCACCACCACCACGGCGGCGGTCAACGCCATCGCCAGCAGGCGCGGGCAGGCCCTGCGCGGCTGCAGCGAAAGCAGGCGGCGTTTGAGGCTGGTGGTGCTCGGTGCGGCGCTGGCCACACCCAGGTGCGGCTGCGGTGCCACGCCCAGCTGCAGCAGCAGGCGGCCATAGGCCTGGCGGCTGGCGCCGTGCTGGCCGACCACCGCCGCATCCACCGCTTCCTCGCGGGCCTGGGCGTATTCACGCACCGACAGGCGCAGCAGCGGGTGGAAGAAGAACAGGTGCTGGGCCAGTGCGGGCAACAGGCCCCACTGCAGGTCACGACGCTGCAGGTGCTGCAGTTCGTGGGTCAGCGCCAGGTCCAGCGCGTCACCCTGCAGGGCGTTGTCGCCGGCCGGCAGCAGCAGCACCGGGCGGAACGGCCCGACCAGCTGCGGCGAGTCCACCTGCGTGCTCATCCACAGACGCGGTGCCGGGCGCACACCGTGCGCATCGGAGGCCAGCTGCAGCGCCTGCACCAGCGCCTCGTCCTGGCAGGGATAAGCCGCGGCGAGCAACGCGCGGCAGCGGCGCCACTCACCGAAGGTACGCAGCGCCATCAGCAGCACACCAGAAGCCCACAGCGCGGCCAGGACAACCGCCCACCACGCCACCGCCGGCACGTCGGCGGCCGGCATCGGCATCGCGGCCAGCAGCTGCGCCGAGGCCTCCGGGGCCAGCGGATGCAACGTCTCGGTCATCACTTCGGTGGCGGTCATCGCCACGGCCTGCGGGGCCGGCAGCCAGGCCAGCTGCAACGGCTGGCTCCAGAACAGGCCCACGACCGCCTGCAGCGACACCAGCCACCACAGGCGGCAGCGCGTGGCCGCCGACAGCGACGGCAGCACGCGGCACAGGCCATACACCAGCGCCACCAGCAGCACGGTCTGCAGGCTGGTCCAGCCCAGCCGCTCCAACATCGGGATCAGCATCGTGGTGTCCATGGCTCAGCCCTCGTGGCGGCGCGATTGGAGTTGGGCGACCAGCGCTTCCAGTTCGGCCAGCTCGTTGTCGCTGACCTGCTGGCGCTGCGACAGATAGGCCACGAACGGCGACACCGAGCCTTGCAGGGTGTTGTCGACGAACTGGGCCACGGCGCCCTGCAGCACGCTCTGCGGGCCACGAGTGGCCTGGTAGCGGTAGATACCGTCCTGCTGCCTGCGCTGAAGATACCCCTTCGCCCGCAGGCGCTCCATCATGGTCAGCACGGTGGAACGGGCCAGGCCCCGGGCCTCGCCGTAACCACTGGCGACCTCGCCGACGCTGGCCGGCGCATGTTCATCGATGTACTGCAGCAGGGCCAGTTCCTGGTCCCCGATCGTCTTGCCACGCATGACACCACTCCCTTGACTACACGTGTCGCCACTGTCGGCGTGACGACATCTGTAGTCAACCCCCCGGAAGTCATGGGCCGACGAACGGTAGGGGGCAGCCCGGCACTAAACCTTCTGCCCGTTGTGCGCATCCCACCCTGCACATCACTCCGGAGCACCGCATGTACCGACCTACGTTGCCCTTGCTGCTGCTGTTGCTGGCCGCCCTGCCGGTGGCTGCCGCTGCGGCACCGCTCGACACCGCCAACGAGCAGACCCGCCGGCTGATCCGCCAGACCATGCAGGACGAGCGCATTCCCGGCCTGCAGGTGGCCGTGGTCAAGGACGGGCAGGTTGTGCTTTCCGAGGCCTTTGGCCTGGCCAATGTCGAGAACGGCGTTGCCGCCTCGCGCGACACCCGCTTCCCGCTGAACTCGGCCACCAAGGCCTTTACCGGCGTGGCGGCCGCACAGTTGGCGCAGCAGGGCAGGCTGGACCTGGATGCACCGTTGTCGCGCTATCTCGACGCCCTGCCGCAGCCCTGGCAGAGCGTACGTGTGCGCCAGCTGCTGGCGCACACCTCGGGCCTGCCGGACATCCTTGATGCGCAGGGGCTGGTCGGCGGTGGCACCGAGGCGCAGGCCTGGCAGGCCGTGACCGCGCGGCCGATGGACGCCGCTCCCGGCCAGCGCTTCGCCTACAACCAGACCAACTACCTGCTGCTGGCGCGGATCATCGCGCGGCAATCGGGCATGCCCTACGAGCGCTTCCTCGCCGGCAGCCAGTTCGGCATCGCCGGCATGTCCCGCACCACCTTCGGCGACAGCTACGACCTGGTACCCGATATGGCGACGATGTACAGCCTCGCCCCGCGCGTGACCGAAGCGGTCGACACGCCACCACGGCTGTCGCACTGGTTCTACGACGTTCCGCCTTCGCTGTGGGCCGGTGGCGGCATCCTCACCACCGCCGATGACACGGCACGCTGGTTGGCCGCACTCACCGACGGCCGCCTGCTGGGTGAGGCTGCGCGCGCGCGCATGTGGACAGCCGAGCCCCTTGCCGACGGTCGCGCCGGCCCCTGGGGCAGCGGCTGGCCGGTGCTGCAGACGGTGCCGGACCGCCAGGTGGCCGGCATCGGCGGCGCGCGCTCGGCTTTCATCGTCTACCCCGACCGCGGTGTGGCAGTGGTGGTACTGACCAACCTGGTCGGTGCCAACCCGCAGCGGTTCATTCCGCGCATCGCCGATCTTTATGCGCCTGCTGCAACAGCGCCCTGAACATCTGCAGGCACGCGTGCCCGGTCGGCCACCCCAGCCACATGCAGCACCCGTGTGTGCGGCAGCTCCAGCGCAGGGCGCTGGGCAATGGCGCAGAACGCGCGCGCCGAGGATTGCTGCCGGCCAGTGACCGGCTCTACCGTCGGCTCAGCCCCGCGGGCCGCCCATCACCGGCAGGATCACCCCGCTGATGTAGCTGGCGCAGGCGGGCGAGGCCAGGAACACGTACGCCGGTGACAGCTCTTCCGGCTGCGCGGGCCGGCCCATGTCGCTGTCCTTGCCGAACTCGGCCACGTCCTGCGCCTGCTTGTCGGCGGGGTTCAACGGGGTCCACACCGGACCCGGCGCCACGCAGTTGACCCGGATGCCACGCGGCAGCAGCTGGCTGGCCAGCGCCTTGGTGAACGCATGGATCGCGCCCTTGGTGGCCGAGTAGTCGATCAGCGCCTTGCTGCCGAACAGCCCGGTCTCCGAGCCGGTGTTGATGATGCTGGCGCCCTCGCCCAGATGCGGCAGCACCGCGCGCGCCATCTGGATGTAGCCGCCGATATTGGTCTGCAGCGTTTCCTGCAAATGGGCATCTTCAAGGTCTTCCAGGCGCTGGCAATGCAGCTGGAAGGCGGCGTTGTTGACCAGGATGTCGATGCCGCCGAAGGCCTTGGCCACCTGCTTCACCGCCCGGTTGCAGAAGCGCGGATCGCGCACGTCGCCGGCAATCACCACGCAGCGGCCGCCTTCGCGCTCGACATGCTGGCGGGTGATGTCGGCATCCTCGGCTTCGTCCAGGTGCAGCACGGCCACGTCCGCTCCCTCGCGTGCGAACAGCACCGCCACCGCGCGGCCGATACCGGAATCGCCCCCGGTGATGATCGCGCGCATGCCCTGCAGCTTGCCGCTTCCAGCGTAGTCCGGCGCAAGGAAGCGTGGCGCCAGCTCAAGTTCGTGTTCATGCCCGGGCTTGGTCAGCTGCTGGGCGGGCATGACCTCAGGTTGCCTGCGCGCACCGGCCTGGGTGGCGGTCTTCTTCGTTGCCTTCTTCGCGGCGCGCGCGTCCTTGGCCTTCTCCTGATCCTGCAGGCGCCGCTGCCGCGAAGCCACGCGTGCCGCGCGCGGGTCGCTGGCGGCCGCCTTGCGGGTAGCGGTTTTCACAACGCGCGGGCGATCGTTGTCAGCAACCGGCTTCGTCTTGGTGCTGCTTTTGCGCACCTTGGGCGAGGCTTTGCGGCGGGTGGGGGTCTTTGCGGTGGTGGCCATGCGTGTCTCCTCGGGGGGCAGGGTTGCCGGCCAGCGGCCGGCACTACCGGGGCGGCGTGCGCCGCTCGTGCAGTGTCTCTGCCCACGCTGTCGGCGGCAGTGAGCGCAGCGTGTCCACGGCGTGCACGGCATTCATTCCGCCACCACGCGCGTCGTCGCACCCTGCACGCAATCACACGAGGAACGCCCGAATGAAACATGCCATCGCCACCGCCGCCGTCTGCCTCGCCCTCGCCGCCTGCAGCAGCACGCCGATGGCCCAGGTGCAGCCGATCGACGGGGTCATTTCCGGCCAGTGCCACAGCGACAGGGTGCGCGGTGCGGTGGGCCTGGCCGCGTCGGCCGCCACCGTTGAACGCGCGCGCGTGGACAGCGACAGCCTGCGCGTGCAGGTACTGCGCCACGACGGCCCGCGCGTGCCGCCGGCCAGCGAAGGCGGCGACCGCCTGACCATCGAGAAGGGCCGTACCAACAACATCACGGCGATCTACTGCGGATAACTGCCGTCGAGCAGGCTCGACGCTACGGCGCGCCGGCGCGCCGGGCCAGCCGGCGCGCCCTGCGCAGCACTCTCAACGTGGCCTGCTCCCACTGGCGCGGCCCGCGCAGGCCCGCCAGCTTCGCCAGTTCGCCGCGTTCCCAGCCGACGAACACACAGGGGTCGATGTAGGCCTTGCGGCACACCGCCGGGGTATTGCCCAGCAGCGCTGCCACCTCGCACACCACCGCGCGCTGCGCCTGGGCCAGCGCGCGCTGGCTGGCCGGCTCCGGCAGCTCGGTGGCGGCCAACGCCTGCACCGCGGCCACGGTGCCGCCCCAAGTGCGGAAATCCTTGGCGGTGAAGTCCTCGCCCATCACCTCGCGCAAGTAATCGTTGACCGCACCGGAATCGACCGGCTGGATGACACCGTCATCGTCACGGTACTGGAACAGGGCCTGGCCAGGCAGCTGCTGCACGCCGCGCACCAGCGTGCCCAGCCGGCGGTTACCGACCGTCACTTCATGCAGCTGCCCGGATTTGCCGCGGAAGCGCATGCGCACGCGCCCGCCGCGCAGCAGGTCCAGATGCCGGTTGCGCAGCGTGGTCAGGCCAAAGGATTTGTTTTCCCTGGCATAGGTTTCATTGCCTACCCGCACCAGGGTGTCGGCCAGCAGCGCGACCACCACCGCCAGCACTTTTTCGCGCGGGAAGCCGCTGCGTTTGAGATCGCGGCCGAGCCGGCGCCGCAGCCTGGGCAACGCTTCGCCAAAAGCGATCACCCGGTCGAACTTGCCGGCGTCGCGTACCGCGGCCCAGTCAGCGTGGTAGCGATACTGCTTGCGCCCACGCGCGTCGCGGCCGGTGGCCTGCAGATGGCCATTGGCCTGTGCACAGATCCACACCGCGGTGTAGGCCGGTGGAATGGCCAGCGCACGGATCCGCTGCAGGGTGGCGGCATCGCGCACGGCACGCCCATCGGCATCGCGGTAGGCAAAGCCCTTGCCGGCGCGGCGGCGGCTGAGACCGGGCTGGGTGTCATCGACATAGCGCAGGCCGGCGGCGCGCGCGGCCTGTTGTTCGGGGGTGGGGGGCGTTGCCATATCGGCCAGTGTCGCGGCTGCGGCGCAGTGATCCTGTCGATAACACAAGACAAACACGTGAGGGCCGGATCGCCGCTATGCTCGGGCTTTCACAAGCCCTTCCGGAGTCATGATGTCGTTCCCGATTCGCGCCCGTTCGCTCTCCGCCCTGTTGCTGCCGGCCGTGCTGGCCCTGACCGCCTGCCAGGCGCCGGCGCTGGATGAACAGGATTCGGCCACGGCCCATGCGCAGCAGGCCGCCGAGGCCGCCAAGGCCCCCGCCGACGAAGCGGGCAAGGCCACCGAGGCACCGCCGGTCGGCAGCTGCGACGCCAGCCAGGTGCAGAGCCTGGTCGGCCAGGCCTACACCGATGCGCTGGGCAAGCAGGCCCAGGAAGATGCCGGCGCCAGCCAGGTACGCGTGCTCAAGCCCAACGATGTGGCCACGATGGAGTTCCTGGGCGACCGCCTGAACATCGAAGTGGACGCCAAGGACCAGGTCAGCGGCGTGCGCTGCGGCTGAGTTCGACCCCGCGCCGGCACAGGGTTGCCGGCGCTTTCCGTTGCACCTGCAACCGTGTATTGCGGCGTTGCAGCAACCTGTGATCTAGTCGAGGCATCCGGTGGCCTCACGATGCGCTCCAGGGATTGGGCGGGCTTGAGTGTCCCCGTTCAATTCTTCCCGCATCGAGGTAGAGATGGCCCCCCGCAACCGCCAAGGGCTTTACGACCCGCGCTCCGAGCGCGATGCCTGTGGATTCGGCATGGTCGCCCAGCTCGACGATCAACCCTCACGCCTGTTGGTTGATACCGCCATTGCCGCGCTTTCGCGCATGACCCACCGTGGTGGCGTGGCCGCCGATGGCCTGACCGGCGATGGCTGCGGCCTGCTGCTGCGTCGCCCCGATGCGTTCCTGAAACTGCTGGCCAGCGAGGCCGGCATCACCGTCGGTGCGCGTTTTGCCGCCGGCCTGGTGTTCCTGCCGCACGCGGACGAGGCCGCGCAGGCCTGCCGCGTGCAGCTGCAGGCACAGGTGGAAGCGGTGGGCTGCAAGGTCGCCGGCTGGCGCGAGGTGCCCACCGACGACAGCGTCTGCGGCCAGCTTGCACGCGACACGCTGCCACGCATCGAACAGGTGTTCGTCGATGCCGGTATCGGCCAGGACGACGCCGGCTTCGCGCTGGCCCTGTTCCTGGCCCGCCGCCGCAGCGAACAGCAGCTGCGCGGGCACGCCGATTTCTACGTCACCACCCTCACCCCGGATGCGATCAGTTACAAGGGCATGGTGCTGCCGGACAAGCTCAGCCGCTTCTTCCCGGACCTGCAGCGCCGCGAACTGGCCTCCAGTGCGATCGTGTTCCACCAGCGCTTTTCCACCAACACGCTGCCGCGCTGGCCGCTGGCGCACCCGTTCCGCATGCTCGCCCACAACGGCGAGATCAACACCATCGAGGGCAACCGGCGCTGGGCGCAGGCGCGCAGCAAGGTGTGGAAGACCCCGCGCTTTGACATCGCCGAGTTCGACCCGGTGATCTCCATGCACGGTTCGGACTCGCAGAGCCTGGACAACATGCTGGAGCTGATGGTCGCCGGTGGCATGGAACTGATCCAGGCGCTGCGCATCCTGGTGCCGCCGGCCACCCAGTCGCTGGAGTTCAAGGATCCGGACCTGGCCGCGTTCTACGAATTCCATGGCCTCAACAGCGAGCCGTGGGACGGCCCGGCCGGCATCGTCGCCTGCGACAGCCGCTACGCCGTGTGCACCCTGGACCGCAACGGCCTGCGCCCGGCGCGCTGGATGCTGACCGCTGACCGCCACTTCCTGGTCGCCTCCGAAGCGGGCGTATGGGAAGTGCCGACCGAGCGCGTGGTGCGCAAGGGCAAGCTTGGCCCCGGCGAGATGGTGGCCATCGATCTCAAGCGCGGCGATCTGCTCGACTCCGACGCCGTGGACCGCATCAACCGTGGCCGCGCGCCGTACAAGCAGTGGCTGCAGCAGGGCGTAACCTACCTGCAGACCGAACTGATCGATCCCTCGCTGGTGGAAGAGCCGTTCGACGAAGGCACGCTGCGCAGCTATCACAAGCTGTACCAGCTCAGCAGCGAAGAGGTGGAGCAGGTGCTGCGGCCGCTGGCCGAGACCGAGCAGGAGGCCACCGGCTCGATGGGCGATGACACGCCGATGGCCGTCCTCAGCCAGCGCAGCCGCCCGCTCTACGACTATTTCCGCCAGGCCTTCGCGCAGGTCACCAACCCGCCGATCGATCCGCTGCGCGAAGACTGTGCGATGTCCCTTTCCACCCAGCTCGGCAAGGAGACCAACATCTTCCATGCCGGCCCGGAGACGGTGAACCACGTCATCCTCAATTCGCCGGTACTGAGCCAGCGCAAGCTGCGCCAGCTGCTGAAGATGGACCAGTACGTGCAGGCCAACCGCCTGCTCGATCTGTCCTACAGCGAAGACGAAGGCCTGCGTGCCGGCATCGAGCGCATCTGCGCCGAAGCCGAACAGGCCGCGCGCGAGGGCATGGTGATGCTGCTGCTGTCCGACCGCTACCCGGTGGCCGGGCGACCGATGGTGCATGCGCTGCTGGCCACCAGCGCCATCCATCACCACCTCTCGCGGCTGGGCCTGCGCTGCGACGTCAACCTGATCGTCGAGACCGGCACCGCGCGCGACCCGCACCACATGGCCTGCCTGCTCGGCTTCGGCGCCACGGCGGTGTATCCGTACCTGGCCTACCAGACCCTGTTCGACCTGGGCCGGCGCGGCATCCTCAAGCTCAGCAAGGGCGGTGAGCAGTCGCAGATCGGCCGCCGCTACCGCAAGGGCGTCTACAAGGGTCTATCGAAGATCATCTCGAAGATGGGCATCTGCACCGTGGCCAGCTACCGCGGTGCGCAGCTGTTCGAGATCATCGGCCTGGAGCCGGAGGTGGTCGAGCTGTGCTTCCCGGATACCGCTTCGCGCATCGGCGGTGCCGGCTTCGCGCGCCTGGATGCCGACGCGCGCGAGCTGTGTGCGCAGGCCTGGGACGCACAGCAGGACGTGGATGTCGGTGGCCTGCTGAAGTACGTGCACGGCGGCGAGTACCACATGTACAACCCGGACGTGGTGACCACCCTGCAGCGCGCAGCGCGCAGCGGCGACCCGCGTGCCTGGCAGCAGTACTGCGATGCCGTGCACGCGCGGCCGCCGTCGGCACTGCGCGACCTGCTGGAACTGGTGCCGGCGGCCACGCCCATGCCGCTGGACGAGGTGGCGCCGGCCAGCGCGCTGTTCCCGCGCTTCGATACCGCTGCGATCAGCTTGGGCGCCCTCTCGCCCGAGGCGCACGAAGCACTGGCCATTGCCATGAACCGCCTCGGCGGCCGCAGCAATTCCGGCGAAGGTGGCGAAGACCCGGCGCGCTACGGCACCGAACGCCGCAGCAAGATCAAGCAGGTCGCCTCCGGCCGCTTCGGCGTCACCGCCGAATACCTGGTCAACGCCGAAGTGCTGCAGATCAAGGTCGCGCAGGGTGCCAAGCCCGGCGAGGGCGGCCAGCTGCCGGGCCACAAGGTCAATGAACTGATCGCACGCCTGCGCTACGCCCGGCCGGGCATCGGCCTGATCTCGCCGCCGCCGCACCACGACATCTATTCCATCGAAGACCTGGCGCAGCTGATCTACGACCTCAAGCAGGTCAACCCGACCGCGCTGGTGTCGGTGAAGCTGGTCAGCCATGCCGGCGTGGGTACGATCGCCGCTGGCGTGGTCAAGGCCGGCGCCGACCTGATCACCATCTCCGGCCATGACGGCGGCACCGGGGCATCGCCGGTCAGCTCCATCCGCTATGCCGGCGTGCCGTGGGAGCTGGGCGTAGCCGAAGCGCACCAGGCACTGCTGGCCAACGACCTGCGCGGGCGCACCCTGCTGCAGACCGATGGCGGCCTGAAGACCGGCCTGGACGTGGTCAAGGCCGCGCTGCTGGGTGCGGACAGCTTCGGCTTCGGCACCGCGCCGATGATCGTGCTGGGCTGCAAGTACCTGCGCATCTGCCACCTGAACAATTGCGCCACCGGCGTGGCCACCCAGGACGAGCGCCTGCGCGAGAACCACTTCACCGGGCAGCCCGAGCGCGTGGAGAACTTCTTCCGCCTGCTGGCCGAGGAAGTGCGTGGCTGGCTGTCCTACCTGGGCGCGCGTTCGCTGGAAGAGATCGTCGGCCGCACCGACCTGCTGCGGCAGATCGAGGCGGCGCCGCGCGACGGCGTGCGTGTGGACCTGTCGCGCCTGCTGGCCGACAGCCGCTACGAGGGCAGCCACTGCGCCGCGCAGCGCCTGTACGAATCACCGGACAGCCTGGCCACGCAGATGGATGGCCTGCTGGCCCCGGCCATCGAGCACAAGCGCGGCGGCGAGCATCGCTTCCTGATCCACAATACCGACCGCAGCATCGGCACCCGCCTGGCCGGTGCGGTGGCACGCGCGCACGGCAACCAGGGCATGGCCGAAGCGCCGCTGGAACTGCGCTTCCGCGGCAGTGCCGGGCAGAGCTTCGGTGCCTTCAACGTCGGTGGCCTGCACCTGGAAGTGGAAGGGGAAGCCAACGACTACGTGGGCAAGGGCATGGCCGGCGGCCGCCTGGTGGTACGCCCACCGCGTGGCGCCCGCTTCGAGGCACGCAGCACCGCGATCATCGGCAACACCTGCCTGTATGGCGCCACCGGCGGCGAGCTGTTCGCCGCCGGTCGTGCGGGTGAGCGCTTCGCGGTACGCAATTCCGGCGCGCTGGCGGTGGTGGAAGGGGCCGGTGATCACTGCTGCGAGTACATGACCGACGGCGTGGTGCTGGTGCTGGGCAAGGTCGGCCTGAACTTCGGTGCCGGCTTCACCGGTGGCCTGGCCTACGTGCTGGACGTCGATCGCGATTTCGTCGACCGCTACAACCACGAGCTGATCGACATCCATCGCGTCTCCGCCGAGGGCTTCGAGAACTATCGCCAGCACCTGCACCGCCTGATCGGCCGCCACCGCGAGCTGACCGGCAGCATCTGGGCGCAGCAGATCCTGGACGAGTTCCGCGATTACATCGGCAAGTTCTGGCTGGTCAAACCCAAGGCCGCCAGCATCGAGTCGCTGACCGAGACCCTGCGGCGCGCCGCGTGACACGGCGGGGCGCCCGCAACCGGCGCCCTGGCCTCCCCACCGCTGTAGTGCCGGCCGCTGGCCGGTATCCGGAAAAAACACCACAGAGCCCGCCATGAGCCGCAAGCACGCCTTCCAGTTTCTCGACCTGCCCCGCACCATGCCGCAGCGCATTCCGGTGGAACTGCGCACCTCCGGCGACTGGGGTGAGCTGTACGGAAAGTTCGGCAAGGAAGACGCGCAGTACCAGGCCGGCCGCTGCCTGGACTGCGGCAATCCGTACTGCAGCTGGAAGTGCCCAGTGCACAACGCCATTCCGCAGTGGCTGCAGCTGGTGCAGGAAAACCGCATCCACGAGGCGGCCACGCTGTGCCACAGCACCAACCCGTTGCCGGAAGTGTGTGGCCGCGTGTGCCCGCAGGACCGCTTGTGCGAAGGCAGCTGCACGCTGGAGGAATTCGGTGCGGTCACCATCGGCGCGGTGGAGAAGTACATCGTCGATACCGCGCTGGCCACCGGCTGGCGCCCGGACCTGCAGGCGGTGCAGCCGACCGGCCATCGCGTGGCGGTGATCGGCGCCGGCCCGGCCGGGCTGGCCTGCGCCGACCGCCTGGCGCGTGCCGGCATTGCCGCGGTGGTCTATGACCGCTACGAGCAGATCGGCGGCCTGCTGCAGTTCGGCATTCCCAGCTTCAAGCTGGACAAGGACGTGATCCACCGCCGCCGCGAGGTGCTCGAAGGCATGGGCGTGCAGTTCCGCCTCGGCGTGGAAATCGGTCGCGACATCAGCATGCAACAGCTGCTGGACAGCCACGATGCGGTGTTTGTCGGCACCGGTGCGTACCGCTACACAGACGGCGGCCTGGACGGGCAGGACCTGAAGGGCGTGCTGCCGGCGCTGCCGTTCCTGGTGCAGAACAGCCGCATTGTCAGCGGCGATGATCCCAAGGGCCGGCCGATTGCCGGCTGGGAAGACACCATCGCCCTGCCCGATCTGAACGGCAAGCGCGTGGTGGTGCTGGGCGGCGGCGACACCGGCATGGACTGCGTGCGCAGTGCGGTACGGCTGGGCGCGGCCAAGGTGACCTGCGCCTACCGCCGCGACGAGGCCAACATGCCGGGCAGCGCGCGCGAGGTGGCCAATGCGCGCGAAGAAGGCGTGCGTTTCCTGTTCAACCGCCAGCCGCTGTCGATCGAGGCCGGCGCCGATGACGAAGTGATCGGCGTGACCGTGGTCGAAACGCGCCTGGGCGAACCCGATGCCAACGGCCGCCAGAACGCGGTGCCGATCGACGGCAGCGAATCACTGCTGGAAGCGGACGTGGTGATCATCGCCTTCGGCTTCTCGCCCACCCTGCCGTCGTGGCTGGCCGAATGCGGCGTGGAAAGCCAGGGCAATGGCCGCATCGTGGCCGGCGGCAAGGACCGGCTGCCGTTCCAGACCGCCCATCCGCGCCTGTTCGCCGGCGGTGACGCCGTGCGCGGCGCCGATCTGGTAGTGACGGCGGTCGCCGAAGGCCGCGATGCCGCCGCCAGCATCGTGCGGCTACTGGCGCACTGAGGCCGGCTCCAGCAGCGCGGCCAGCAGCGCGTGCAGCTCCCGGGTTTCGGCCGGCTTGGCCAGGAAATGATCAATGCCGGCGGCGCGGCAGGCCTCGCGCGTGCTCTCCAGCACGCTGGCGGTCAGTGCGATGATCGGTACGCGCGCGCCATTGCCGCCGGTCTCGCCACGGATGGCGCGTGCCAGCGCGAAGCCGTCCATGCCCGGCATGTGGCAATCGGTGATCACCAGATCGAACGGCTGCGCCTGCCAGGCCGCCCAGGCCTGGTGTCCGTCGACGCAGGCCTGCACCTGCAGGCCCAGCGCACGTAGCCGCTGGGTCAGCAGCCCCAGGTTGGTGGGATGATCCTCGGCAGCCAGCACCCGTGCCGCCGGAAGTGCGGGGGCCGCCACGGGCGGGGCCACCACCGTCTGCTGCGGTGCCGTACTGGCCGCCAGGTCCAGATCCAGCCAGACGGTGGTGCCTTCGCCCGGCACACTGCGCAGCTGCAGCTGTCCACCCATCGATGTGGCCAGTTCGCGGCAGATCGACAAGCCCAGGCCGCTGCCGCCAAAGCGGCGGGTGGTCGAGGTCTCGGCCTGTTCGAAGGCAGCGAAGACGGCGTGCTGGCGTTCGGCGCTGATGCCCACGCCACTGTCCACCACCTGCAGGCGCAGCCGCTGGCCACCGTCGCGCGGCGCGACCACCTCGATCCGCAACGTCACACCGCCGTGCAGGGTGAACTTGAGCGCGTTGCCGGCCAGGTTGAACAGGATCTGCCGCAGCCGCAGACCGTCGGCCAGTGACCAGGCCTGCAACGCCGGGTCCAGCTCGGTGCGCAGGTGCAGGCCACGACTGGCAGCGACCGGCATCAGCAGCTGCTGCACGCCCTGCACCAGCGCGGCCAGGTGGGTGGGACGCAGTTGCAGCGGCGCGGCCTGCAAGCGTTGGCCATGCAGCACATCGTCAAGGATCTGGCGCAGCATCTGCGCCGCATCGCCCACGGTGGCCAGGGCCTGCCGCTGGCCTTCGTCCAGCCGGCTGTCGGCCAGGCGTTCGAGCATGCCCAGCAGCGTACTCATCGGCGTGCGGATCTGGTGGCTCATGGTCGTCAGGAAATGACTCTTGGCCAGGGCCGCCTGCTCGGCGGCACGGCGCGCTTCGGCCAGTGCCACGGCACGCGACTGCGCCTCGCTGACGTCCATCCAGTAGCCACTCCATTCCACGCTGGCGTCGTCACAGCGCAGCGGCCGTCCCTGCGAGCGCACCCAACGCCAGTCCTGTGCGACGCCGGTGCGGAACGTCACATCGATCGGGCCGCGCATCAGCGCCGCGTTCTCGATGCAATCCATCACCCGGCTGCGATCGTCGGCATGGACGGCGGCAAGCAGCTGCCTGTGGTCGACCCGCGCAGCCTCGCCGCTGACCCCGAACAGGGCCTGCACGTCGCCTGCGATCTGCGTAATGCTGTAGTGGCCGCAGGCCGTGCGGCGCGCCTGGTAGACCACCGCGGGCAGATTCGCGGTGACCTCCCGCAGCCGCTGCTCCATTGCGCGGCGGCGGACGCTTTCACGGTGCACGCGCCAGTAGCCGAAGGCGTGCAGCAGTATCAGCGCAAGCAGCACCAGCGAGGTCGGCACCAGCCAGCGCAGCGTCGAGGTGGTGCCGCGCGCGCGCGGTGGGTGCGGCAGCCATGCCTGGCCGATGACTGCGCGCTGGGCGTTGCCCCGCTGTTCCAGCTGCTGGTCGAACGCGGCCACGACCCCGGCGCAGGCCGGCACTGCTGCCAGCACCAGCGCGTCATCGAAACCCGCCGGTGCCGCAATCACCAGCGGATCGCCCGGCATCGCCCGCAACGCGGCTTCGACTTCACCCAGATTGGCGATGACCGCATCGATCAATCCGGTGCGCAGCAGGGACAGGGCGTCGCCCAGCGGCGCCGGCGCCAGCAGCTGCGCGCCGGGGGCCTGTTCGGTCAGCCGTGCTGCCAGCGGCACCCGGTCCGGGCTGGCCACAGTGCGGTCGCGCAGGTCTTCCAGGCCCAGCACCACTGGCGCGCCCTGGCGGCGCACGATCACCTGTGGCACCTGCAGGTAGGCCTGGCTGGCCACCCAGCCGGGCGGCAGCTGCGCGCGCGGCCAGCCCAGCACCGCCTGCACCCCTGCCGGCAGCTGCCGGTCGGCCAGCGCCGCCGCCGGCAAAGGCACCGAATGCAGCGCGACCTGCGTACCCAGCGCCTGCAGCTGATGCGCAAGCAGCCCCACCGGTTGCCCCTGCTCGCGCGAGGACAGCGGGGGCCGGTCCGACGGCCAGGCCACCTGCAGGGGATGCTCACAGCTGGACGCCCGCGCCTGATCCGGCAGCATCAGCAATGCCATGAC
The DNA here is from genome assembly GCF_023518235.1 of Stenotrophomonas maltophilia. Taxonomy (NCBI): domain Bacteria; kingdom Pseudomonadati; phylum Pseudomonadota; class Gammaproteobacteria; order Lysobacterales; family Lysobacteraceae; genus Stenotrophomonas; species Stenotrophomonas maltophilia. The sequence continues at coordinate 3,232,438 of NZ_CP090423.1, forward strand.
GGCGGCGACAGCGGCGGCGCGGGAGCCGACGGCATTCACGGTGGATGACCTCGTTTCGCGGGCAGGAACCACGGCCGCGCAGCGCTACCGCTGTCCTTCACGCTAGCGAGGTGACGTCCAACCGCAATGGGAAACGTTGCAAATGCATCCGCATCGGCGGATAGCGACATAAACTGCCGCTTCTACCCGTATCTGCGGAGCATTCGATGCGTATCGGCCTGGCCGCCAACCGTCTCCATCACCACGATGCGCGCGCGGCGCTGTTCCGCTGGCTGCATGCCAGCGAGGCCGGCCTGCGCGAACTGGGGGTCAGCCTGCATGCGGTCGGGCGGACCCATGACGCGATCCAGCGGCAGGGTTTCCTGGACGGCTACGCCGGTCTGAGGCGCTATCCCTACGGTCGCGACGGCGGCCTGATGAAGCTGGTGGCCGAAGTGGTGGGCATGGGCCCGGAACGAACCCTGGGTGGCGCGATCTACCTGATCGACCCGGTCGATCCCTCGTCGGTGTTCCCGGAAGCGACCGCCCTCAAGCGGCAGTGCGTGATCCACGGCAAGCCGTTCATTTCGACCGTGGCCACCGCGCGCGACTGGGTGGAGGTGGAACGCATCCATGCCGGTCTGCCGGCCGATGCCGGCGCCGACGACCTGCATGCGTTCCAGGCACAGACGCTGGCGCTGATCGCCCATGATGCGATGAAGCCGGCGATGCTGGCCTTTGCCGACGAACACTTCGATGTGCTGGCGCGGTTCGGCGAGCGCGTGGCCACCGGCACCACCGGCCAGCGCTTGAACGAGCTGGCCTGGAGCCGCGGCTGGCCCCGCGATACGCCCTGGGTGACGCGCTACCAGAGTGGCCCGATGGGCGGCGATGCGCAGATCGCCGACCGGGTGCTGGAAGGTCGCTGCCAGCGCGCGATCTTCTTCGAGGATCCGCATGTGGCGCGCCAGCACGAAGCCGATATCCAGCTGCTGGAGCGCGCGGTGACCACGGTGACCGACCAGGCGGTGTGCATCACCGCACCCCAGGTGGCCGCCCGTTGGGCGACCGCAGCCGCAAAGCGCGCGAACCCGTAAAGCTGGCGCAACATGGCCTTGTAGCGTCGAGCTTGCTCGACGAGACACGGACCCGGAACCCACCGCCGTCGAGCAAGCTCGACGCTACAGCAGCTGGCGCAGCATGGCCTTGAGGCGCCGGCCTTCGCGTTGGAAGTAGTCGCGCTGTTCGCGCCAGGCGGGGAAGCGCTGTTCCACTTCGTGCCAGAACGCGGGCGAGTGATTGGGCTGGATCAGGTGGCAGAGTTCGTGCACCAGCACGTACTCGAAGGCCCGCGGGCTGCCCAGCACCAGGGCCAGATCCAACGCCATGCTGCCATCGGGCGCCAGCGACCCCCATTGCGAAGACATCACCTTCAGCCGCAGCCGGCTGGGCGCGCGCGGCAGGCCCGGCAGGTACTTCGGCAGCCAGCGGCCGACATCGGCGCGGGTCTGTGCTTCGTAGAACTCGCGCAGCAGGCGGCGCAGGGTGGCATCGCCGCCACGCGCCGGCCATTGCACGCAGGCGCCGTGTTCGTCGATCTCCAGCCGTACGAAGCGGCCCTCCTGCCAGCGCAGCGGCAGCAGCTCGCCACGCAGGGGCAGCACGCCCTCCACGCCCGGCTGCAGCGCCGCAGGCAGGTCCTGGCCCTGGTACTGGCGCAGTTGCACGGCCAGCCAGTCGCGGTGCTGTTCCAGGAAGCGTTCGCCCATCACCAGGCTTGCCCGCGGCGGCAAGGTCAACCGCGCGCCGCGCTCGTCCACGCTCAGCTTGATCCGCCGCGCACGCGGGTCACGCACGCGCAGCACTTCGATCTCGGCATCCTCCAGCCGCAGGCGGACGGTGTCGCGCTGCACGGTGGCGGGCGGGGTCGGGCTGATCAGGCGGCGCAGCAGGCGGCTCATGCGCCCAGCATAGCGCCGCTTCGGGCCGCCGGATGACCGGCGGCCGCCGGGTTGCCTGTTCAGTCAGCCTTGCTGAGCTTGAAGGCCTCTTCCAGCAACAGGAACAGGCGGCGGATCTCGGCGCTCTGCAGGGCGAAGCGGGCGTCGAACTCGGCGCGGCGGCCATCTTCGTCGGCGTGCTCCAGCTGGTCCAGGGCACCGTCGAGGAACTTCAGCTTGCGCACGATCAGGTCGTCGCCGATCACGAACGACAGGTTGTCCTCGAAGATCAGTGCCAGCTTGGTCACCTGCTTGCCGGCGTCCAGGTGCTTGTCGATCTCGTCGCAGCGCAGCTCCTGGTGCTGGCACTTGACCACCGCACCGCCCTCCACCGGGTCCTTCATCTCGCACTCTTCGCCCAGGCTCAGCCCGGTCGGCAGCGGCTCGCCGGCGATCCAGCCGGTCAGGATCGAGCGCGGCGCGACTTCGGCATTCAGCGGCATGGCCGGGAAGCTGCCGAGCAGGCCGCGGATGTCGGACATGAAGTACTCACCGGTCTTGCGGCTGGAGGTATCCACCGCCACGTAGCCGTGCTGCAGGTCGATGAAGGCGTCGTTGCGCGAGGATTTCACGAAGGCGCGCGGCAGCAGTTCATGCAGCAGGTCGTCCTTCATGCGCTTGCGTTCGCGGCCACCGGGACGGCGGCCTTCCTTCTCCTCGATCTCCTCCAGCTTGCGCTCGAGCAGATCGTTGACCACCGCCGCCGGCAGGATCTTGTCCTCGCCGCCCACGGTCAGCCACAGGTGCTCGGCAATGCGATGGGACAGCAGTTCCTTCTCCTCGCGGCCGAACGGCGAGATGAAGCCGCGCGAGTTCATTTCCAGCGCGCCGACCGGCTTGAGCAGGGCGTGCGGCAGCAGGGTGTCGACTTCGGAAAAATCAGTGGCGGTCGGGAAACGGAAGAACGTCAGGTTGCGAAAGAACATGGAATTCCGGATGGCAAAGAGGAAGGGCGACCGACCTTAAGCGGTGGGCGTCTCGGGATCTGCGTCGGCATCGGCCGGGGTACCGGCCAGCCAGGCATGGGCGTCGGGCAGCGGCGCGTCGTCGCGACGGCCAAGCGCCATGAAATCGAACAGGGTGGTATCGGCCAGCTGCGAGGGCCGGACCTCGCCCATGGCGCGCGCGATCTGCTCGATGCGGCCGGGGTGGTCCTTTTCCCACTGCTTGAGCATCTGGCCGACCTGGCGGCGCTGCAGGTTCTCCTGGCTGCCGCACAGGTTGCAGGGAATGATCGGGAACTGGCGTGCCTGCGCGTATTCGACGATGTCGCTCTCGCGCACATAGGCCAGCGGTCGGATCACCACGTGCTTGCCGTCATCACTGCGCAGCTTTGGCGGCATGCCCGACAGCTTGGCGTGGTGGAACAGGTTCATGAAGAACGTGGCCACCATGTCGTCGCGGTGATGGCCCAGCGCGATCTTGGTGAAACCGTGGGTTTCGGCGTAGTTGTACAGCGCGCCGCGACGCAGGCGCGAGCACAGCGAACACATCGTCTTGCCCTCCGGGATGACCCGGCTGACCACCGAATAGGTGTCCTGCTCGATGATGTGGTACGGCACGCCCAGACCGGCCAGGTACTGCGGCAGCACCTGCTCGGGGAAGTCCGGCTGCTTCTGGTCCAGGTTCACCGCCACCAGCTCGAACGGCACCGGCGCCTTCTTCTGCAGCTGCAGCAGCACGTCCAGCAGGGTGTAGCTGTCCTTGCCGCCGGACAGGCAGACCATCACCTTGTCGCCGGCCTCGATCATGCCGAAATCGGCAATCGCCTCGCCGACCTGGCGGCGCAGGCGCTTGGCCAGCTTGTGCTGCTCGCGCTCGGCCAGCCGCGGATCGCGGGCGGCGCGCGGCAGGGAACGCGGCAGGGGATCGGGAAGGGAAATCACGGCACTCATGGGTTCCATTCTAACGGCTCGGAGCCGCCCCGGCCGGGGGTCGGGATTCCCCTCTCCCGGCAGTCATCATCGCTGTGTATGCTCGGAGGCTGTGGATACCTACAGCCCCGCCGAGATCGTCCAACGCCTCGCCGCCCTGCGCGCCGAGCATCGCCTGCTGGATGAACAGATCACCCGCATGGCGGCCAACGGCGAGGACGAACTGGAATCCAAGCGCCTGAAGCGGCGCAAGCTGCAGTTGAAGGACTGCATCGCCAAGCTGGAAAGCCTGCAGATTCCGGACGAACCGGCCTGAGCGGTGGCCGATCCACGCATGGCGTGGATCTACGGCTTCGCCGGGCATGGCCCGGCGCTACCTTCAATCCTGCGGTGCCGCCTCGTCCGGGCGGGCCGCTTCCGGGCTGACCCGTTCGATGGTGTGGCGCAGCTCGCGGCCGAGGATGAACTTGGCGTCCTTGGCCCAGGCATCCAGCCGCTCGTCGAACAGCAGCTTGCTGTTCTCGTCCGGCCAGACCAGGCGCAGCTCGCGCAGCTTCTGGATGAAGCCGCGGAACAGGGTACGGTCGAAGAACTCCGGCGCGGCCGGCGCATAGAGCAGGCTCAGGCGCTGCGCCGCCTGCTGGCACAGGCTTTCCAGCTCGGCCGCACCGAGCACGCCCGGGCCGTTCTTCACCAGCACCGAGATCGCGATGTAGTAGCGCTCGAACGCCTGCTGCAGCGAATGGCCGATCGCACGCAGGCGGAACACCTCGTCGGTCTGGCCGGTGTTGCGCGCCAGGATGCCGCCGTCGTCATCGTTGACGTTCTGCAGCAGGCCCTCGCGCACGAACACGTTGATGGTCTGGTCGATGCGCTGGGCGAACTCATCCTCGCTCCACGGCAGGAACAGCTCGGCCTGCAGGAACGGGTAGACCGTGCGGCCCAGCTGGACCAGGCCGGTGCGGCTCATGCGGCGGTTGTTCTGGAAGCAGCAGGCCACCCACGACGAGGCGGTGAACAGGTGGATGACGTTGTTGCGGAAGTAGCTCAGCAGCACCGCGGTATCGCCGCTTACACTCAGCACGTCGCCCAGCGGGTGCTTGATGCGGGTGAGGACGTTGATCTCCTCGGCGTGGGCGATGATCCGCTCCGGCGAATGCGGGGTGACCGTCACCCGGTCCGAGTACGGCATCTCGACCAGCAGCGTCTTGCACAGCTCGATCTGCGCGATCAGGTCGGCCTCGCCCATCGCATGCTTCGGCGTGGACAGCAGCGCCAGGGCCAGCAGGTTGATCGGGTTGACGTCGGCGGCTGCGTTGACGCGCACCTGGATGCGCTCGGCCAGCGTATCGACGGTGGTCGACAGCCAGGCCGGCTTCTCGTCTTCCGATACGGCCTCGCCCTTCCACTCCGGCGCTTTCTCGGCCAGCACATCGTTCAGCGCGATCGGCTCGCCGAAGTTCACCACCACCTGGCCATAGTTCTGCTTGAGCACCTTGGGGATGCCCCACAGCAGCGACCAGATCGATTCCTTTTCCTTCGGCCGGCCAGACAGTTCGTCCAGGTAGCTGCCGCCTTCCATCAGCTTCTCGTAGCCGATGTAGATGGGCTGGAACAGCACCGGCTTGCGCGGCTGGCGCAGGAACGCGCGCAGCGTCATCGAGATCATGCCGCCCTTGGGCTGCAGCAGTCGGCCGGTACGCGAGCGGCCACCTTCGACGAAATACTCCAGCGAATAGCCACCGGCCACCAGCTGCGCGACGTATTCGCTGAGCACGGCCGAGTACAGCGCGTTGCCGCGGATCGAGCGGCGGATGAAGAATGCACCGCCCTTGCGCAGCAGGGTGCCGACCACCGGCAGGTTCAGGTTGATGCCGGCCACGATGTGCGGCGGCACGATGCCACGGTCGTACAGCAGGTAGGACAGCAGCAGGTAGTCCATGTGGCTGCGGTGGCTGGGCACGTAGACCACTTCGTGGCCCGGCGCGGCGGCCTTGAACTTGTCCAGGTGGTGCACCAGCACGCCGGCGTAGATGCGGTTCCACACATGGCTGAGCATGAAACTGGCCGAACGCACCACCGGGCTGGAGTAGTCCGCGGCGATTTCCCAGGCGTAGGCGTGCGCCTTCTTCCAGGCATCGGCCGGCTTGGAGTTGTCACGCTTGGCCTGTGCGGCGATCGCCTCGCGCACCGGCTCGGCGGCCAGCACCTGGTCCACCAGCAGGCGCCGGGTCGACAGATCCGGGCCGATCACCGATTCACGGATGCGGCGGAAGTGGGTGCGCAGCACACGCTGCAGCTTGCGCACCGTGCGCTCCGGCTCCAGGCCTTCGTCCACGGTGCTGCGCAGCGAGATCGGCGGGGCGAAACGGACGATGGTGCTGCGCCCGTTCAGCAGCAGCCCCAGCAGACGGCGGAAGCGGCCCACCAATGCCCAGTTTTCCGAGAACAGCACCGCGAACCAGCCGCTCTGCTTGTCTGGCGCGCGGCCGACGAAGATCGATACCGGGACCAGATGCACGTCCAGGTCATCGCGCACGCGGTGCGCCTGCAGGACCTTGGCCAGCGAATCGGAGTGGGTCTTGGCACCGCGCTGCTCGGGAATGAGCGAGTTGCTGGAGCTGCGCCTCGACAGCGCCAGGTAGGCGCGCTTGCGGCCGGTGGGGTCACCGGCCAGCGGTACCAGCGGCGACGGCAGGCCGGCCTGGCGGCAGGCCTTGTCCAGGATCAGCGCGTTGGACAGGCCGTAGTCTTCCAGCACGTACATGACCGGGCGGCCATCGTTGTACTGGCCCGGGTCTTCCGGCTCGATCTTCAGCGACAGCCACGGTTCGACCAGGCGGCCAAGCAGCCTTGCCCACAGCGGGCGGCGCCCGGCCGACCGCGCGTGCACCGGCGGCGGTACCGGGTTGGGGCCGGTACCGGTCGAGGGGGACGCCGGCGCCGTATCGGCGGGCGTCGTCTGGGATTCTTCGCCGGGGAACGGCAGCGGGTTCTGTTTCGACATCGGCGCCATTATGGCTTAGGCGGTGGCGTTGCCGCTTCCCCACCCTCGGCGGGGGCGTCGGCCGGCGCGGGCGCCGCGGCGGCACGGGCCGCATCGGCCTTGCGCAGCAAGGCATCGGTGTCGGCCAGGGTGCGGGTCAGGTACCAGTGGCCTTCGCGTCGGCTCAGCGGCAGCTGCAGGGTCATCTCGCGCCCGGCCAGGTCGTAGCGCAGGCGCACCAGCGCGTTGTCGCCCTCCACCGACAGCAGTTCGCCGCGTACGCTGCGCAGCGCATCGTCCACGCCCAGCCCGTAGCTGCCCAGTACCGCCTTGAGGGTGTGGATGAACGGTGCCAGCTGCTGCAGGCTGCCTTCCATGCCGGCCGCCTGCAGGCCGGCCTCATCATCGAAACCGACCTTGCCGGCGGCGCCGACCAGGGCGGCGATGGTGCTGCGCGCGCGGGCACGGTCGCTGATCGGTGCGCCCTGTGCCCAGACCGCCAGGGTCTCGACCAGTGCGATGTAGTGGGCCTGTTGGCCAGGCGTGTAGCCCTTCTGGTGACGCAGGTACTGCACACCGAAGTTGCCCATCGACTGCGCGGCCTGGCGCACCGCGCTGGCCTGGCCGGCCAGCTGGCGGTCGAAGCTGCGCTGCAGCTCGGCGCTGGCGTCGGGCTTGCGCAGCGCGGCCAGCATCGGCAGCAGCTGATCGCCCAGCGGCAGCTCGGTCAGCGGCCACTGGCTGTGGCCGTCGGCCCAGGCCTGCTGCAGGCGCTGGTACTGGCCCGGCGGTACCGACAGCTTCGCGTAGCCGACCAGATCGTCTTCAGCCAGGCGCAGGGCCATGGCCTGCACCGCCGCCACCGGCTCGGCCGCCGGCCGGGCCGGGTCGGTGCCCGGTTCGCGGCACGCCACCACAGCCAGCAGCAACAGGGCTGCCAGCCCCCATCCACGCGCAGACCTTCCTCGCACCGCCACGCTCATGCACTCGGACTCCCCGGACCGGTCCGCATCTTGCGGCCTGCGACGTGACAGCGGCAAGCCGGGCGGGCAACCCGGGGTCAGATCCCTTCTGCCACGGCAGAAGGGATCTGACCCCGGACCGGACCCGCGCGCAAAAAAAGAGCCCGGATCACGGGGATCGCAGGCTCTTCAAGCCGGCACGAGGCCGGAGGACAGTGTTGTGGCACATGTCCGGTCCAAAGACCGGATGGCGGCGATCCTACGCTGCCCTTCAAGTTAAGGCAACACTTCATCTAACACTATGTATCTTGTTGATTTTATTTAATCAATCGCGCTGCCAGACCGACTCGATGAAATCTACGGCATGTTTTTCGGCGATTCGGGCATAAACCCCCGGGTAGCCCGCCAGTGCACAGCCCTCGCCCCAGCTGACCACGCCGAACTGGGTCCAGCCTTCGCTCAGCCGCAGCAGCAGGGGGCCTCCGGAATCGCCCTGGCAGCTGTCCATGCCTTCGCGGCCGGCGCAGATCACCTTGCCGCGCGACAGTTCGCCGCCATAGGCCTGCTGGCATTCGTTGAAAGCCACGAACGGCACCTGCACCGTCTGCAGCTGGGTGGGATAGAGCCGACCGTCGCCGCCGTCGGTATCACCCCAACCGATCACGGTGAACGCGCGGCCCGGCTTGAGATAGCTGGCATCCGGCTGCAGCCGCAGGTTGACCGGCTGCGCGCCCTCCAGGGGAGCGCTGAGCTGGATCAGGGCTACATCGTGCTCCAGCGAATTGCCACTGTTGTAGGCCGGGTGCATGTGGATGGCCTTGATGTTGGATGCCCGCGCGGAAGGTTCGCCGGAGAGCGTGGTGGCCCCGCCGAGCACGGCAAGGTCTGCGGGGCGATCACCCTGTACGCAGTGCGAGGCGGTCAGTATCCACGACGGGGAAATGAGCGTCGCGCCGCACCAGTGGCGGTCATGATCACTGTCACCCGACGACAGGCGTTGGATGCTGACCATGAAGGGATACTCGCCAGCCTGTGCGGCCTCTCCGCCGATGATGCGCGGTGCTTCGCGCGGTTGCGCCGTGGCGCTGGCCGGCAGGGCGGATGCGGCCATCAGCAGGCCGGCGAACAACGAGGTGCTGCGATACATATCCATGTACTCCCTCTCTCGATGGTTGAACCGGCAGCTCCGGGTGGTCCGGTGCCGGCGCATCGATTGGGAAGGTTGGTCCGGCCTGCGAACACGATCGCGCGCACGTTTTTCCCGGTTGGGGATATCTGCGACAGCAGCGAACACGCAAATGAGAACGCCATCCCGCAGATGACGGGATGGCGTTCGGTATTGCGCTGTGACCGGCTGCGCCGGCAGGCTCAGCGTGCAGCCAGAGCCGACGCGATTTCCTGCTGGATGGCCCGCGCGGCAGCCTGCGGGTCAGCGGCCAGGCGGATCGGGCGGCCGACCACGATGGCGTCGGCGCCATCGGCAAAGGCCTGGGCCACGCCAACGGTACGCTTCTGGTCATCGCCGACCGGGCCCCCCGGGCGGATGCCCGGGCAGACGATCGAGAAGCCGGCACCGGTGGCAGCGCGGATCGGACCGGCTTCCTGGCCCGAGGCGATCACCCCGTCGATGCCGGCGGTCTGGGCCGCCAGCGCGCGCTCGACCACCACGTCCACCGGCTCGCGGTCGATGCCCATCTGCGCCAGGTCCGGGCGCCCCATCGAGGTCAGCACGGTCACCGCCAGCAGGCGCATGTCGCTGCTGTTGGCGGCCGCGCAGGCTTCCATCATCGCCGGGTGCCAGCCATGGATGGTGGCGTAGCTGACCGGCCACTGCGACAGGCGCTTGATCACCGCAGCGGCGGTGGCCGGGATGTCGAAGAACTTCAGGTCGACGAACACGCGCTTGTCGCGGCGGGCCAGCTCATCGAGCACCTGGAAGTACTCGCCGGAGGCCAGCAGTTCCATGCCGATCTTGTAGAACGCCACGCTGTCGCCGAGACGGTCCACCCACTCCAGCGCCTGCACACGGTCGGGCACGTCCAGCGCGAAGATCAGGCGCTCGTCATCGCGCAGCGGCAGCGGTGCGCGGCTCACGGTGCGTAGTCCAGCGCGGCGCGCTTGGCGTCATGACGGGCCTGGCGCGACTGGCTGTAGTCGTTGTTGAACTGGGCCGGCTCGAAGCCGCCGTAGGTCGGGTTCGGCAGCATCCACCAGCGTTCGCCGAACCAGTCGTGGTACTGCTGCAGCAGCGCATCACGGCCTTCATTGGTGTTGGCGGTCACTTCCACGAAGTCGCCCAGCTGGTCGCCGAACTGCATCAGCACGCGGTACTTCTGCCCGGCCAGGCGACGGCGGCAGTTCTTCTCGCTGCCGGCCTGCTCGCAGCCTTCAACGACGGTGCCCAGGCCCAGGAACACGCTGTCATCGGCCACCGGCAGGCCCTGCTCGCGCAGGTTGGCCAGGGTGGCATCCTTCAGGTGCACGGCGCGGTTGGAGATGTACAGCAGGGTCACGCCCTTGGCATTGGCGGCCTTGGCGAAATCGACCACACCGGGAATGGCCTTGGCCTTCTTTTCGGCCACCCACTGGTCCCAGCTCAGTTCATCGTATTCCTTGCCATCGCGCACCAGGCGCGCCTGGTAGGGCGAGTTGTCCAGCACGGTCTCGTCCACGTCCAGCACCACCGCCGGCTTCAGGCCCTTGGCCTCGTTGCCGCGCTCTTCCGGTACCAGCGCGTCCCAGTGGGCTTCCTTCAGCGCTGCATCCAGGTGGTCGGCGGCGGCGCGGTAGGTCTGCTCGGTGATCGCCTTGTACTCCTGCGCGCGCTGCATCCACAGCACCGCGTTGAGGTTGTCGTTGGCGCTCCCATCGGGTGCGCCATCGGCCTTGGCGGCAGCGGCCGGAGCCTGCGGGGCAGCGGCTTCAGCGGCAGGCGCCTCCACGCGCTTGCAGGCGGACAGGCCCAGCACCGCGGTGGCGAGCAGGGTCACAGACAGGGAAACGGGACGACGCATGGATTCACCGGCAATCAGATATACCGGCGCATTTTACCGGCAAAGGCGGCCCTGGGACGGCTATGCTTGGTGGTTGACCCGTTGCCCCTCCGGAGGCCGCCATGACCGATTCCGTCCAGACCCCCGACGTCCCCCTGCTCGATGCCGTGCAGGCCCGCCTGCTGGGCTGCCTGGTGGAGAAGGAGGCGACCACCCCGGATACCTATCCGCTGACGGTCAACGCGGCCCAGTCGGCGGCCAACCAGAAGACCGCCCGCGAGCCGGTGATGAACGTCGATGCCGGCAGCGTGCAGCACGCCCTGCGCCAGCTGGAGACGCTGGGGCTGGCCCGCCAGCACTTCTCCTCGCGTGCCGACCGCTACGAACACCGGCTGCAGGCCGCGCTGGACCTGACCCGGCAGCAGACCGTGCTGCTGGCGATGCTGCTGCTGCGTGGGCCACAGACGTTGGGCGAACTGGTCTCGCGCAGCGAGCGCCTGCACCGTTTCGCCGATACCGACGAGGCCCGGCACGCCATCGAGCGCCTGCAGCAGCGCGCGCTGCTGATGGTGCTGCCGCGTGCCAGCGGCCAGCGCGAGGACCGCTACATGCACCTGCTGTGCGGTGAAGTGGATGGTGCGGCCCTGGCGGCGAAGTACGCCAGCAGCGGTGGTGGCAGTGACGCGGCTGACCCCGGCCTGGCCGAGCGCGTGGCCCAGCTGGAAGCGGCGGTGGCCGAGCTGCAGGCGCAGCTGGCCGAACTGCGCGGCTGAACGGTGGGTTGCCGGCCAGCGGCCGGCACTACCCGACCTCTGCCGCCCCTGGCGTGGCATACAGGCGGCTGGCGCTCTCGATGCCCGGCAACTGGATCACCCCGCGCTCGTGCATGCCCAGCCCCAGCAGGATTTTCCCGGACGCCACGTTGCCCAGGTCGGTGATGCCGTACAGATCCTCGATGCCCAGCTCCGCCCGCGCATGCGCCAACACCGCCTGTGCCGCTTCACCGGCATAGCCCTGCCCGGCGAATTCCGACAGCACTGCATAGCCGATATCCGGCCCCGGCAGTCCATCACGCCGCACCAGCCCGGCATTGCCCAGCCACGCGCCGTCGGCCCTGCGCTCGATGGCATACATGCCGAACCCGTTCAGCGCATAGCTGTGCAGCACACGCAGCGCGATGTACTCACGCGCCTGTTCCTCGCTGCGCACGTTGCGGTCGCCGATGAAGCGCAGGAAGCCGGGATCGTTGAGCAGGGCCAGCATCGGCGCCGCGTCGCGGTCGGGCTCGATGCGGCGCAGGCGCAGGCGTTCGCTTTCGATGGGATGCATGCGCGGATCTCTGCTGGGATATGCCGATTGTAGAGCCGAGCCCATGCTCGGCTGATCCGTCAATACGCTAGCCGAGCACGGGGTCGGCTCTACAGCTTCGCCCCGATCAATCGAACAGCGCTTCGATCGCGGCCAGTCCCGCGCTGGCACGCTCCTTCTTGCGCGCCGCGTCGGCCACCGGGTCGGCGCCATCGCGCTGGATTTCCTCGGCCGGAATCTCCTCGAAGAACCGGCTCGGCTTCAACCGCACATGCTCGCCGAACTTGCGGGTCAGCTTGCTGTAACTCATCCACAGCTGGATCTTGGCGCGGGTGATGCCCACGTACAGCAGGCGCCGTTCCTCCTGCAGGTTGCCCTCATCCAGGCTGACCTGGTGCGGCAGCACGCCGTCCTCGCAGCCGACGATGAACACGTACGGGAATTCCAGGCCCTTGGAGGCGTGCATGGTCATCATGCGCACCTGGTTGCCGCCCTCGTCCTTGTCGCTGCGTGACAGCAGCGCCAGCTGGCCGGCCAGGTCGGCGGCGGTGGCTCCGCGCGGGCCGCCCTCGAACCACTGCGCCAGTTCCTCGATGTTGTTGGCGCGGCGCTGGTAACTGGCTTCTTCCTTGGCCTGCTGGCGCAGTTCGCTGAGCAGGCCCGATTCCTTGGCGACCTTGCGGATCATGTCACCGGAACTGACCTGCCGGGTCTGCGCGCGCAGGTCGCGCAGGATGTCGGTGAAGCGCGCCAGGCTGTTGGCCGCGCGCGGCGGCAGCTGCTGCAGGGCGCCGATCGCTTCGGCGGCCTGCGCCATCGGCATGTCCTTTTCCTGCGCCAGCTCGGCCAGCCTGGCCAGCGTGCCTGCGCCGACGTCGCGCTTGGGCGATTGCACCGCGCGCATGAACGCGGTGTCATCGTCCGGGTTCACCAGCAGCCGCAGCCAGGCCAGCGTGTCCTTCACTTCCTGGCGTTCCAGGAACATGGTGCCGCCGGTCAGGTGGTAGGGAATACGCAGCAGCTGCATGGCCTTTTCCAGCGGGCGCGACTGGAAGTTGCCGCGGAACAGGATGCAGAAGTCACTCCACGGCACCTTGCGCGACTGCGCCACGAAAGCGATCTCGGCGGCGACCTTTTCTGCTTCGTGTTCGCTGTTGCGGCATTCCCACACGCGGATGCGCTCCCCGTCGGCCTGGTCGCTCCACAGCTTCTTCAGGTGCTCGTGCGGATTGTTGGCGATCAGCGCGTTGGCCGCGCGCAGCACGCGGTTGGAGCAGCGGTAGTTCTGCTCCAGTTTGATGATTTCCAGCGTGGGGTAGTCACGCCCCATCTGCTGCAGGTTTTCCGGGTTGGCGCCGCGCCAGGCGTAGATCGACTGGTCATCGTCACCCACGCAGGTGAAGTTGCCCTTTTCGCCGGCCAGCTGCTTGAGCAGGCGGTACTGCGCGTCATTGGTGTCCTGGCATTCGTCCACCAGCAGGTAGCCGATGCGTTCGCGCCAGGCCACGGCGATCTCCGGGTTTTCTTCCAGCACCTGCACCGGCAGGCGGATCAGGTCGTCGAAATCCACCGCGTTGAAGGCGGTCAGCCGCAGCTGGTAGCGCTCGTAGACGCTGGCCGCTTCCTTCTCGCGGTTGCTGCGTGCGGCGGCCATTGCCTGTTCGGGCGACAGGCCGGCGTTCTTCGCACGCGACACCAGGTTCTTCATGTCCTCGATGTCATCGGGCTTGGCGCCGTACATCAGGTCCTTGATCTGCGCGGCGGCATCGTCGGCGTCGAAGATCGAGAAGCCCCGCTTCAAGCCCACTGCAGCGTGCTCGATCTGCAGGAACTTCAGGCCCAGCGCGTGGAAGGTGCAGATCGTCACCTCGTCGGCATCCTGCTCGCGCAGGCGCTTGGCCACGCGCTCGCGCATTTCCTTGGCCGACTTGTTGGTGAAGGTGATCGCTGCGATGCGGCGCGCCGGATAGCGGCCACTGCCGATCAGGTGGGCGATCTTTTCCACGATCACGCGCGTCTTGCCGCTGCCGGCGCCGGCGAGCACCAGCAGCGGGCCTTCGATGTGCAGGACAGCGGCAGCTTGGGGAGGATTCAGACCGTGCATGGGGACAGGATTGTAGCGGGGTGCTGGCGGACCCACCTGACTTGCGTGCTTGGGGAACGTAAGGTATTGAATTGGCACCGGAACACAGGAGCGTGGTCCATGTCACCGATCCTCTTCGCACGGCCATGGCGGCCCACCGTCTGGGTCGTGCTGTTGCTGGCGGCAGTCGCAGCCCCCGGCCAGGCCTGCCAGACCCAGCCGGTCGCGTCGATCCCGCCGGCGCTGCTGACCGAAGGCTTCCTGCAGGCCCACCCCGATCTGTACTGGCGCGACCTGGGCCAGACTGCCTGGCGGCGCGGCCGGCCGGCACAGGCACTGGCCCGCTTCCAGCGCGCCAGCCTGTACGCCGACAAGCCCTCGCAGGCGCTGGTGGCACGGATGTACCAGGAGGGGAACGGCACGGCGGCCGACCCGGTACTGGCCTACATCTGGATGGACCTGGCGGCCGAACGTGGCTACCGCGACCTGCTGGTCGAGCGCGAGCGCTATTGGCAGCGCCTGGACGCCGCTCAACAGCGGCGCGTATTGGCCGAAGGCCCGGCGCTGTACGCACGCTACGGCGATGCGGTGGCCAAGCCGCGCATGGAAACCGTGCTGCGCACGGCGCGCAACAGCATGACCGGCAGCCGCACCGGCTTCGTCAATCCAGGGCTGCGGTTGGCCCTTGCCGAAGGACCGGAGGCCGATCGCCCAGTCAGCGGCGACGACTATTACCGCGATGCGTATTGGGATCCGGCCGCGTACTGGTGCCTGCAGGACCAGATCTGGCAGCACGGCAGCCGCAGCCAGAGCGTCGAGGTCGGCCCGTTGCGCACCGTCGAAGATCCGGCGCGCTGACATGCGTTTGCGGGCCATGGCCCGCAGGGAGGGAATCCATGAAGGGAATTCGCATTGCATCGGTCCTGCTGCTGATCGTGTCGATCGCCACCACCGCCGGCGCGTCCGATTGCCCGCTGGAGGAACCGCGCCCGATCCCGGACACGGTACTCACCGGCGGCTTCTTCGACGCCCATCCGGATCTGTACTGGCGCAGCCTGGCACAGCGCGCCGAGCGCAACCGGCAACCGGCCAGGGCACTGGAGTACTACCGGCGTTCGGCGCGCTATGCCGACAAGTTCTCGCAGGCGATGGTGGCGCGCATGTACCAGCAGGGCAGCGGCACTGCCGCCGACCCGGTGATGGCCTACGTGTGGATGGACCTGGCCGCCGAGCGCATGTACCACGACTTCCTGCTGCTGCGTGAACACTACTGGGCGCGGCTGGACCCGTCGCAGCAGGCACAGGCGATCGCGCGCGGGCAGCAGGTGTATGCCGACTACGGCGACCGCGTGGCCAAGCCGCGCATGGAACAGGCGCTGCGTGACGGGCGCCAGCGGATCACCGGCAGCCGTGTCGGCTATGTGAGTTCAGGCCTGGTCGTGGTTCAGCGCCGTGGCAGCGAGGCGGATATCCGCACACCGGGAAGCATCGTCTACGACGACCGCTACTGGCGCGCCGCCGACTACTGGTGCCTGCAGGACAACTACTGGCGGCCGGCACGGACGCCCCAGGTCGACGTCGGGGTGCCGGCCGTGGTCCGCGACGGCGAGCCGGGGGGCGACTAGAATTGGCCGATGGCCAAGCTCTATTTCTACTATTCGGCGATGAACGCCGGCAAGACCACCACGCTGCTGCAGAGCGCGCACAACTACCGCGAGCGCGGCATGCGGGTGGCGATCCTGACCCCGCGCCTGGATGATCGCGCCGGGGCCGGCGTGGTCGCCTCGCGCATCGGGCTGCGCGCCGACGGCATGGCCTTCGACCGCGACACCGACCTGCAGCACTGGGTGGAACAGGACCTGGCCGCGAACGGGCCGATGGGCTGCGTGCTGGTGGACGAGGCGCAGTTCCTGACCCGCGCCCAGGTCTGGCAGCTCAGTGAGGTGGTCGACCAGCTGCGCATTCCGGTGTTGTGCTACGGGCTGCGCACCGACTTCCGCGGCGAACTGTTCGAAGGCAGCCAGTACCTGCTGGCCTGGGCCGACGAGATGCAGGAGATCAAGACGATCTGCCACAGCGGCAAGAAGGCGACGATGACGGTGCGCGTGGACGAGCATGGCCACGCGGTGCAGGACGGCCCGCAGGTGGAAATCGGTGGCAACGACCGCTACGTATCGGTCAGCCGTGCCGAGTTCAAGAAGATCACCCGTGGCGAAGGGCGGATCGAGCCGATGCAGGCGCCACTGCCGTTGTAAGGGGTGTTCGGCAGGGCTGCGCCCTGCAGCTGCCGAGGCCGGAGCCAGAGCAACGGCAAAAGCGGGCTATCCGTGGGATGGCGGGGCACTGTGGGTGTACGGGGACGGCGCAAGTACGTCCATGTAGCCTTGGTCGCCGCATCCATGCGGCTCACACCCCGCAAACCCACAGTGCCCCGCCTTCGACAGGTCCCCACGGCTGTTGGTAGGTGTCGACCTTGGTCGACACATCTGTCGGATATCGAAATGGATCCGGGGTCAGGTCCGTTTTCCTTCGGAAAACGGATCTGACCCCATGAGTTGTTCCGACAGATCGCGGAAAACTGTCGAAGGCGGGGTGGGTCCGGTTGAGGGGGCGTGAGCCGCATGGATGCGGCGACCGAGCTTACATGGACGTACTTGCAACGTCCCCCTCAACCGGACCCACCCCGCCAACCCTCGGCAAGCCCGATTTTGACGTTGACGTCGATCCAAGGCAGGTGCAGGGCTGCAAGCCCTGCAACCCAACACCCCTCTTAGTACAACGTGCGCTCCGGCGCGCCCGCCGGTGGCGGCGTGTACTGGTACAGCCAGGTCTCGGTAAGGGTCTTGCCGCCGCTGCGCAGGAACAGCCGGATATCGATCTGCTCGGTGCTGCCTTCCGGTGGCACCAGGTCGAACATCGCACGATAGCCATTGATCTCGCGCAGCGGGCGCGCCGACACGATCTCGACCCGGCCACGGCTGGTTTCCACCACCGCCTCCACGTCGGCCTTGTCGATCAGCGCGGCCAGTTCGCCGCCTTCGAAATCGACCGCGAAGCGCCAGCTGAAGTACTCGCGCTTCTTACCGATGATGCCACCCAGCCCGGTGCGGCTGGCCACGCAGTGCGCCAGCGGCGGGCGTGCCGGCGGTTCGGCGCCCCAGTACAGGCGATAGCCGACCAGCAGCTCCTGGCCCGGTTGCGGCTTTTCCTTGGGGTTCCAGAAGGCGACGATGTTGTCGAAGGTCTCGTCCACGGTGGGAATCTCCACCAGCTGCACCGAGCCCTCGCCCCACTCGCCCTTCGGTTCCACCCACAGGCACGGGCGCTTCTCGTAGAACACGCCGTCGTCCTGGTAATGATCGAAGTTGCGGTCACGCTGCAGCAGGCCGAAGCCACGCGGGTTGCGATCCACGAACATGTTGAAGCGCAGATTGCGCGGGTTCAGCAGCGGCCGCCAGATCCATTCACCGGCACCGGTCCACAGCGACAGGCCATCGGTATCGTGGATCTCCGGGCGCCAGTCCCAGCCCATGCGGCGGTCGTTCTCGCCCACCTGGTACATGCTGGTGCACGGTGCGATGCCCAGCCGCTCGATCGCCTTGCGCGGGTACAGCGCGCTGTCGATATCCATCAGCAACACATCGCCGTTGGTGATCGCAAAGCGATAGGCGCCGGCCACGCTGGGCGAATCCAGCAGGCCATAGACCACGATCGTCTCCGAATCGGCCGACGGCTGCTCCAGGTAATAGGCGATGAAATCGGGGAATTCCTCCGGCTTGCCCATGCCGGTGTCGATTGCCAGGCCGCGCGCCGACTGGCCGTACTGGCCTTCCTTGCCAACCGCACGGAAGTAGCTGGCGCCGAGGAACGCGGCGAAGTCGCGGTCGGTGTCCTTGCGGGTGTTCAGGCGGAAACCGGCGAAGCCCAGATCGGCCGGCAGCTCGCCATCCTTGATGCCGCTCTTGCCGTAGTTGAATGCCGCGCCGTCATAGGCCAGCTCCTGCGCCTTGCCGTCGACCACATCGAACATGCGCACCGGCGAGTGGAAGTACAGGCCGAGGTGGAAGAACTTGGCCTGGAACTTGCCCGGCTGGTCGGCCCACAGGGCGTGGTCCTGGCGGTAGCCGATCGACTGGTACTGGTCCCAGTCCAGCCCTTCCAGGCGCCCTGGCAGTACGCGCTTGTGGCTCTTGTAGGGCGCCTGCGCCAGCGCGCGCGCCTGGCCCTTCAGCGTGGCGAAGTCGAACGGCTGCGGCTGGCCGAGGCGGCGCAGGCCCATCTGGCCGCTCTTGCTGGCCGCGCATGCGGGCAGGGACGGCAGGCCGAATGCAGCCAGGGCGAGGGAGGCATTGCGGATGAAGTCGCGTCGTTGCATGCAGGCGCGTCAGGCACAGAAGGAAGGTCGGCCATGATAGGCAGACAAACGTTAACGGGCAGCGGAGATGCGCCCTGCCCGTTCAGCTGCCGCTGGCCGCCCGCCTCAACGCTGGCAGTGGCTGCACCAGACGCTGGCGCGCTGGCCGATGGTGGCGTGCTTCAGCGCGCGCCCACAGTTCGGGCACGGCAGCCCGTCGCGGCCATAGACCAGCAGCTCCTGCTCGAAGTAGCCCGGCGCGCCGTCGGGGCTGATGAAGTCGCGCAGGGTGGTGCCGCCGCGGGTGATGGCGTAGCCGAGGATCTCCTTCACTGCATCGGCCAGGCGCTGGTAGCGCTCGCGCGAGATCTTCCCGGCCTCGCGCAGCGGGCTGATGCCGGCCTTGAACAGGCTTTCGGCGGCGTAGATGTTGCCCACGCCCACCACCACCGCCTGGTCCATCAGGAAGGTCTTCACCGGCGCGCTGCGGCCACGGCTGCGGGCAAACAGGTAGTCGCCGTCGAAGGCATCGTCCAGCGGCTCCGGGCCCAGCCCCTGCAGCAGCGGGTGGATCTCGCCGGCCGGCTGCCAGAGCAGGCTGCCGAAGCGGCGCGGGTCGTTGAAGCGCAGCAGGCGGCCGTTGTCCAGGCTGATATCCACATGGTCGTGGGCGCGCAGCGGGGTATCGCCGGGCAGCACGCGCAGGCTGCCGGACATGCCCAAGTGCAGCACCGCGCTGCCGAGGGCGGTATCCAGCAGCAGGTACTTGGCGCGGCGACGGATGTCCTCGATGCGCTGCCCCGGCAACAGCTCGGCCACTTCCGGCGGAATCGGCCAGCGCAGATCGGCCCGGCGCAGGATCACCCCATGCACGCGGCGACCCTGCAGGTGCGGCGCCAGGCCGCGGCGGGTGGTTTCGACTTCGGGCAGTTCAGGCATGCGCCGATTCTACGCCGGGCATGGCCCGGCGACGGTGCAGCGTCAGCGCGGCGGCGCGGCCAGCTCGCGTGCGTCCAGGAAGCCATCGCCGTTGGCATCCTGCGTGTGGAAGCGCTGCACGATCACCTGCCGCTGCTGTTCACGGCGGATCGCCCTGCCCTTGCCGCCAGGCAGCTCGTCGGCACCCAGCACGCCATCGCCGTTGCGGTCCATGCGGTCGAAGGCGTACAGCATCCACTGCACGTACTCGGCCTCGCTGACCTTGCCGTCGCCGTCGCTGTCCATCCGCTGCAGGTAGCTGGCGGTGTCGGTGACCTGGGCCAGCGCCGCGCCCGGCAGCAGCGCCATCAGCAGCACGGCGTACCCTGCCCTCACGCGCCCACCAGGCGGTAGCCCTTCAAACGCGCCGCATAGGCCTGCAATGCCGCGATACCGCTTTCCTCGGCCTCATGGCACCAGGCCTGCAGCTGGCGCAGGCGCTCGGCCGCATCGTGGCCGCGCGCCTCCAGCAGCGTGGCCAGCCGCCCGCGGTATTCGACCAGGGTGCGGATGCGCGGGCGTTGCGCCACCCATTCGCTGAGCTGGGCGCGGCTGTCCGGTTTCAGCCAGCGCCCATCGTTGACCAGGCCACGGCGCAGGCGGCGCGGCAGCAGGCGGCGCAGCTTGGCGCCGGCGTGGCTGGCTTCCTCGCGCAGCGCCGGCATGAACACGTTGCGCTGGTAGTCGGTCATCGCCTGGAAACGATGCGACAGCAGCGCCTTCAGGGTCTCGGCGTCGGGCACGGCGATGTTCGGGCGCACGTCCATGGCCGGTGCCACGCGCAGCACCCTGGCCAGGCGCAGCGCCTGCAGCAGGCGGATCGCGCCCCAGCCGATGTCCAACTCCCAGCGCCGCATCGCAAAGCGTGCCGAGCTGGGGAAGGCATGGTGGTTGTTGTGCAGCTCTTCGCCACCGATCCAGACCCCCCACGGCGTGAGGTTGGTGGAGGTATCGGCCGATTCGTAGTTGCGGTAGCCCCACCAATGGCCGAGGCCGTTGACCACGCCGGCCGCCCAGAACGGGATCCACGCCATCTGGATCGCCCACAGGGCCACGCCAGGCAGGCCGAACAGCACGCTGTTGATCGCCAGCAACAGTACCGGGCCCAGCGTGGCGTGCGGGGTATACAGATAGCGCTCGATCGCGTCGTCCGGGGTACCGCGCCCGTACTGCTCGATGTCCGCGCGCATCCCACGCGCTTCCCGATACAGCTCCACGCCGCGCCAGAACACGGTGCCGATGCCGCGGGTGACCGGGCTGTGCGGGTCGTCCTCGGTCTCCACCTTGGCGTGGTGCTTGCGATGGATGGCCACCCACTCGCGGGTGATCATCGAGGTGGTCAGCCACAGCCAGAAGCGGAACACATGAGCCAGCGCCGGGTGGAAATCGACGCCGCGATGGGCCTGGCTGCGGTGCAGGTACAGGGTCACCGAGAAGATGGTGATCTGGGTGAACACCAGCAGCAGCGCCAACATGGCCCACCACCCCAGGCCGAGCACACCACCGGTCAACAGGGACATCAGGGCATCAGGCATGGCGGCTCTCCGGATCGACGCGGCGATGGCAGACATGATGGGCGCTTGCGTTGCAAACTGCATCCCTGCGGCGGTGATTGCCACCGCCATCCGTGGCACCGTTCACAGTTGGGGACCTGAGTTGTCGAGCCTTGATCCACACGCCGGCGCCATGACCGCCGCTCCGCCCCTCGCCGGGCTGCCGCCCTTGATCGAACTGGACCGCGCCACCGTGGTGCGCGGGCAGGTGAAGGTGCTGCACGGGCTCAGCCTGCGCATCGCGCAGGGCCAGCACACCGCCCTGCTCGGCCCCAACGGCTGCGGCAAGTCGACCTTCATCAAGCTGATCACCCGCGAGCTGTATCCGCTGGCGCAGGGCGACGGCGCGGTGGCGGTGAAGGTGCTCGGCCAGAACCGCTGGCAGGTGGACCGGCTGCGCTCACAGCTGGGCATCGTCACCGGAGATCTCAGCAGCAACCTGGCCGACATGCCGGGGCTGACCGTGGAACAGGCGGTGCTGTCCGGCTTCTTCGCCAGCTACGTGGTGCCGGCCTTCCGCGAGGTGACCACCGACATGCGCGCGCGCGTGGTCGAGACGCTGGCGATGACCGGTGCGCTGGCGCTGCGCGAACGCGCCTACGCCGAGCTGTCGGCCGGCGAGACCCGCCGCGTGCTGATCGCGCGCGCGCTGGTCAACCGGCCGCAGGCACTGCTGCTGGACGAGCCCTCCACCGGCCTGGATCTGGTCGCCCGCGAGCAGCTGGTGGCGACCATGCGCGTGCTGGCCCAGCAGGGCATCACTCTGGTGCTGGTGACCCACCACATCGAAGAAATCATTCCCGAGATCGAGCGTGTGGTGCTGCTGCGCGATGGCCGCGTGTTGGCCGATGGTACCCGCGCCGAGCTGCTGCGCAGTGAGCCCCTGTCGGCGGTATTCGGCGGGGTCATCACCGTGTGCGAGCAGGAAGGCCGGCTGACTGCGTACGCGGGGTAAGGCGACGCCCCCGGGAAACCCGTCGGGCTTGGGAAACCGGCGGGCCCGGGAAACCGACGCTACCCCCTCGTCATGCCATCCCGTCATGTTGTCGGTGCAGCGGGCCGGGTTTCGGCCCGCTGCACCCGGCCTCAGAATCGCAGCGCCAGCGCGCGCGATTCGATCGGTGCCATCCGGCTCTGGTCCTGCAGCTGCAGATCGCGCAGCTCATACGGCGCACCGGAGCCGGCCGGCAGTGTGGCCTGATCGAACGGCAGCACCAGCGGGCCGACGCCCGGGCCATCGAACCAGGCCGCCGCATGCGCCTGCGCGACCGGCTTCAGCTGGCCATCGCGGCCGGTGGCATACAGCGTGCCGCGTGCCTCGTAACGGCCGGCCGTAGCCACCTGCACCGGCAGCGCCACCCGGCGGCTGGCCGGGTCCGGCGCCGCCTGGCCACTGAAGCGCGCGGTCGGCCGCGCCACCGCGAAGGCCACCTTGCCATCGCGCAGCACGCCGTCGGCCTGGGCGAACACCTGCAGTTCCCATAGCCCCTGCACGCTGCCCACCTCGGCCGGGATCCGCACCTGCGCGCGCAGGGCGCCATCGGTGGAGCGCAGCAGGCGCTGCGGCCAACTGCGGCCATCCGGCGCGACCAGCAGCGCTTCACCGCCCAGGCCACCGCGCCGTGACGCAGGCTGCGCGGCGCTGGCGCCGTCTTCCAGCAGGCGCGCCTGCAGCTGTACGTTGCCACCGGCCAGCACCTGCGCCTGGTTGGCCTGCACCTCCAGCCGCAGCGGACTGTTCGGCTCCAGCACCTGCACCACGTAGCGGCCCTGCGCCTGTGCGCTGCGCAGCGTATAGCCACCCACCGCACTGGCCGCGCCGGTGCGCAGCATGCTGCTGCCATCGTTCACCGGCATCCCGGCGTCCTGCAGCGCGCGTGCATCGACACTGCGCGCCACGCTGCTGCGCCCGGCCGGATCACGTACCTGCAGCGCGCTGGCGGGCAATGCACGCGCGCCTTCGGCCGGGCTCAGCTGGATCACCGCATCCGCTGCCGTCAGCGGCAGAACGATGCCGCGTTGCAGCTGCGCCCCATCCACCTGCTGCCAATAACTGCGGCTGACCGAGGCATACGGTGTTGCGGTCTGCAATGGCTGTGCCGGGTCCAGCGCCCAGGCGAAGGACAGCGGCGCGTGTTCGCTTTCATCGGCCGGCAACGGCGCGGCCACCAGTGCAGCGGGTACCTGATCGCCGGCACGTGCGGCACTCAACGGCTGCGCAGCCTGCGCTGTGGAGAGGGACAGCACCGCCAGCACCGCGCTGGCCAGCAAGGTGGAATGGATCGTCATGGTCGTCTCCCTCACTGGGTCAGGTCGTTGCGCAGGATCGTGCCGAGGCCGAAGCACTCGCGACGGCTCTGGTTGTGGCTGAGCGGCTCAGCGCCCTGGGTACGCTGCGTGTCGGTGAACCAGGTGGTGCCGGCGGCCTTCTGGCTGCTGCACTCCAGAAAGCCGTCGGAGCAGGACGACAGCCAGTTCTGGGTGAACTCCAGGCCGACATTGGCGGCATACCCCCCGCAGTAGCTGTTGCTGTCCCACACCGCCGATTCGACATCGCTGCCGACCACCGCGCGGAACGGTTTGGGCAGCGCCGGGCGGCCAGCGGTGCCATACAGGTTCTGCGCGTTGTAGGTGGCCATGCTGGCCACCTGCTGCTGGCGCACGGCATCGTTCTTGTAGCCCAGCAGCCAGCCCAGCGAGGTTTCAAAGGTATTGCCGTTGAGCACTGCATCGGCCAGCGGCGTACCGGCCGAGGACGGTGCCAGCGCGGTGACCTTGCGCACCGTGCGGATGATCTTCGGGTAGCGGCTGTCGTAGGTCGGGTTGGACAGGATCCAGCGCACCACGTTGCCGCCGTTGGAATGGGTGATCACCACCAGCTGGGTGATGCCGCGGCTGTCGATGAAGCGGGTCAGCTGGTTGGCCAGGCAGCCGGCGGCCTCCGGCTTCCACATGTACTGGGTGAAGTCGCAGTTGATGACCACGTAGTTGCTGCTGTTCGGCAGGCCCTGGCGCACGGTGTCGATGATGGCCGGCTGCCAGTAGTCCTGGGTGGCATTGGTCTGCGCGCCGGTGCCATGCACGAAGGCCACGCCGACCACATCGGCGGCCTGCGCCGGTGCGGCGGCCAGCCCCAGGAGCAGGGCCAGGACGGTACTTCCTGTTGCGGTGCTGCGCATCGCTTCTCTCCCTCTGTCAGCGGATCCCCCCGACCCGGCTGGAAGTGGACGGCGCTGGCGCTCGCCGTTGCGCCGATGCTCGCGGCGCAGGCGCGTGAAAGTCCGTGCGCTGCGCCCTGATTCAGGAGATTGACAACCTTCGATGACGGTTTTCGCATCGCGGCACGGACCATGCCGGGTCTGGCCGTATGACCGATGGCCACTGCGGTGTCGTATCCGGGCTGCGATCATGGCGCGGAGTTTTTCTTTGGAGCCCGTCCATGTCGCTGATTTCCCCCCCTGCCCGTCCGCTGCTCGGCCTGGCCGTTGCCATGGCCCTGGCCGGCTGTGCGGCCACCGCCGCCAAGCCGACGGCCGTCGAAGCCAACATCACCACCAAGGCGGTCGGCTACCTGGACAAGGATGCGGTTCCGGCCAGCCTCGATCTGGTGCCGGCGCCGCCGGTGGCCGGCTCAGCCGCCCTCGCGCTGGACGAACAGGTCAGCCGTGAAGCCCGTGCGCTGCGTGGCAGCCCGCGCTTCGCCCAGGCCGGCGTCGATGCCGAGCTCGGCTTCCCGGAAGGCGCCAACCACTTCTCCTGCGCCGCCGATATCGACGTCGACGCGGTGAAGACGCCGGCGCTGTACCGCCTGCTGGAGCGCAGCCGGATCGACGCCAGTGCCGCCACCAAGGCCGCCAAGAACCACTACCAGCGGCCGCGCCCGTTCATGGTCAATGGTGAGCCGACCTGCTCGCCGAAGGATGAAGAGGGCCTGCGCAAGAACGGCTCCTACCCGTCCGGCCATACCTCGATCGGCTGGGCCTGGGCGCTGATCCTGTCGGAGATCGCACCGGACCGTGCCGATGCCATCCAGGCCCGCGGCCGCAACTACGGCGAAAGCCGCCTGGTGTGCAACGTGCACTGGCAGAGCGACATCCTGGAAGGCCGCTTCATGGGCGCCGCCGCCGTGGCCCGCCTGCACGACAACGCCGCGTTCAACAAGGACCTGCTGGCCGCGCGCAGGGAAATCGCCGCCGCACGCAAGGCCGGCCTGCACTCCAGCCGCGATTGCACCACCGAGAATGCGGTGCTGAAGGTGCGCCCGCAGAGCGCGTTGTAAGCCAACGCCGGATGGATCGTTGCCGGCCAGCGGCCGGCACTACCGGTTGCGACGCATGGGTAGCGCCGGGCCATGCCCGGCGGACGCGAAATACAGAAGGGCCGGCAGTGCGCCGGCCCTTCTTCATTGCATCAATGCAGAAACCGCATCAGAACTTTGCGGTGAACTCCACGCCCCAGGTCCGCGGCTCGTTGAGGAAGCCGGTCAGGTTGTTGAAGTCGATCGCACCGACCACGCGGGTCTGG
Source organism: Stenotrophomonas maltophilia (assembly GCF_023518235.1). Classification (NCBI taxonomy): domain Bacteria; kingdom Pseudomonadati; phylum Pseudomonadota; class Gammaproteobacteria; order Lysobacterales; family Lysobacteraceae; genus Stenotrophomonas; species Stenotrophomonas maltophilia. The sequence continues at coordinate 3,258,032 of NZ_CP090423.1, forward strand.
TTGGTCAGGTTGCGGCCGAACACGGCCACGTCGTACTGGCCGTAATCCCAGTTGTAGCCCAGGCGCAGGCCGCCTTCCAGCGAACTACGGCCGCGGAATTCCGGCGACTCGTAGATGAAGAAGTTCACCGCACTGCGGTAGGCCCAGTCGGTGTAGGCATACAGCTCGCTGCCGTCGCTGAGCGGGAAGCCCACGCGCAGGGTCGCGTTGTGGATCCACTTCGGTGCCTGCGGCAACGGGTTGCCGTTGACCAGCGCATAGGTCTGGCCGTTGATCACCGTGGTCGGGTCGGTGATGGTGCAGCCACCGCCGCAGATCGCCACCGCCAGGTTCTTGTCCTTGATCTCGGTGTCGTTGTAGCTGCTGCCGAAGGTCAGCAGCACGTTGTCGGCCAGGTAGGCCTCCAGGTCCAGCTCCACGCCCTGGCCGATGGTCTTGTCGGCATTGAGCAGGGTGGCGGTGTTGTTGGCGCCGCCCACGGCGATCAGCTGCTGGCCATCGACGTCGTAGCGGAACACGCTCAGGCCCAGGCGTGCACGACGCTCGAACAGGTCGGCCTTGATGCCGGCTTCATACGAGATCACCTTCTCCGAATCGGCCTGCGACAGGCCCGGCGCGAAGGCCAGGCGACCCTGGATCGACGGCGCGCGGAAGCCCTTGGCAACACGGGCATAGGCGTTGATGTCGTCGGTCAGCTTGTACACGCCGCTGAGATCCCAGCTGACGTCGTTGACGTCGGTGTTGGCCAGGTACGGGCCGCTGACCGGGGTGCCGAACGGAACGGCCTGCAGCACGCTGGCGCTGAAGTCCTTCTTGTCCTGGGTGTAGCGCACGCCGGCGCGCAGCTTGAAGCGGTCGGTGACATCGAAGTCGCCCGAAGCGAACACTGCCCAGGCCTTGTTGCGCTGGTTCTGCACCACGTGCCCGGTCTGCGGGTTGCCCGGGGTCAGCGAGTCATAGTTGAAGTTGTTGATGGTCACGTCTTCATCGAAGTAGAAGACGCCGGCCTGCCAGTCGAAGCGGCCCCATTCGTTGGACTCGATGCGCACTTCCTGCGTCCACTGGCGGTGGTGCGGCAGGCCGTCGGCCGACTCGGACGAGAACGGGATCAGGCCCGGGCCGTAGTTGCCGGCACCGAGGAAGGCCGCACCGTAGCCACCGTCGATGTCACCACGGTTGAGCGATTCGGCGGTCTCGTAGCCGGTGATCGAATGCAGGGTGACCGAGCCGAGGTTCCACTGCAGGCGCGCGCTGCCGCCCCAGGTTTCCAGGTCGGAGAAGTTGACGCCGTCGTTGGCGACCTTGTCGCGGTCGAAGTTCTCGACCAGCGAATTGCCACCCTTCTCGATGATGTTGGCGCGGAACAGGCGTGCGGTGCCATTGAGCTTGCGCTTGTGCAGGTTGAACAGCGCTTCGAAATCGTCGCCCTCGTACAGGAACTGCACGCGGCCGGCGGCTTCGTCATAGCCTTCGAAGCCACTGTTGGGCGCGCCGACGCGGGTGTTGTCGACCCAGTCGTCGCGGCGCTGGTAGATCGCCGAGACACGTGCCGACCAGCGATCGGTCAGCGGACCGCCATAGGCGCCCTGCACGTTCCAGCTGTTGTAGCTGCCGTAGCCCACGCGCACGTAGCCATCGGCGTCCTGCGACGGGCGCGCCGAATCGAACTTGACCACGCCGGCCGGGGTGTTGCGGCCGAACAGCGTGCCCTGCGGGCCGCGCAGCACTTCCACGTTGGCCAGGTCGAACAGCGGGAAGCCCTTCAGCAGCGGGCTTTCCTGCACCACGTCGTCATACACCAGCGACACCGGCTGCGAAGCATTGAGGTCGAAATCGGTGTTGCCCAGGCCGCGGATGTAGAAGCGCGGGAAGGCACGGCCGTAGGACGACTCGATGTTGAGGCTGGGCACGCGCGCGGCCAGGAAGCGGATGTCATCGCCGGCCGAGCCGAGCACATCCAGCTTCTCGCCCTGGATCGCGCTCAGTGCGACCGGTACGTCCTTGGCGTTCTCGACGCGGCGCTGCGCGGTCACCTGCAGGGCATCGAGGGCAACCGGATCCTTGGCAGCAGGGGTTTCCTGGGCGGCTGCTACCAGCGGCAGCAGGGCGGAAAGAGCGGCAACGAGGGGGCGCGCGACCGGAAATCGGCCACGGGAAGTGCGGGTCGGAGACATGGCGGTAGGCTGTGTTTGGAGGGGTGGTAAAACGGCGCTACCAGATAATTGTTGCAATACAGCACCTGCGCCGCAAATGCCGGCCGTTCATGGCGCCGTCGCCCGCGCCCCCGGCGGCTCGCTAGACTCGGGGTTTCCACCGCGACGGACCCGCCGCCATGACCCAGTGGTACTTCCATGCCTCCGCCCAGGCCGAACGCATCGGCCCGCTTGATGACGAGGCTGCACGCCGCTACGCGCAGGCCAATCCGCGCGCCCTGGCCTGGTGCCAGGGCATGAGCGGGTGGGCACCGATCGCCGAGGTGGCCGAGCTGCAGTCGCCCGCCACGGGCATGCCCAACACCCCGCCCCCGGTCCCGGCAGCGAGCAGCGGACGGGCCGACGACATCGAATTCCGCATCGTCGGCCATGAGATGCAGTTCGTGGAAATCGAGCTGGACCCGGGCGAAAGTGCGGTGGCCGAGGCCGGCGCACTGATGTTCAAGGACGCTTCGGTGCAGATGGACACCGTGTTCGGCGACGGCTCGCACAGCGGCCAGGGCGGCGGCTTCATGGGCAAGGTGATGGCCGCCGGCAAGCGCGTGCTGACCGGCGAGAGCCTGTTCGCCACGCTGTACACCCATACCGGCCAGGGCAAGGCCAAGGTCGCCTTTGCCGCCCCCTACCCCGGCACCGTGCTGGCCATGAAGCTGGACCAGCATGGCGGCCGCCTGGTCTGCCAGAAGGACAGCTTCCTGGCCGGCGCACGCGGCGTGCAGATCGGCGTGCAGTTCCAGCGCAAGATCATGACCGGCCTGTTCGGCGGCGAGGGCTTCATCATGCAGAAGCTGGAGGGCGACGGCTGGGTGTTCATCCACGCCGGTGGCTGCGTGGTCGAGCGCGAACTGGCCGCCGGCGAGCGCCTGGACGTTGATACCGGCTGCGTGGTGGCCTACCACCCGACCGTGGACATGGACGTACGCCGGGTGGCCGGTATCAAGAGCATGCTGTTCGGCGGCGAAGGCGTGTTCCTGGCCACGCTGACCGGGCCCGGCAAGGTCTGGCTGCAATCGCTGCCGTTCTCGCGCCTGGCCGGCCGCATGTGGATGGCCGCGCCGCAGGGCGGCGGCCAGAGCCGTGGCGAAGGCTCGGTGCTGGGCGGAATCGGCCGCATCCTGGACGGTGACAACCGGTTCTGAGCCACTCGCTCGGTGGGTGCCGACCCAGGTCGGCACCTACCACCGCGTTTTCCTGAATGGGCGGGGCTCCCCACCCTGCCCGGCCCGCCGTGGCTTCGGTATGCTGGCGCCCTTTCCCGAGCCCGGCGCCGTGAGCGCACTGCCGATGAGCCTGTTCCACCCCCGCATGCTGCTGTCCGTCGCCCTGATCGGCCTGCTGGCCGGGTGCGGTGGCGATCCGGTGCGCCCCACGCCACCGCCGGCGCCGACGGTCGTGCCGCAGGCCAAGCCGGTGAAGATCGGTATCGCCCTCGGTGGCGGCGCAGCCAAGGGCTTTGCCCACATCGGCGTGATCAAGATGCTCGAGGCCAACGGCTTCGAACCGGTGGTGGTATCGGGCACCAGCGCCGGCAGCGTGGTCGGCGCCCTGTATGCCAGCGGCATGGACGCGTTCCAGATGCAGAGCAGAGCAGTGGCGCTGGACGAAGCCAGCATCCGCGACGTGCGCCTGTTCTCCGGCGGCCTGGTGCAGGGCCAGAAGCTGCAGGATTACGTCAACGAGCAGGTCGCCAACCGCCCGGCCGAGCGCCTGAAGAAGCCGTTCGCCGCCGTCGCCACCCAGCTGGAAACCGGCGAGCGCGCGATCTTCGTGCGCGGCAACGTCGGCCAGGCCGTGCGCGCCTCGAGCAGCATTCCCGGCGTGTTCGAACCGGTGAAGATCGGCGGCCGCAACTACATCGATGGCGGCGTGGTCAGCCCGGTGCCGGTGGATGCCGCGCGCCAGCTCGGCGCCGACTTCGTGATCGCCGTGGACATCTCCAGCAAGGCCAGCGGCAAGGCACCGACCGGCATGCTCGGCATCGTCAACCAGTCGATCTCGATCATGGGCCAGCGCCTGGGCGAACAGGAACTGGCGCGCGCCGACATCGTGATCCGGCCGAAGGTGCTGGACATCGGTGCCGCCGATTTCAGCCAGCGTGGTACCGCGATCCTGGAAGGCGAGAAAGCCGCGATGGCGGCGATGCCGCAGATCCGCGCCAAGATCCAGCAGCTGCAGAAGGCACGCGCCGCCGCCGCTGCCCCGGCTCCGGTGGTCACGCCGAAGTGCGAGGAAGCCTCGCGCCTGGGCAAGCTGATGGGCCGCAAGGACAAGTGCTGATCCGTTGATGCCTGGCCCCCGGCAGCGCCCGGGGGTCGCTCAGGGCTCCAGCTGCGACAGCGGCAGCGCCTGGAAGCCTTTCACCGTGCGCAGCACGAAGCTGGAATTGGCATCGGCCACGCCGCCGGCGTTGAGCAGCCGGTCCAGCAGGAAGTGCGAGAAGTGCTCCAGGTCACGCACGTAGACGTGCAGCAGGTAGTCCATGTCGCCGGTCAGGGCGTGGCAGGCCACCACCTCGTCCCAGCCCTGCACGCTATCCACGAAGTGGCCGATGGCGGCCTGGTCGTGCTTCTCCAGCTGCACGCGCACGAAGGCCTGCAGGCCCAGGCGCAGCTGGCGTGGCTCCAGGCGCGCGCCATAGCCGACGATCACGCCTTCGCTTTCCAGGCGCTGCAGGCGGCGCAGGCAGGCCGAGGGCGAAAGATTCACCCGCGCCGCCAGTTCGGCGTTGGTGGCGCGCCCATCCCGCTGGATTTCAGCCAGCAGGCGTATATCCGTGCGATCGAACTGGACTTCTCCGGCCATTGTTGCCCCGCAACATGGTGAGTACGCAAGGATATTGCGCCAACAAGGCCAATCGACGCAACTTTTGCAACCCTGTTGCGCGCCGCCTGCCCTAGCATCGTGGGTATCCCGTCAAGGAGCTTCCCATGGACCTCGCCCAGCCCCGCCGCGTCGAACACCAGCAGACCGACAAGGGCTACGTGCCGGTGTACACCACCGCGCTCGTCGAGCAGCCGTGGGAGACCTACAGCGCCGACGACCACGCCACCTGGAGCACGCTGTACCAGCGCCAGCGCGAGCTGCTGGTCGGCCGCGCCTGCCAGGAGTTCCTGGACGCGCAGGACGAGATGGGCATGAGCGCGCACATGATTCCGCGCTTCGACCAGCTCAACGAAGTGCTCGGTGCCGCCACCGGATGGACCCTGGTCGGCGTCGAAGGCCTGCTGCCGGAACTGGATTTCTTCGACCACCTGGCCAACCGCCGTTTCCCGGTGACCTGGTGGATCCGTCGCCCGGACCAGATCGACTACATCGCCGAACCGGACCTGTTCCACGACCTGTTCGGCCATGTGCCGCTGCTGATGAACCCGGTGTTCGCCGACTACATGGAGGCGTACGGCCGTGGCGGCGTCAAAGCCCACGCCATCGGTCCGGATGCACTGCAGAACCTGACCCGCCTGTACTGGTACACGGTCGAGTTCGGCCTGATCGACACGCCCGACGGCCTGCGCATCTACGGTGCCGGCATCGTGTCGTCGAAGGGCGAATCGCTGTACTCGCTGGAATCGGCCGCGCCCAACCGCATCGGCTTCGACCTGCAGCGCATCATGCGCACCCGGTACCGCATCGACACCTTCCAGAAGACCTACTTCGTCATCGACAGCTTCGAACAGCTGATGCAGGCGACCTCGCCGGACTTCACCCCGATCTACGCCGCACTGGCCGACCAGGCGCATCTGCCGGCCGGTGACGTGCAGGCCGACGACCGCGTGTTCCAGACGGGCACCGGCGAAGGCTGGGCCGACGGCGGCGACGTGTAAGCGCGCAGCACACACCACTTCGCACGGAAAACGGCGCACCCGGGTGCGCCGTTTTCGTTGATGCCGTCCGTGCACCGCACCTGTGGCGCAGGCAAGGGCAGGGCACTCAGGCGTCCACCGCCCGGCAGGAACCGCGCACCATCAACTGCGGATGCACGCTGGCTGCGGTCGGCGCATCCGGCAGGTCGGTCTGCACCAGCATCGCTGCGGCCATGCGGCCGATGTCGGACACGTGGCGCCGCACCGAGGTCAGCGGTGGCCACAGCCGCGAGGCCAGCGGACTGTCGTCATAGCTGACGATCGACAGCTGCTGCGGCACCGCGATGCCCGCACGCAGCGCCACCTGGTACACACCGGCGGCCATCTCGTCGTTGCCGGCGAAGATCGCGCTGGGCCGGCCTTCGCCGAGCAGCAGGCGTTCGGCCGCATGCACACCCGATTCGAAGGTGTCACCGGCCTCCAGCACGCGCTCGCCGGGCAGGGTGAGGCCGGTCTGCGCCAGACGGTCGAGGAAACCATCGGTGCGCTCACGCGCCGCGCGCCGGTCGCCCGGCCCGGCAATCACCGCAATGTCACGGTGGCCAAGCGAGAGCAGGTAACCGGCCGCCGCCGCCGCACCGTCGCGGTCGTGGGTGACCACCGCCTGCACATCATCATCGGAGGCATGCGCGTTGATGCGCACGTAGCGGCAATCGATGTCATCGAGCATCTGCGCCAGCGCGGCCGATTCGGACGCGCGCGGCCCCAGGATCACGCCGTGCAGCTTCTGCTGCTGCACGAAACGGCGCACGCCCTGCGGGCATTCCGGATCCTGGCTGTCGCAGGGATGCACCACCAGCTCATAGCCAGTGCCGCGCAGCGCTTCCAGCGCGCCGTGCTGCAGGTCGACGATGCATTGCGCGCCGGGGTCGTCATACACCAGGCCGATCAGGAAGGAGCGGCGGAATGCGAGTCCGCGCGCCAGCGGGTCGGGCACGTAACCGACCTCTCGCATCAACGCCTCGACCTTGTCGCGGGTGTCCTTGCGCACCAGCGGCGAGTTGTTGATGATCCTTGAAACCGTTTTCTTGGACACTCCCGACAGTCGTGCGATGTCGTTGATCGTGGCAGCCTTGCCCTTCGATGCCGGCAACGCGGCATCGCTAATAATTCGCACTGACATGTATAGAACCAGGTAAGTCGGAAAATTCTAGCCTTGCGCCCGCGGGCGCGACGTTGCGGAATGTCGCAGTGGACGGGGATCGCGTTCCGTTCGACCCGCTTCTACTGCAAGGAGTTCCATTGTGACGCTCGACTGTCTTCGCATCTGAACCGTTTTTCACGCGGGCTTGTCATGCAAGCCAGCACGACACACGCATCCACACCCACATTCCCTTAACCAGGCTCCGCTACAGTCGGGGCATGGACCTGCAGACTTCTCCGTTTCCGGCGTTCCGTGGCCGCGACCGGTTGATCGCCGCAGTCGACGCGGCGATGACCTCCGGTGACGCCGAGCGCATCACCGCCGACCTGCAGCTGGCGCTGCAGGAAGCCATAACCGATAGCCGCATCGAATTGCCCGAATGCGTGCACCGTCCGGTCAGTGATCATTACGCGCGACGTCCGCTGTACCACAGCCGCGAACACGGCTACAGCGTGATTGCCATGAGCTGGGGCCCGGGGCAGGGCACGCCGCTGCACGACCACGATGCCATGTGGTGTGTGGAGGGCGTGTGGTTGGGCGAACTGGAGATCACCCGTTACGAGCTGCTGGAATGTGCCGGCGAGCGCTGGCGATTCCGCCGCCACGCGGCGCTGCGCGGAGGCTGTGGCAGCGCCGGCAGCCTGATCCCACCGCACGAGTACCACACCCTGCGCAATGCCAGCGATCAGGCGCTGGCCATTTCGGTGCACGTGTACGAAGCGCCGATGGAGCGTTCTGCCGTGTTCGACCCGCTCGGTGGCGACTGGTACCAGCGTCGAATCCAGTCGCTGCAGGCCGACCCGGCTTGATCCAGGCCCCGGGCAGGGCGCGCGCAGCGTCTTCGCAGCGCGCGTGGCATCATGCGCCGCTGCGCTGCCGGGCCCGGCAGCCATCCGCGACGCCCTGGCGGGCAAGGAGCAAGACGATGTCCAGCGCTGATCCGCGCCTGCGCGCGCTGTTGAAGCTGGCACCGGTGATCCCGGTGTACACCCCCGAAGATGTGAATGAAGCGGTCCACGTGGCCCAGGCGCTGTTCCGCGGTGGCCTGCCGGTGATCGAAGTGACCCTGCGCACGCCACAGGCGCTGGATGCGATCAAGGCCATGGTCGAGGCCGTGCCCGATGCGGTGATCGGTGCCGGCACCGTGCTCAACGCCGCGCAGATGCAGGCGGCGAAGCAGGCCGGCGCACGTTTCGCAGTGTCACCCGGTGCAACACCGACGCTGTATGCCGCCGCGCGCGATGCCGACCTGCCGTACCTGCCCGGTGCTGCCACGGCTTCGGACCTCATCCTGGGTCTGGAACACGGCACGGACACGTTCAAGTTCTTCCCGGCGGTGCAGGCCGGCGGTGCCGCGCTGCTGGCCGCCTGGCACGGCCCGTTCGCCGAGGTGCGCTTCTGCCCGACCGGTGGCATCAGCGCACAGACCGCACCGCAGTTCCTGCACCTGCCCAACGTGCTGTGCGTGGGCGGTTCGTGGCTGACCACGCCGGCGCTGCTGCAGACCCGCGACTGGGATGCCATTGAACGCCTGGCCCGTGAAGCGTCGGTGCTGGCCAGCTGAATCCCGGCATCGATCGTCGATAGTTTGATCGTGATCAAAGCGCCGGCCTCGAGCCGGCGTCATTCTGTGGGCAAGCGCACTACGGAGATCCGAACATGCATTCCACCATGAAGGCCGCCGTCGTACGTGAGTTCGGCAAGCCACTGGTCATCGAGGAAGTCGCGGTACCACGCCCGGGGGCGGGCGAGGTGCTGGTCAAGATCGAGGCCTGTGGCGTCTGCCACACCGACCTGCACGCCGCCGAGGGCGACTGGCCGGTGAAACCGAACCCGCCATTCATCCCCGGCCACGAGGGCGTGGGGCACGTCGTGGCCGTGGGAGGCGGGGTAGGGCACGTCAAGGAAGGCGACAGGGTCGGCATCCCCTGGTTGTACTCGGCCTGTGGCCATTGCGAACACTGCCTGGGTGGCTGGGAAACGCTGTGCGAGACACAGCGCAACACCGGCTACTCGGTCAACGGCGGCTTCGCCGAGTACGCACTGGCCGATGCCAACTATGTCGGCCTGCTTCCGAAGGACGTGGGCTTCGTCGAGATCGCACCGGTGCTGTGTGCCGGCGTGACCGTCTACAAGGGGCTGAAGGTCACCGATACCAAGCCCGGTGACTGGGTGGCGATCTCCGGTATCGGCGGCCTGGGCCACATGGCGGTGCAGTACGCCCGCGCGATGGGCCTGAACGTGGCCGCAGTGGACGTGGACGACAGCAAGCTGGCGCTGGCGCGGCAGCTCGGTGCACAGGTCACCGTCAACGCGCGCACCACCGATCCGGCCGCGTTCCTGAAGAAGGAAATCGGCGGCGCACACGGCGCGCTGGTCACCGCGGTGTCACCGAAGGCGTTCGAACAGGCGCTGGGCATGGTCCGCCGCGGCGGCACCGTGTCGCTCAACGGGCTGCCGCCGGGCAACTTCCCCCTGGACATCTTCGGCATGGTGCTCAACGGCATCACCGTGCGCGGCTCGATCGTCGGCACCCGGCTGGACCTGCAGGAATCGCTGCAGTTCGCCGCCGAAGGCAAGGTCGCCGCCACGGTCAGCACCGACCGCCTGGAGAACATCAACGACGTGTTCGCGCGCATGCATGCGGGCACCATCGAAGGCCGCGTGGTGCTCGACTTCGCCGCCTGACCGTCTGTGCATGGCCGCCGTCGTTCCGTACCCCTCTCCCACGGGCACGGCGGCCATGCCGATCCACCGGGTCGGATCTCCCATCGGCCCCTGTCGGATGGGCTCTGACCCGTTGCAACCGGACGGCACGACCGCATCGCACCGCCGTACAATGCGCGCATGCCTGGCCTGCTCAAGACCCTGTTCCTGTCCGTCGTCGCCCTGATCGGCGGCGTGCTGTCGCTGGCGCTGGTCAGCAGCGTTGCCAGCTGGCTGCCGCCGCTGCTGGGAATGGCGCCGCACAACAACAGCGTGCAACTGGGCTGGGACCTGGCGTTCAGCGTACTCGGTGGCATCGCCGGTATTTCCTTCGCCACCTACTACGCGCCGTGCTGGCCACGTTCGCACGGCTTCTCGATCTGGTCGCTGATCGCGCTGGGCTGCGCCTACGCCGTGTGGAGTGCAGGCGCCGATTTCCCGCTGTGGTTCGTCATTTCGCTGCTGGTGTCGCTGCCGGTGCAGTTGCTGTTGGGCTGGTGGTTCGGCCGCCGCGCTTCGCGCGATCCGCGCTGAGCGCATACTGGTAGTGCCGGCCGCTGGCCGGGAACCTTGGCCACCCTGCAGTTGCCGGCCAGCGGCCGGCACTACCGCTTCAGCGTCGGCAGCGACTGCTTCAAGCGCTCGATACCCTGCCACGGATTTCCCTTCAATCGCTTCGCCCGCGCCAGTGCCTTTGCCATCGGAAACGCGTCAGCCGCGCTGACGCGCGCCAGTTCCTCCCAGCGCAGCGGTACGGCCACACCGGCGGAGTCACGCGCACGCAGCGACCACGAACACACGCTGGTCGCGCCGCGCGTGTTGCGCAGCCAGTCAATGAAGATGACGCCGCCACGCTTGGCCTTGCTCATCGTCGCCACGTAGCGGTCCGGTTGTTCCAGCGCCATGGCCTGGGCGAAGGCCTCGCAGAATGCCTTGGCCTGCTCCCAGTCCGCCTTCGGCTGCAGCGGCACCACCACATGCACGCCCTTGCCGCCGGACAGCCGCACGAAGCTCTCCAGCCCGACCTTCAACAGCCGGTCACGCACGTCGCGTGCCCCTGCTTTCACCTGCGCCCAGCTCACGCCTTCACCCGGATCAAGATCGAACACAAGCCGGTCCGGATGCTCGGGATCGGCCACGGTGGCGCCCCATGGATGCAGCTCCAGCACATTCATCTGCACCAGCTGCAACAGCCCGCGCGCATCGTCGATATAGACGTAGTCCTCGCGGCCGCTCTTCTGCTGCAGCGGAATCGCATGCACCGCATCACCCAGGCCGGGGCCGTGGTGCTTCTGGAAGAAGCACGCCTTGCCCACGCCGTCCGGGCAGCGCAGCAGCGACAATGGCCTGCCCGCGATCTCCGGCAGGATCCAGCGCGCCATGCGAAGGTAGTAATCGGCCACATCGCCCTTGCTCGCCTTCTGCCTTGGAAACACGATGCGTTCGGGGTGGGTGATCTGCACGTCGTCACCGGCTTGCGTGTTGGCTGTACTCACATCCAGATCCTCCATCTGCTTGTCGCTGCGCAGCCGCTTGAAGCTGGCCTGGCGCAGCAGGCCTTCCTTGCCCCAGCCTCGGAAGGCCACCTCGGCCACCGTCACCGGCTTCACCCAGCGCACGCTGGCAGCGCGGAAGGGGACATGCGCAGGCAGTTCCAGCACCGGCGTCTTCACCGCCAGCGGCCGCAATGCATGAAGCACCGCGCGCAGGCTCTGATCGTCGAAGCCGGTACCGACGCGGCCCACATAGCGCAGCCCGCCCTTGTCCGGCGCCGCCAGCAGCAGCGAGCCGAATCCCACCCGTGAGCCCTTGGGTGCGGTATGGCCGACAATCACGAACTCATCGGCATCTTCGTGCTTCACCTTCACCCAGCTGCGCGCACGCACGTTGACGTATGGCGCATCCACCTGCTTGCTGACGATGCCCTCGAAGCCGGCATCGCCACTGGCCTCGAACACCTGCGGGCCGTGGTCGATCACATGTTCGCTGAAGGCCAGCGTGCCCGGCGCAGACCCGATGAGTGCCTTCAGCAGCGCCTTGCGTGCCAGCAACGGTGCGCGGCTGATATCGACCCCCGCAACACCTGGCAGATCGAACACGATGTAGCGCAGCGGTTGCTTGGAGCTGCCATCGATCACCCGCTGCAACGCTGCGAAATCGCTGCGCCCTTGTGCATCCAGTACCACCAGCTCGCCGTCCAGGCGTGCGTCACCTACCGGCAGCGCCTTCAGCGCCTGCACCACCTCAGGGAAGTCAGTGGTCCAGTCCAGACCATTGCGTGAGCGCAGCTTCACCTCACCGTCGTGCAGATCGGCCAACAGACGATAGCCGTCCCACTTGATCTCGTGCAGCCAGCGATCGCCGTCCGGCGCGGTGTCGCGGTGGTCGGTCAGCTGTGGCTTGAAGTCGTGTGGGTACGGTGTGTCGCGCGCACCCTCCAGTCGCAGTGCGCGGGCATGCCAACGGCCATCGGCCTTGCGGCTGCGCCTGGCCGGGGCAGCGCGCGCCGCCTTCTTCGCGGAGCGCTTTTGTTCCGCCGTTGCACGCTTCGGCACCGGGCCTTCCAGCAGATCATCGGCCTCCGCATCGCGCGCGTCATCGTCGTCGCGCTTGATCAGCAGCCACTGCACCTGGCGTCCCTTCATTGTCGTTCGCACCAGCTTCCAGCCACCGGCCAGCCGTCGCCCATGCAGCACGAAGTCGATCTTGCCTGCCGCCAGCGCCGCCAGCGGATCACCCTCGCAGGCCCAGGTGCCCTGGTCGAACACCTCGACATGTCCCGCACCGTAGTGACCTTCAGGGATGTCGCCCTCGAAGGCGGCGTAGGACAGCGGATGGTCTTCCACTTCCACCGCCAGCCGCTTCTCACCCGCCCGCAGCGAAGGGCCTTTCGGCACCGCCCAGCTTTTCAGCACACCATCCATTTCGAGGCGGAAATCGTAGTGGCGCGAGCTGGCATGGTGCAGCTGGATGACGAAGGTCGGCCGCCGCTTCGGATCTCCCTGGGCGGGGGTGTCGTCAGGCTCCGGCGTCTGCCCGGTACCTCCGCCGAGGCGACGCTTGCGTCGGTACTGGTGCAGCGACATCACTCAGCCTGCCTTACGCCGCGCGGTCTTCTTGGCGGCCTTCTTGACGGCCTTCTTTGCCACCTTCTTCGCCGGTGCCTTGCGGCTCGCATTCTTCTTCGCCGGTGTGCGCGTGTTGGCATCCAGGCTTTTCTGCAGCAGCGCCATGAAATCAACCACGTTGGTGGCCGCATCTTCATGTGGCGCCGGCTCCTCTTCCACCCGGGTGGTGCCTCCTTTGGACTTGATCCGCTTGTTCAATACCTTGTGCAGGCGCTCGCGGAACTCATCGTGATACTGCGTCGGATCCCAATCACCGGCCATCGACTCGACCAGCTGCGCGGCCATCGCTGTTTCCTTGCTGGTGATACGGTAGTCGGACAGCTTGCCAGTGGGCAGCTTGTAGTCCTCCGGATCCACCAGTTCCTGCGGATAGCGCAGGATCATAAGCACCAGCGCGTCTGCCTGCGGCATCACCGCGCACAGGTACTCGCGCGTACGCACCACCACCCGCGCAATGCCGACCTTGCCGGTACTGCGCAGCGTTTCGCGCAACAGCACGTAGCCTTTTTCGGCTTTCCTGGCGGGCACCAGCAGATACGGCTTCTCGTAGTAGCGCGGGTCGATCTGCGCCGCATCCACGAATGATTCCACCTCCACGGCCTCGTGGCTCTCTGGAGCCGCCGAGCGGATGTCACCTTCCTCCAGCACGACATAGCTGCCCTTGTCGTACTCGTAGGCCTTGACGATGTCCTTCCAGGGCACTTCCTCGCCCGTATCGGCGTTGACCCGCTCGAAGCGGATCGGTTTGCGGTCACGTGAATCAAGCATGCGGAACTGCAGATCGACCTTGCGTTCGCCGGACATCAACGACACCGGCACATTGAGCAGGCCGAAAGACAGTGTGCCGGTCCAGATCGGGCGGGCCATGGGAACACCTGTGACGGGGCAGGGGACGCCCAGCTTCAGTCCGGCGATGTAAACCACCCGTGTCGGTGCCGTGCAGGTGGCTTCTACGGAAAACAGTTGTGCCGGCCGCTGGCCGGCTGAGGCTCGCGGCCTGAAGTTTCCCGGGATTGCCGGCCAGCAGCCGGCACTACTGCAGCAGCGGCCTCACCGCCGCGGCCGGAATATGGTCCAGCGCGCGCCAGGCGTCTTCCACCACCGGTCGCGCCTGCGACCAGCTCAACCGTGACTGCCCGCGCATCTGTTCCCAGTGTTCGGCCAGCTCCTCGCAGGTATCGGCCGCGTCACCGCGTGGCCAGTCGGCGGCGTGGGTGGTCAGCGCGAAGGCATAGACCGGGCACAGGTCGCGCCAGTTGCGATGGTTCTGACCGCGGCGCTCCTCGTAATCGCTCAGCATGTACTGCAGGTAGTCCTGCGCCACCGCCTGCGGGTCTTCCTGGCGACGTGCCCGGCGCTGCGCGGTGCGCTGGCCAAGCGGGTCGAGCAGGGCGTTGAACACGGACGGTGCGGGTCGCTCAAGACGGGGCATGGCCGGCTCCTGCAGTGGGGGCGGGTGGGCAGGAATACGCGCGGTGCCGTTACCGGGGGGTGAGCGAGATGTTCATGACGCCAGGTTCGCATCGGCTTTACCTGCCCGGCGCTGTAGTGGGAGTCCCCAGCGCAGGTAGCCAGACCATGAGCCGAGAGACCTCCCGCGACCCGCTGCGCGCGAACCATCCGCCGATTCCCGGCGAGCAGCGTGGCAAGCACGATGCAGACAACGCCGATTACCGCGGCACCGGCGCGCCGTTCTTTGACGCCGCACAGGGCGGCGAACATCTGCCGGTGAAGCGCCAGGCTGAACAGGCGGCGCAGGACCGCAAGGACGGCGGTGACCGCCATCGCGGCGGCCAGGAAAGCCCGCTCAGGCGCCGCGAGCGCAAGCAGCACGCCAGCGACAACCAGGACGAGGCGCTGGAGGAGACCTTCCCGGCCAGCGACCCCACCTCGCCGTTCGTGCCGGCCAAGGCCCCCGATTGACGGGTCACCTGCTGACATCCTGCACGGCGCGATGCCGGCCAGCGGCCGGCACGACCCGTCGGTCAGGAGACATTCCCGGCCAACAGCCGGCGCTACCGCTTCATCGCCACGACCATTGCACACCCACGTTGGCGCGCCGCCCCGGCCCCGGCTCGTAGTAGCGGCCATTGCCATCGTTGACGATCACCGAACCGATGTAGGCCTGGTCCAGCACGTTTTCCAGCCGCGCGAAGGCGCGCAGTTCTCCGCCCGGCAGCGCCCAGCGGCGCCCACCTTCCAGGTGCAGCAGGGCGAAGCCCGGCGCGCGCTCGCTGGCCCCATCGTTGACCACGGTATCGCTGCTGGCGGTGGCCTCCAGCGCCCACTGCCAGTCGGCCGGCGTCCATTGCAGGCGGGCAAAGGCCTGCTGTCGGGGCACGCCCGGCAGGCGGCTGCCCGCAGTCACCGTGCTGTTCGCGGTCAGATACGGTGAGCGTACCTGTGCCTGCAGCCAGGTCCAGGCCAGCTGCAGTTCCAGCTGCTCGGCCAGCGCCTGCCGGTACTGCAGTTCCACGCCCTGGCGGCGGGTGCGGCCGATGTTGCGATAGGTGCTGCGACCGCCGATGTTGCTGGCAACGGCCAGCTCTTCGTCGGTATCTGCACGGAACACGCTGATATCCAGCTGGGTTCCGTTCTGCGCGTGCCATTTGCTGCCGACCTCGACGCTGCGGCTGCGGGCGGCGGCCAGATCCAGTGCCAGCCCGGCGTGCCCGTCAGCGCGATAGCCCAGTTCGTTGAAGGTGGGGGTCTCGAAGCCGCGACCGACTGCGGCGTGCAGCCGCCACTGCGGGCTGGCCTCGAAGCTGATGCCCGCCACCGGCGTGGTGGCCTGGTAGCGGCGGCGGCCACTGTCATCCGGGTTGCGCCCGGTGATGTAGCGGTCATCCGATTGGAATCGCACAGTGCTGTGGCGTACGCCCGCCAGCAGCGACCAGCGCGGGCTCCACTGCCACCAGGCCTGCGCGAACTGATCCAGGTTCTGCACGGTATCGATCTGGTCGCGACGCAGGCGTCCACGCACGCCCAGCGTGCTGCCCACGAAGTTCTCGTAGCCGGTGCGATGCTGGCGCTGGCGGTCGGCACTGAGCCCGGCCACCAGGTCCAGCGGCCGCCCGCCCACGTCGCCGTGCCAGCCCCATCGCGCGTCCAGCCCGCCGTAGCCGGCGTCCAGATCGATCACGCCGCCGGCATGCAGCGGGTTGGCCTGCGCGGTCGGCGGGATCGGCAGGTACTGGCTCACCGCGCGCTGGCCGGCGTAGCCCATCAGCTGCCAGCGCTGCGTCCCGGCCTCGCGGGTCCAGCGCAGGCCAGCCTGCTGCTGGAGCACCGATTTGCGGGTGTTGTACTGGTGCGCGACCGACGTGGCCTGGCGCGGGTCGGCCGCCACCTGGGCACGCGTCAGGCCCAACGGGTCCTGCGCATCGGGCGCGTCCAGCGCATTGAGCAGCAGCTCCAGCCGTCCACCGCCCAGATCACCGCCGATGCGCGCATTGAGCGATTCGCGGCGTGCACGGCTGTGATCACGCCAGCCGTCGGTGCGGAAATGGCTGGCAGCGATGTTGTAGTCCAGTCCACGGCCGGCGCCCTTCAGCTGCGCGCCCACACTGAGCGTGTTGCCGGCACCGGCGTTGAGGCGCAGCCGCCAGGGATCATCGGCCTGGCCCTGTGCGCTCCACACCTGCAGCACGCCGCCGGAGGAGTTGCCATACAGCGCGGAGAACGGCCCGCGCAGCACCTCGATGCGCTCGGCACCCAGCAGGCTGGCGTGCGACAGCTGGCCCTGGCCGTCGGGCATGGTGGCCGGCACGCCGTCGATCAGCACGCGTACCCCGCGCACGCCGAAGGTGGAGCGTGCGCCGAAGCCGCGGATCGACAGCTGGGTGTCCTGGGCGAAGTTCTGCCGGTCGCGCGCCAGCAGCCCCGGCACCCCGGTCAGTGCCTCGGGCAGCTGCGCGC